>CAYJKC010000007.1:0-68885 GCA_964370675.1 uncultured Desulfovibrionaceae bacterium
AATCACCTGATGCAAGTTCAATCCTTGACATTCAACCACATTATACCCCATAATGCTCAATTCATTTTGACATTTCAGCGTCAAATTTTGTGCATGGAGAATATGATGAGTGATTACAAAAAAAGCCTAAATTTACCAGATACCCGCTTTCCCATGAAGGCCAACCTTGTCCAACGCGAGCCTGAAATGCTGAAGCATTGGGACAAAATTGATGCCTATAATCTCATGGTGCAAGCATCTGGCAAAAGTGGACGTTATGTTTTGCATGATGGTCCTCCCTATGCCAATGGACATATACACATGGGTACTGCCTTAAATAAAATATTAAAAGATATCATTGTAAAATCTCAAAATATGCAAGGCTATGCAGCAGAATATGTACCCGGCTGGGATTGCCATGGTTTACCCATTGAACTCAAGGTAGAACATGAGCTTGGCGAAAAGAAAAAAAGCCTGCCGGCGCATGTGGTGCGTAAAGAATGCCGTAAGTATGCGTCAAAGTTTATTGATATACAACGTAAAGAATTTAAGCGCCTAGGTGTATTTGGCACTTGGCAAGAACCCTATATGAGCATGGACCCAGGCTATGAAGCAGCTACAGCCCATGCTTTAGCCGATGTTTCTGCTGCTGGCAATCTTGCACGTAGCAAAAAACCCATTTATTGGTGTTGTTCTTGTCATACAGCTTTGGCAGAAGCAGAAGTAGAATATTATGACCATAACTCACCATCTATTTTTGTGCGCTTCCCGCTAAACGATGAAAATATTACAAAATTTTTCCCTGAAGCATTACCGCAAAGCACCTATATAGTAATTTGGACCACCACACCTTGGACCTTGCCAGACAATATGGCTGTATGTTTGCACCCTGAATTTGACTATAGCCTTGTGGAGCATGAGAATAATTATTACTTACTGGCTAAAGACTTAGTTGAAACTTGTGCCAAGACATTTGGATTTGATAATTACCAAGTGCATGGTGAAGTTAAAGGCAAAGACCTTGAAGGTTTAATAGCAAATCATCCTTTTTATGAGCGCAAATCTCCCCTTGTTCTTGGTGAGCATGTAACCCTTGATGCAGGTACAGGTTGCGTACACACTGCTCCAGGACATGGACGCGAAGACTATGAAGTGGGCCTAAAATATAATCTTGAAATTTATTCTCCCTTGGACGATGCAGGACGTTTTTTAGATAGCGTGCAATTTTTTGCTGGTCTAACAGTATTTGAGGCAAACCCTAAAGTGATGGAAAAATTAGAAGAAGTTGGCAACTTACTTGCAGCAGATAATATTAGCCACTCCTACCCCCATTGCTGGCGCTGTAAAGAACCAGTTATTTTTCGCGCCACGACTCAGTGGTTTATTGGCATGGATATTAATGACTTACGCAAGCGTGCTCTCGATGCCATTCGCCAAAAGGTCAAGTGGATTCCGGCTTGGGGCGAAGAACGAATTTATAATATGATAGAGTTTCGCCCTGATTGGTGTATTTCTCGCCAACGTCAATGGGGTGTGCCTATTATGGCATTGCTCTGTGAGTCTTGTGGCGAGGCATGGCATGATGCTGAGTGGATGCATAGTATGGCAGAGCGTTTTGCAGGTCATGCCACAGGCTGTGACTATTGGTATGAAGCTGATATTACAGACATTATACCAAACGACCTTGCTTGCCCACATTGTCAGGCTAAGAAATGGAAAAAAGAAACAGATATTTTGGACGTGTGGTTTGACTCAGGTACCAGCTTTACGGCGGTGGTTGAAAAGCGCAAGGAATGTCAATTCCCAGCGGACCTGTACTTAGAAGGCTCTGACCAACATCGTGGTTGGTTTCACTCATCCTTGCTAGCCTCCATGGCAACACGCAACACCCCTCCATATAAAGCAGTTTTAACTCATGGCTATGTAGTGGACGGCAGTGGACGTAAAATGTCTAAATCTATTGGTAATGTTATTGCACCACAAGAACTTATTGATAAATTTGGAGCAGAAATTATTAGACTTTGGGTATCTTCAGTAGAATATCGCGAAGATATACGCATCTCTGATGAAATATTAAATCGCTTAGTAGATGCCTATCGTAGGATACGCAATACTTGCCGCTATTTACTTGGTAATATCAATGATCTTAGTTTTGAGCAGCTAATACCCATAAGCGAGATGGAGCCATTAGATCGTCACGCCCTAGATGTTGTTGCAAGAGCGCATATACGCATGCAAAAAGCCTATGCAAGCTTTGAATTTCATAAAATATTTCATACCTTGCATAACCTTTGCACCACAGACCTTTCTGCTAACTATTTAGATATATTGAAAGATCGCCTCTATGCTTCTGGAACTAATAGTCAGGAGCGCCGCTCAGCCCAAACAGCCCTTTGGCATATATTAGGTTTAATTCTTCGTGATATGGCGCCTATTTTAAGCTTCACCGCTGAAGAGGTTCATAATTATATACCCGAAAGCTTAAAAAACACTGACGTGCAAACAGTTTTTGCCCTGCCCTTGCTTGGTGAGGGCGAGCTAAGCAAGAATTATTTGCTTAATGAAAATGAGCGCGACCAATGGGCTAAACTTTTTGCGGTGCGTGCTGCAATTATTAAAGCCATCGAGCCATTGCGTAAGGATGGTAGCATTGGGCACTCTTTAGATACCAAGGTTAATTTATTTATCAAACCAGAATTACAAAATATTTTCCAGGACTTACTCAATGACACCTTGGAAGATATGCGCGCCATTTGTATTGTATCACAGCTAAGTATTGCAGATTTTGCAACAGCACCAAGCGATGCCATCATACCGGAAGATATGGAAGGTATAGCCATTTCGGTGGAGCGTGCTGGAGGTGAAAAATGCGCAAGATGCTGGATTTATAACACTAACCTAGGAACAGACCCCAATCATCCAAGCCTTTGCCCAAGGTGCACTAAGGTTATGAGTACAGAGAGTCATGCGCTATAAAATTGTGCTTGGCATAGCAGGCATTGTCATATTGCTTGACCAATTAAGCAAGTGGTGGGCAGTTACCAGTATACCCTTGCATCGCTCTGTCACTGTTATTGAAGGTTTTTTTGACCTAGTTAATATTCGCAATCGCGGAGCAGCCTTTGGTTTTTTAAACCGCTCTGATATTGAGTGGCAATTTTGGCTCTTTATGGTAGCAACGATCATTGCCGTTGTGAGTATATTTTTCTTGGTGCGTAGCTCCAAACATGATGTCTTACTTTTTACGGCATTGGGTTTAATATTAGGTGGTGCGCTTGGAAATTTGATAGACCGCATTCGTATGCGCGCTGTCATAGATTTTTTAGATTTTTATGTAGGCAATTGGCATTGGCCAGCCTTTAATGTGGCTGATATTGCCATTTGCATTGGGGCATTTCTTACTTGTTTTGCCATGTTCTTAGCAGACAAAAATAAATCGTAGGTTTTACAATGATAGCATCGTTATTATGGTGGCAATGGCTCATTTTGATATTACCCATATTGCCTAACTTATGGTCCATATGGCATGTGCGTAATCATTACTTCACAAGTGAGGAGCAAAAATCCATATGGTTTTTAATAGCTGTCTTTATTCCGGTCATTGGTGGACTAGCCTATATTCTTATTGGTCAAAAAAGAGCTAGTAAAACCCCTTTACAACAAGACCCAAGTGCATGTAAGAAAGAAGAAAATTAAAAAAAGTTATGGATGAATATTATTCATAAAACAAGGTGGAAATTATGCCAAGAAAATCTATATTATTAGCAACTTGCTGTTTATTCGTTTTTGCTACTGGCTGTGCCAAGCAAGAAGACTATACTACTCTACAACAACAAGTATCTACGCAAAATCAACAATTACGCCAACTTCAACCCGGCATGGCTGATAACTGGGCTCAATTGCAAGCCATACGCCAAGATTTAAATGCCATTAAAGGTCAATTAGACGACCTTAATGCCATGGGTGGTGCAAAAAACCTTGTGGATATAGTTAATAGGCATGATGCTGCCCTTAGACAAGTAGAAAGATCTCTAGCACTTAACCTAAATCTTGATGCACCCATATCACCAACCATAATGGAAAGTGGTATGGAAGCAGGTATGGAAGGCAGCATAGGCAGTGATGGTGTTTATAGAGATGGTCCACCCCAACAACATCGTGGGACCTTAGCCCTAACTCCTGTAACCCCACAACCTCCAATGACCCAAGCGCCACAAACCGATATGGCAACAGCTCTATATAATGCTGGAGTAAGCTCTTTTAACGCAAGGCAATATGCTGAAGCTCAGCGCTCATTTAGTGATTTTACCAAAAACTACCCTAACAATCCTCAAGTGGGTAATGCCTGGTATTATGTAGGTGAATGTAATTTTCAACTAAATAAATTTAATGACGCAGCCTTAGCCTATGATAAAGTTATTAATAATTATCCCAAAAGCCCCTCAGCGCCCGGTGCATATCTAAAACAAGGTATTAGTTTTAGTAAACTTGGACAAAAAGCTGCTGCCACAGCACGTTTACAAGAGCTGATTAAAAAGTTCCCCACATCGGCTGAGGCATCAAGAGCAAAATCATTTTTACAAACAAACCGTTAAGATATGACAAATAGTTCTAAATTACCAGATCGCAAAGAAGTAATACTTAATTTTGCACCAGATATTTCTAACGAGCCACTAGTATGTAGGCTTGTAAGTGACTATGGTCTTTTATTTAATATAATGAAGGCGCAAATTGGTCCACGCAAAGAAGGCAGTTTAACCCTTGAACTCATAGGCAAAACGCCAGATATTGAGCGAGGTATTGTCTACCTTAAAAAATGTGGAGTCAAGGTGCTTGGGCTTAAACATGAAGTGCAATTTCATGAGGAGCTTTGCATGCACTGTGGTATGTGCACTGCTGTGTGTAAACCTCAAGCTTTGTTTGTAGATACAAATACTAGGCTTACCAACTTTGATTCAAAGCTTTGTATTGCCTGTGGGTTATGCACAAAGGTATGCCCTGTAAATGCCATGCAAAGAGATGAAGAACAAAAAACGCTGTAAGCATATACATTAAATATAATCTTTCACCAAATCCCATTAAATTGAAATATTATTTAATGGGATTTTGTTTTTTTAAAAATTTACTAAACAAAAATTTATCTATAGTATTTTAAGTTGACATCACTAGCACATTATGGCTACAGACACGGCATTGTCATTTCAATAATTTATGCAATGATGTTTGATGTTCGGTAAAGTTTTTTTCGCTGCTCGGCACTTTCGCGTTGCTTCACCGCCGGCTAATTGCTTAAAAAACCTTTCCCAACCTCAAACAGATTTTTGCCAAAACAAGCGTGGCTAAAAAAAGTATAAAATTAGAATGCCGTGTTAGATTCAGCAATATATTCCATAAAATATGCTACTATATCAAAGCTATAATTGGCATATAAAGCTCTACATCCGACCACATCTTCAACCTCATTAAAAAGCAAGTTTTCATCTTCATCAAGGATAAAATCTATGCCTACAAAATCAAAGGATAACGTAGAGCATATTTTTTTTACCTGCTCCTTTTCACAAAAATTAAGTTCATAAGGCTCAGATTTGCCACCCATAGATATATTAGATTTAAAACTATCATCAGCAACACGTTTAACACTGGAAACTATATTATTATTTATTATATATACACGTATATCAATACCACAATTGTTAGAAAACTCCTGTATAATAAACTCTTCGGTAGGAATTTTTGCAATCACTTCTAAAAGTTGTGTTTGGTTATGCACTTTAAATACTTCATTGCCTCCATGCCCATTCACTGACTTTAGCACCAGAGGATAATGTAATAGCATATCATAATTAATCAAATTACTTTTATTGCACAATAAAGTATTTATAGACTTCACACCTAGACTGTTTACAACTTGATGTGTCCTTGCTTTATTATTACAAACCTCAGTAATATTAGAACTATTAAAAACTCTAATTCCCAATGCTTCAAAATGATATGCAATACGAGCATCACGAGTTCTATTAATAACGAAGTATGTTTTTTCTAATTTTTTATGCCTATAAGTGATAGATAAGTCACCACCAAATATAAATAGCTGTAATTCATCAGCAAAAACAAGTTTGATATTAAAGCCGAAATCAATGCCAACATCTTGCAATTTTTTTGCAAACCAAGCGTTTTTAGCATAATCGCTGCGATTATATATAAGTAGAGCGTCTTTCATAATGTTTGTAAAATGTAGTCAATGACATGCTTAGCCACATTGACTGATGTGCACTCAGAAATATTTTTAATGTGTGCATTAGAATTTACTTCACACAAAATAGGCTCATCTTGCTCCCCAAATAAAATATCCACTCCTGCAAAATCCACATGTAATATCTTTGCACATCTTAGTGCCATGTCAACAAATTGCTGCGAGGGATCATATGGCTGCATAATACCACCATTGGTAACATTAGCCCTAAAATCATGTTCTGAGGTACGCAATACTGCGGCAACTACCTTTTGACCAACCACCTGCAAACGAACATCGCGCCCTTTGCTTGATGCAATAAACTCTTGATATATATGAGGCTTTAAAAGCAACTCTTTTCTTTTATTTTGTAACTCTTGCCTATTATTAATCAAATAAACCTGTGAACCAAATGAGCCATACACTTCTTTAACAATCAATGGATATGAAAAATGGCTCTCTATATCTTTTACTACACTTAAACCTGCGTCATGGCTTTCTTCTATAAATCCAGAATAATGCAAATGAGAAATAAGCGTTTTAGGCTGTTTAATATCGTGCTTAGCTAAGATTTGCGCTGTTAAAAACTTATCATCGCAATTTTGAATAGCAGCGTGTGAATTATACAACTTGTAGCCAAGGCTTTCCAAATGATATGCTAAACGCAAATCTTTTTCTAAAAACAATATAAAATCTGGCTGTGTTATAGAAGAGTGACTTGAAATTAAATTTTTATTGTGAATTAGGCTATATATATCAGAGCTCTTAACTGGCTCTAATCTAACATTGTTCTTCTTAGCGGCTTCAATATATAAAGCATGTACTTCCAAAAATTTTTTTGATGCAATACTGGTATTATACACTAACCACGCTTTTTTTTGCATTAACTTATCCTAACAATAGAGTAATATTTTTAAGCTTCATTATAATGACAAAGAACTGAAGTTTTCAATTGAAGTATATTGGACAAAGCTCTATTCAAGTCAAAATAACATAATTATAAAAAACCCTCATAAGGTACATATCCTTATGAGGGTTGACTTAGTAAATTTATTAAATCTATTTTATTTTCTGCCCACACAAAAATATGCAAAACCTTTGTCAGCCACATGTTGCGGAGAATATAAATTACGTCCATCAAACATAACTGGAGCAACAAGTAAGGTTTTTAATTGCTCATAGTCTGGATTTCTAAATTGATTCCATTCTGTGGCAACTAATAATGCATTGGCATTTTTACATGCTGCATATTGATCATCTACAATTTCCACTAAGTTATTACCTTCAAGAATTTTCTTGGCATTTTCATGCGCCACAGGGTCATAGGCAAGCACACGCATACCGGCTGCAGTTAGTTCTTGAATAATGGTTAGAGAGGCAGCTTCACGCATGTCATCGGTATTGGCTTTAAATGCAAGACCCCACAAGGCAAGAGTTTTACCAGCAACACCACCTTGAGGTGCAAAGTACTCCATAATACGCTTTGCCATGCTTTTCTTTTGACGAGCATTAACACTTTCTACAGCATTTAATAGTTCTGGATTAACTCCTGCAGCACTAGCAGTATGAATTAAGGCTTTAACATCCTTTGGAAAGCACGACCCACCATAGCCAAGACCTGGATATATAAATTGATAGCCTATGCGTGAGTCAGAACCAATGCCCATGCGCACATCACGCACATCTGCGCCTACTCTTTCACATATAGTTGCAATTTCATTAATAAATGAGATTTTTGTGGCCAACATGCAATTAGCTGCATACTTAGTCATTTCTGCACTACGCACACTCATAACAATTAATTTATCACGAGTGCGGGCAAAAGGAGCATATAATTCACGCATTACATTGGCAGCTTTTTCAGAAGCAGTACCAATTACCACACGATCAGGCTTCATAAAGTCAATTACAGCATCACCTTCTTTCAAAAATTCTGGGTTTGATACCACTTCATAGGCAATGCTTGTTTCACGTTCCACTAATTCTTTTTCGATAAGCGAAGAAACTAGGTCAGCCGTACCTACAGGCACGGTGGATTTATCTACAACCACAATCTCACGTTGCATGTATTTACCAATATCTCTTGCAACACTTTCTACAAAACGCAAGTCACAAGAACCGTCATCACCTGAAGGAGTGCCTACACAAATAAAGGCTACATCTGCTTTTTCAAGTCCTTCTTGTAAAGAAGTTGTAAACACTAATCGTCCATCTGCACGACTACGCTGCACAAGATCTTCAAGACCTGGCTCAAAAATATGTACAAAGCCAGCGTTTAATCTATCCACAACATTGGGATTTACATCAACACACACCACATGATTGCCCATTTCTGCAAAACAGGCTGCACTAACTAGGCCAACATAGCCAGTTCCAACAATACAAAGATTCATGAATGCCTCGATATACTTAATATTAATTTACAATCATTGCTCTAAATATTACATTTAAGAAATACTTGACGAGCAAGACAATGCTTGTTCAAATAGTACATATAAAAAAAGCACTCTATACACAAACACAATTTTACGCAATGGAAGAATATGCCCATAAATTTGCAAGCTCCCCCCCTGCCCACTCCGACAGAAATGAAACAGTGGGATAATGCCGCCATAAAGCTTGGAATTCCTGAATTTACGCTCATGGAAAATGCCGCGCGTGCGGCTTTAAATGTTTTACAAAGACTTAAAGGCTGCTTAGCAAATGTTCCTATTTTGCTATTCATGGGCTCTGGTAACAATGGTGGTGATGCAGCAGCACTTGCTAGACATTTACAAGATATTGGAGCAAAGCCACTGGTTTTGCATATAAAAAACCTGAGCACCTACACTGGCACTTGTGGCAAGCACACTAAATTAAGTAAAAAACTTGGTATTCCATTTATCCAAATACCGCAAAAAGGTGAAATAATTTTAGAAAAATTAGTACCACCCCCATGGCACAAACCACATATCATTATTGATGGTTTACTTGGAACAGGTTTTAAACCACCTCTACGCCCTCAATTTTTGGCATGTATTAAACTTATAAACAGCCTTGATGCATTTATTTTTTCTTTAGACATACCTAGTGCTTATGACACTATAAATCATCATATTGATGATTTAGCAGTTAAAGCCCATGCCACAATTTGCTTTGCTGCGGCTAAGCCTAGTTTGGTTCTACCTCAAGCTAAAACCTATACTGGCAAGCTTTTTGTGCAAAAAATTGGCATACCCCATACCGTGACTAAACAATATCCAGCATCATTTAATTTACTTAGTCCTAAAAAGATAGCTAAACTTCTGCCCACATTGCCAGAGCAAAGCCATAAAGGCATTTGGGGACATATGTTAGTAATAGCAGGTTCAAAAAATCTTAGTGGTGCAGCTAAGCTGGTAGCCCACGCTGCACTGCGCTCTGGAGCAGGTTTAGTAACAGTGGCTGCACCGAGTATGCTTTGCACTGAAATAAAAACACATCTACCAGAACTAATGAGTTTTGAACTTGGTGAAGGCTATGCCTGGCCGCATGATCTTTCAGCAAATTTTGTGGAGAAGGTAGCATCAGTTTCAGCACTAGCCATAGGACCTGGCCTTGGCACAGAAGCAAACACCGCAAATTTTTTAAAAAATATTCTAGCCTTACCCTCACGTCCAAGAGCAGTAATTGACGCCGACGCTTTAAATATTTTAGCCGATAATTTGCATTTTTTGAAACTTATCCGAGATGATGACATTCTCACCCCTCACCCAGGCGAAGCTGCACGTCTACTTGGCATTAGCAATAAAGAAGTGCAAAATAATCGCACAGAAACTATGCATAAACTTACAACACTTGCTCCTTGCACATGGATATTGAAGGGTGCAGGGGCATTACTTGCTAAGGGTGCAAGCCCCATATGCATCCTGCCATATGACATTGCAAACCTTGCCATAGCAGGCTCTGGTGATGTTTTAACTGGTTGTGCTGCAGCTTTTGCAGCATTTAAGCCACCACTGCCATCATTTCAAGCTGCAGCCATTGCCATGACGATCCATGCTTATTGTGGATATATAACACAGCAAAACTTCCAAAGGCGCGGCAATATGGCGTCTGATTTAATAGATCTTTTACCAAGCGCAATTGCAAGTATTGCTGATTTTCCTGAGGTTTACGATGAAAACATTTAATAGTAACAGCCTTAACGACACAACTAAACTAGGTCAAAAACTTGGACTTGCTTTAAGTGAATATTACGAAAAACAAAGTTCATTGCCCATTCAAGCTATCTTATTGCGCGGCGACCTTGGTTGTGGCAAAACATGCTTAACACGTAGTTTAGTGCAAAGTTTCCCTCAAGTGAGCCAAGCAGAAGTTTCTAGCCCAAGCTTTACACTTTGTAATACTTATGACACGAGACCAGAAATTTTGCATGTTGACCTTTATCGTTGTGAGCATAACACTCCGCACGAAGTGTTTGAAGCCCTTGATATGTCAGATAATTTAGTCATTATTGAATGGGCAGAATTTTTACCAAGCTCAGCTTTACCCCAAAACTTTCTGGACATTTTTCTGAAGATATGCGAACAAAGCAGGTCCATTAGCCTAAAGGCTCACGGACCTAAGGCTGAAATGTTTTTACAAAGCGTAAATTTAAACGCTGTATAAGCTAAAAAAATAAACTATGTTGGATGAACTATGAAAATACTTGTGCAAAAATTTGGCGGCACATCCGTTGCCGACCTTGAGTGCATGCTACAAGTGCGAGAAAAGGTACAAGCAGGACTTGAGCGCGGCTATAAAATGGTTGTGGTTCTATCTGCCAGAGCAGGTGATACCAATGCCTTGCTTGGCATTGCTAACATCTGGTCTGATAAACCAGACCCTGCTGAATGTGACAGCCTTGTTTCCACCGGAGAGCAAGTTTCTATAACACTTTTTTCTATGCTATTACAAGATGTTGGCATTAAAGCACGCTCTTTACTTGGTTATCAAATTCCCATTCTAACCGATGATGCATTTGGTAATGCACGCATATTGTCTATCGACAGCGAAGCTCTATATAACTATCTGGAAGAATATGATGTTTTAGTTGTAGCAGGCTTTCAAGGTAGTACTGCTGATAAGCGCATAACTACCCTCGGTCGAGGTGGTTCTGACACTTCTGCTGTAGCTGTAGCTGCTGCATTGAACTCTGCTGAGTGCGAAATATATACCGATGTGGAAGGTGTTTTTACTACCGACCCCAACATATGTTCCTCAGCCCGTAAAATGGATAAAGTTTCCTATGACGAAATGCTTGAAATGGCCAGCATGGGAGCAAAAGTATTACATATTCGTTCCGTAGAATTTGCAAAAAAATATAAGGTCCCGGTACGCGTACGCTCAACATTTACCGATAACCCAGGAACCTTGGTAACTCAGGAGGATTCAACCATGGAAGCCGTACTCGTTTCTGGCATAGCTTATGACAAAGACCAAGCCCGCGTAACCTTACACGGTGTACCCGATAACCCAGGTATAGCTGCGGCTATTTTTGGTCCGCTATCTGAAAAAGGCATACTTGTGGATATGATTATTCAAAACACCAGCCGCGACGGTGTTACGGATATGACCTTTACCATATCACGCAAAGACTTACAAAACACCTTAAGCCTCATGGAAGAAATTTCTCAAAAAATTGGCGCCATGGAAGTACGACACGACACCAATGTGGCCAAGGTTTCTGCCATTGGTGTTGGCATGCGCAATCATAGTGGTGTTGCGGCAGCGGCTTTTGAAGCTCTACAACAAGAAAACATCAATATCTTGATGATTAGCACCTCAGAAATTAAGATTACTATTCTTATTGACGAAAAGTATGTAGAGCTTGCGGTGCGTATTTTACATGATAAATTTGGTCTTGATTGGGATATTGGCGGTTAGCTACTTTTTAAGCTTAAATCAAAAAAAGTTCAAACTGTCTATGTATTTTCATGGGCAGTTTGAACTTTTTTATTTGAAACAATATGCTACAATTTTAAACTAAATTTATAGCTCTGTATTAATAGGTAAATTTAAGGTTATCATCATTATCAACATCAATAGTCACAGTTCCACCACGCACAAGTTTACCAAAAAGAAGTTCTTGCGCTAGCACATCTTCAATTTCGCTACGGATAATGCGCTGTAATGGTCTTGCACCGTAAATGGGGTCATAGCCTTTTTTGGCAAGCCATGCCTTGCCCTCTGGGCTTAAGACAATTTTTACTTTGTTTGCAGCTAAGCTCGTAGAGAGTTTAGCTATAAATTTATCAACAATATTTCCCATGAGCTCTGGGCTTAGTCCACTAAAGGGAATAATAGCATCAAGTCTATTTCTAAACTCTGGTGAAAAAATATTTTCTACAGCTTTTAGACCTTTTTCTGCCAAATTTTCTGACGTTTTTTCTCCAAAGCCAAGGTTGGATTTAGTCATATCACGCACACCTGCATTGGAGGTCATAATAATAATCACATTACGAAAATCTGCTTTACGCCCTGTATTATCAGTTAAAGTGCCATAATCCATAACCTGCAATAATACATTAAAAATATCTTCATGGGCTTTTTCTATTTCATCAAGCAAAACCAATGAATGAGGAGCTTTGCGTATGGCTTCTGTAAGTTGACCGCCTTGTTCAAAGCCAACATAACCGGGAGGAGCTCCGATAAAGCGTGATACAGCGTGTTTTTCCATATATTCGCTCATATCATAGCGCAAAAATTGCACACCCAAACGATCTGCCAATTGCTTTGCAAGTTCAGTCTTACCTACTCCTGTGGGACCATAAAAAAGAAAGCACCCTGCAGGACGCTGCTCTGCATTAAGCCCGGCTCGTGAGCGCAAAATTGCTTTAACTGTTTGGTTTACTGCAATATCTTGCCCAAATACTTTTGAGCGTACATCTTGCTCAAGAGTGGCTAGGCGTTCTTTTTCTTGTCCTGAAACAGAACGTTCTGGAATGCCAGCCATGCGCGCTACCACCCTTTCTATATCTTGCACACTAACCCTTGCTTTTTTGCTACTATTACTTTTAAGACGAACTGACGCACCAGCTTCATCCATAACATCAATGGCTTTATCTGGTAAAAGCCTATCTTGCATATGCCTTGCTGATAACTCCACAGTAGCTTTGAGCGTAGTCGCAGAGTAGCTAACATTGTGATGTTTGGCATAACGCGTTTGCAAACCTTGTAAGATGGCAAGACATTCTTCTTCAGAAGGTTCTTGAATATCTACACGTTGGAAACGCCGTGATAGGGCCCGATCCTTTTCTAAATGATTGCGAAATTCCTCATGTGTTGTGGAACCCATGCAACGAATTTCGCCACTGGCAAGCACAGGCTTTAATAAATTGGAAGCATCCAAAGAGCCACCAGACGTAGAACCTGCACCAACAATGGTATGTATTTCATCAATAAATAAAATGGCATTAGGCACTTTTTTTAATGATGATATAACTCCTTTAAGTCTATTTTCAAAATCACCACGATAACGCGCACCAGCAAGAAGACTACCCATGTCTAGGGCAAAAATTCGGGCAGATTTAAACATTTCAGGAACTTTGCCTTCTACTATACGTAAAGCCAAACCTTCTGCAATGGCAGTTTTTCCAACTCCAGGTTCACCCACAAAAAGAGGATTATTCTTACGCCTACGGCATAAAACTTCCACTGTGCGGTCAAGTTCTTGCTCACGTCCCACAAGAGGATCAATATTGCCAGAAAAAGCCTTGGCTGTGAGTTCAATGGCATAGCGCGCAAGGGGATCTCCCTCTACACCTTCTTTAGATGAAACACCACTTGAGCCAGTGCCTAGTTCACCGTGCGAAATATACTCCAAAACATGCTCACGCGTAACACCTTGTTTTTTTAGGTAATGACTAGCATATGCATCCTTTTCTTCCATAAGTGCAGCAAGTACATCACCAAGTTCTACTAAATCACGCCCAGCTAAACGTATATGTCGTAAAGCGCTTTCTAAAACACGTTGAACACCATCGGTTTGTAAAACCTCGCTCATATTATCTTCGTCGCGCAATTCCATATTTTGTGAAAAAAATTCTTCCAATTGATCGCGCAAAATAGCGGGACTTGCCCCACAACCTTCAAGTAATATACGACCATAATCTTCTGCGGTCATGGCATATAATAAATGCTCAAGGGTTAAAAACTCATGTTTGCGGCGATGCACATCTTGCAAAGCAAAATGCAAAACCCTTTGTAAATGTTTACCAAGCATAAAAAATCCTTAAATATTCGTAAAATATTTTAAATACTAACTATCTTCTTCTAATGTGCAGCGCAAAGGAAAACCAGCTTCACGCGCCATAATACGAGTTTGACGTACCTTAGTTTCTGCAATTTCATGGGTGTAAATACCGCATAAACCAATACCATTTTGATGCACTGACAACATAATTGCGGTTGCATCTTCAACGCTTTTCTTAAAAACTTTCATAAGCACATGCACAACAAATTCCATGCTTGTATAGTCATCATTGTGTAAAAGCACTTTATATTTTCTAGGTTCGCGCAAATCTTCTTCTAGCAATATATCACTATCATATTGAGTATTGGAGTGCGGTTTATCCATTTAGTTAATTCCTTTACTGAGCAAAAAAATATTCCAGCCGTATAGCTTGTCTAAGTTTAAAAACTCATTTTATTTTGCTTCATATTAACATTTGCCAATGCTCCAAAGTATTCGCACAAAAATTGTTCAGCTGCTTTACATTTGTACAAGCAACAAGTAAGCACTTAGAGATATTGGTCAAGATGCAATACACGCAATAAAATTTTGCAAAATTTTTCTCGGGGTGGAGTATGCCACTTAAACGCACCTTATGGCAAGAAATATGCAAAAAATATTTCCTATTAAATTACTAAGGTAGCATTAAAAATGTAGATTGAGAGTTATTTTTTAGAAAAAAGTCTTTGTTGTAATTGCATGACAGTATTAAGACCTTGTTTTTCTACTTGCGGATGAAAAATTGGTTCGTAGCCAAGGCGAGAAGCTTGAGCAAAGCGGATATCTTGCGCGCTAACGGTGCGAACTTGCCCATTTAAATCAACCTCACCCCAAAGCACCGCGCGTTCAGGTAAGGCTATGTCATAAAATGATGAAAGTACGGCTGCCACCAAAGCTAAGTCCATGCCTGGGTCATCAAGGCGCATACCACCGCCCACTTTGGCATAAATATCCACCTGCCCAAAATTCAATTTGAGGCGTTTTTCTAATACTGCCAATAAAAGATGTAGCCGATTAGTATCAAAACCAAGGGCAGTACGCCTTGGTATTGCCAAGTAAGTTTTTGACACAAGAGCTTGTATCTCAACAGCAAAAGGTCTATGCCCATCAACAGCCATTACCACAGCTGTGCCACTTAATGAGGCATCACGCGCACCTAAAAAAAATGTTGATGGATCTTCCACCAACTCCATGCCATTACTGGTCATGTGAAAAACTAGCAATTCTTCATTAGGCCCAAAACGATTTTTAAATACCCTTAATAACCTAAACATTTGACGACGATCTCCTTCAAGAGATATGACCGTATCCACCATATGTTCAAGCAAGCGCGGACCTGCTAATGTACCTTCCTTGGTTACATGCCCAACCAAGACCAAGCAAGTGCCAGAGCTGCGACATTTTTCAATAAGATCAGTCGCCACAGCACGCACTTGGCTTACATTTCCCGGTAACCCCTCTGCTTCCATGCTACTTAGGGTTTGAACTGAGTCTACAATCAAAAGGGCTGGAGGGTCATTATTAAGAATAGGGTGTAAATCTTCCACTTGTACAGTGGCTAATGCCCATAAGTTATCATGTAATATATTAAGTCGTTGCCCACGATTCTTAATTTGGGGCAATGATTCTTCACCACTGGCATAAACAACCCTATGCCCTTGTGCTGCCACATAGCCAGCTAATTGCAAAAGCAAGGTGGACTTACCAATGCCCGGCTCTCCACCCATTAAAATGGCAGATCCAGGTACAAAACCCTGCCCAAGAATTCTGTTGAGTGGGCTAAGACCTGAGCTAAAAGCTGCATGACCTTGCTCGCTAACAGCCTTAAGGGGCATTGGGCTTTTGCCATCATGGTGCTGTTTTAATTTAGATTTGATATTTTTGACTAAGGCTACTTCTAGGGTATTCCAAGCTTGACAAGCCAAGCATTGTCCACGCCACTGCGCACTTTGTGCACCACAGGCTGAGCAAATATAATTTTCACGCACTTTTGCCATAGTCAACCTGCTTGTTTTTGATAGGTAGGCACATTAAACTTATAAATACAAAATGTTAAGCACAATTCATCTCTAAGAGTAAAAATTATTCAGCTTCCACATCCTTAGCACTGATAATTTTAACCCCAAATTCTGCCACATCTGGCGGTGGATTATAAAATAACACCATAAAAGGCACTTCGCCATTGGGTGGAACATTGGTATTTCTGCTTAAAATCTCAATTTGATTAGTTAAAAAAGATTCCAACTCTTCTTCACCAAGAACTTGGAGCTGAAAAAGCGATAACACCGTCCCTGCCAATTGTTTTTTAAGCATTAGGGTATTTTTATCCTTACCATATATAGCAGCTTCAACTTCTATAAGATCCTTTGGGGCAGGAAATTCATTAACAACCAATCCCTCTATGACAAACACAGAGCCAATTTTTTCATTTTCTACATAATATTGGCGTACATTACGCATGGTCATAAGCTCAACACTTTTAGCAAGAGCAGCGGCGTCTTGGGGTACTGGAGCACTCATGTAATTAATATAATACCAAAACCCACCTGCTCCACCGCCGCATAATACAAGAAGTATTATAACCAGTGTTATAATCTTATTTTTTTTGTTCTTGGGCTTTTTACCTTTGGATGAGCTATCAAGGTCTAAACTAGCATCACCTGCTGAACTATCAAGGTCTAAATTAGAATCACCAGAATCATCCATAGGCGCGTCTGCCGGCGCGTCTGTTGGTGCATTTACTGGAGGTTCTTCAGCAAGAGAAGCTTCAAGAGTAAAAACATTCTTACATACCGAACAACGAAACTTCGCATTGGTGCGAACAACTTCGTCGGCTAGGTTAAACCTACTAGAGCATTCTGGGCATTTTACTTCCATAATTCTAAGCACCTACATAAATGAACTATTAATGTCATTACATTTATTTTCAGAACCTATTAAGCATTTATTCAAAAACTACTTCAAAAATTCCACATAAATTACGATAATGTTCCGCATAATCAAGACCATAGCCAACAACAAAGCCGCTGGCAATACTAAAACCCATAAAATCTGGGAAAATTTTTATTTCGCGTCGCTCAGTCTTATCCACAAACGCAGCAGAGCGCACCGACAAAGCACCGGACTTAGAAAATTTATCTAATAAATATTGCATACTATGCCCTGTATCTATTATATCTTCTACAATCAATACATGCTTGCCACTAAGATTAGTGCTCACGTCTTTTGAGCAAACTATATTGTGTGATGACTCATGCTCATTACCATAACTTGAAAGACAAACAAAATCGAGCTCCACATCGCTTCTTGGTATGGCACGAAATAAGTCTGCACAAAATAAAGCTGCCCCCTTTAGCACGCCCACAAGCACTAGAGGTTTGTTGTCATAGTAGGAGTGTATGTCCTTTCCCATTTCTCTAATGCGAGTTTCAATATCTTTAGCAGATAAAACTTCTTTTAATGTATGAGCTTGCATAATAGCCTCATGATAGTTTTAACAAAACTGCAGTTTCGTCACAATCTGGATATTTAGGACAATGCACACAATCAGCCCAAATTTTTTGGGGCAATACGTCTTTATCCACTACGCTAAAACCTAAACATTGAAAAAAATCTTCCTGATAAGTAAGGGCAAAGGCTGTATCAATACCAAGGTCTCTACAGTCGCCAAGACATGTCTCCACAATTTTACGCCCAAGACCACGCTTGCGATATGAGTCATGCACAACCAAGGAACAAATTTCTGCAAGATTATCCCACATGGGAGATAATGCGCAACAAGCTAAAATATCACCTTGATCAGTTTCTGCCACATAAAAATCACGAATATGCCTATAAAGATGGCTTAAAGCCCGTGGCAATAAAAGACCTTGCTTAGCACAATCCATGAGTAATGCGTGAATACCCTTCACATCACCCATATGTGCTCTACGAATTGTCAGATTTGGCATTAGCTTCATCCTCTAACAGCACCTTGATAAATTGTTCTAATTCTTCTTCGGTCACTAATCCAGAAGTATTAGCCACCAATTTACCATTTTTATCATATACAAGATTATGAGGTATGGTTTGCACCTTAAAAGCTTGAGCTAGGCTTAACTCTGCTAAATAAAGTGGATAATTTATTTTCATGGACTTGACAAAATCTGGCAATTTTCTTGGGTCTTCATCAACAGAAAGACCAATTACTACCACATCATTAGCCATATTTTCTGCAACTTTTACAAGACCAGGAATTTCTTCGCGGCAAGGTGGGCACCATGTAGCAAAAAAATTAACCAATACAATCTTACCCTTATGGCTAGCAATTAGTTCTTGATAGCTTTTAGGATTAACACTTTCTAAATCAGCAGCATAGGCAAACTGAGTACCATAAACGCTTAAAAAAATCCCAAAACATAATATTAATGTAAAAAATCGTTTCATAATCATTTTCCTATAAAAGAGTTTTAGCAAGGCGCACCGCTCCTACTGCATCAGCTGAATATCCATGCGCCTCAATGGAATCAGCAAAGGCCTGTGTCACCACCGCACCGCCAATCATTACTTTGAATGGCAAACCTTGTTCACGTACCAATTTAACAGTATCTTCCATGCGCACCATAGTAGTTGTCATAAGAGCTGACAAGCCAATAATGCTTGCATTATGTTCCTTAGCGCATTTTATTATGTCTGTAGCTTTTACATCCTTTCCGGCATCAACCACATCAAAACCATGGTTACCAAGCAATAAAGCTACAATATTTTTACCAATATCATGAATATCACCCTCAACCGTTGCCACAACAATAACTGGACGTTTTTCTTGCCCACGTAGTTTTTCAAGCAAGGGTTTTACATGTGTAAAAGCTGTTTGCATGGTTTCGGCAGAGCGTATTAATTGCGGTAAAAAATATTCTCTTTTTTCATATTTTTCACCAACTTCAGTGATGGCAGGAATAAGCTTTTCTTGCACAAGCTCCATGGGGTCCATACCGGCATCAAGCTCTTTTTGCACAAAACTAAGCACATTTTCCTTATCACCACGTAAAACGGCCTCATAAAGAGATGTAACTACATTTCCTTCCGTTTTATTTTGCACAATCCTTTGTTCACTACTGCCACTTTGCCATTGCACATAATTGTCAATAAATCCTTGTGCATTTTTATCTTTATTTAATAACACAGCCGAAGCATCACGCACTTCGCACAAACGTTCATTGTCAGGATTACCAATG
This sequence comes from uncultured Desulfovibrionaceae bacterium, assembly GCA_964370675.1. Taxonomy (GTDB): domain Bacteria; phylum Desulfobacterota; class Desulfovibrionia; order Desulfovibrionales; family Desulfovibrionaceae; genus CAYJAD01. Next base: position 19,661 of record CAYJKC010000007.1, read on the forward strand.
CATGAAGAAAGCCCAGCCCCCACACAAAGTGATAAGTATGTAGCGTTTAATAGTTCACGCGCCGGTAAACCAAAGGAAACATTAGAAAGCCCAATGGTTGTGGGCAAGCCTTCACGCGTGCACCAGCGTATGGTTTCAAGGCATTGTCGCCCAGCTTCAGCCTTAGATGAAACAGCTAAAGCCAAAACGTCAACTATAACTAAACGCCGCGGAATGCCAAGTGCATCTACCTGTTCAAGCAAGTTTTCTAAAATGGCAACGCGCTCTGTGGCTTGTACTGGTAAGTTGCGCCCCTGCAAAGGTAATAATATAAATGGTGCACCAAAGTCACGACATAGTGGACCTAATGCCTCCATGCGCCCACTTTCACCACTAATAGAATTAACCAAGGCTGACCCCGGACAATATGGCAAAGCGGCCTTAATGGCTTCAATATTGGAAGAGTCCAAGGACAAAGGAACTTGGCATCTTGCAACTAAATTACTTATAAGTTTGGGCAGCAATATGGCTTCATCCACCAAGGGCGCACCCACATTAACATCAAGTATAGGTGCACCTGCCAAAATTTGCTCATCGGCATAACGCATGGCAAGACTAAATTCACCAGCCTGCAGCTCGGATGTAAGTTGTTTTTTTCCTGTGGGATTTATGCGCTCACCTATAATAGTGAGAGGAAAGTCTTCACCAATGCGCACTATGGATGAGCGCGAAGTTAAAGCCACACCCCTTGTGCCCGCACCAGAAGAAGATCTTTTAAGCTCAATACCACCCACAGCTTGTTTTAAAGCTGCAATATGCTCTGGAGTAGTTCCACAACAGCCGCCTAAAAGATTGACTCCAGCTTTGGCAAATGGCGCTGTTTTTTGCGCAAAACTTTGAGGGTCAAGCCTAAAGACCGTTTGCCCATCTATAAGCTCTGGCAAGCCTGCATTAGGTTCTACTAAAACAGGAGTTCTAGCATATTTAAGAATTTCATTTATAACATCAACCATTTGCTCAGGTCCAGCACTGCAGTTAGTACCAAGTGCTGCCACACCTAAGTTTTGCATAGTTTCCACAAATATTTCTGGAGTAGAACCAGTTAAACTAACACCTTGTTCAAAGGTCATGGAAATCATGATGGGTAAATTGCACTCTTTACGAACAGCAATCACAGCGGCTCTTGCTTCTGCAAGATCAAATTGTGTTTCAATAAAGAATAAATCCACCCCACCACATAAAAGACCGCGTACCTGTTCTGAATAAGCTGCTATAAGATCAAGTGGCTCAATGTCGCCAAGCGGTCGCACAAAGTGCCCAGTTGGACCAAGATTACCCGCAACAAATACTTTTTGTTCAGAAGTTTTAGTAGCAGCACGCGCTACTTGAGCCATTTTTGTATTAAAAGAGATTACGTCAATACCTTGGGGCAATTTATATTTATTGCCACCAAAGGTGCAAGTAGTTAAAATATTTGACCCAGCCTCCACATAGGCTTTGTGAATACCTTCTAAAATTTCAGGTCGTTCTAAACAAAATGCCTCAGGGCTAACCCCAGCAGGCAAGCCGCCTGCTTGAAGCATAGTTCCCATAGCACCGTCTAAAAATAATAATTTACCTAAATCAAGGTCTAAATTACCCATGTAAACTCCCATGCAAAATAAAAAAATAGCTAAATTAATGCACTTTAGCTCTGTGCAAAGGTCACTTTTTATGTTAAGTTGCAATTATTGGCTTCGTCACGTAAATACAAATCAACAACTCTGAAATCCATATAATTTAAAACAACATAATTTTTCCATTGCCTCACAGAGAATATATATGAAAAAAACCAAAAAAGAAACTTCTAAAACACCCCCACCCCCGCAAGGCTCTAAGCAAGCTGATGTAGAGGTTATAGACCTTGCTAACGAGCAAGACGACAATTACAACATTGACATTGATACCGATGACTTAGACATAGATATTGATGATGATATTATTGACATCACCGACGAAGAACCCATAGACAGTGTTGGTGGTGCGCCAGCCATTGCCCCCACCACTCTACCAAGTACTACCCTTAGCCGTGATAGCTTACACCTTTACCTTAAAGAGGTCAGTCGCTTTCCTATGTTAAAACCAGAGGAAGAGCAAAGCTTGGCAAGGCGTGTGCGTGATCATAATGATACTGATGCTGCCTTTAGGCTGGTATCATCGCATTTACGCTTGGTAGTTAAAATAGCCATGGATTTCCAACGTCGTTGGATGCAAAATGTTCTTGACTTAATTCAAGAAGGTAATGTTGGGCTCATGCGTGCAGTTAATAAATTTGACCCAGATAAAGGTATCAAGTTTTCTTATTATGCATCATTTTGGGTTAAAGCGTACATACTTAAATTTATTATGAATAATTGGCGCATGGTCAAAATTGGTACTACTCAAGTTCAACGCAAATTATTTTATAATTTAAATAAAGAACGGCAAAAGCTTATTTCTCAAGGTTTTGACCCTGATGCATCTATGTTATCAGAACGATTGGGTGTAAGCGTTGATCAAATTAATGAAATGGACCAACGTTTAGCAGCCTCTGATATGTCACTTGACATGCAAGTCAATGATGAATCTGGCGGTGCTACACGAATGGATTTTCTACCCGCTCTTGGTCCTGGAGTAGAAGACAGCATTGCCAGCGAAGAAATAGCCAACCTAGTACAAGATCGCTTGCGCACTATTCTACCCAAACTTAATGAAAAAGAAACTTATATCCTGCAAAACCGACTTTTGACCGATGAACCTGCCACCTTGCGTGAAATTGGTGAAAGGTATAATGTGACCCGAGAAAGGGTAAGGCAATTAGAGGCTCGTTTGCTTGAAAAATTGCGCCAGCATTTGAGCAATGACATAAAAGACTTTTCTTCAGAATGGATTAATAAATAACATGAAATATTTACGTATCATACGGCACTGTTTTCTTTTGCTTATGCTTTTTGCATCTTGCTTGCTACTTGGTTGTGGAGGTTGTGCCTCACATGAAAAAGTTGCCGAGAAAAAAAACATCGACATTCAAGAAATTAAAAATTCAACCCAGTGGAAACTTAGTCCCAATGCTACTGCAACCTATATGTACTTGCTTTACGACCAAGCACTGCGTCAAAACGACACCGAAGTTTTGCTCTTTGCCTTAAAGGAGTTAGCGAATTTTAATCCACCAGTTTGGGTATATATTGACGCTGGTATATTCTATATGAATTTAGATCCAGCACCTATTTTACCTCTCATTCAAAAAGGATTACAAAGTTTTCCAGATAATATTTCACTAAATTTACTTAATGCAGAATTATTACAAAAAGCCGGTCAAAATAAAGAAGCCATTGCGCGCATTCGCGAATTTGGTAATCGCCACCCCCAAAACACTGATGCTAAACTCGAATTAGCTCTACTATTGGTTAATGCTGGTCAACATGATGAAGCAGAAACCTTGCTTAATGGCATAACTGGTGTGGAGCGTACTGCCCTTGTGGAGTATTATCATGCCAAGGCTTTGATTGGTATGAAGCGTACCAAGGATGCTTTACCACACCTTGAAAAAGCTCTTTTAGAAATGCCAGATTTCACCGAAGCCCTAGTTGACCTTGCCTACATTTATGAGCAAGAAAATAACTTTGCCAAAGCCCGTGAATTATATGAAAATATATTAGAACAACAAGGGCATAATTCTGAAATTATTTTACGCTTAATCTATAGCTCAATACGACTAAAAGACCCTCAAAAAGCATTAGAATATTATGAAGCAGGACCTATGACACCAGCATTAAGTGCTACCATTGGAAGCATGTTGGTGGAAGAAAAATATTATGACCTTGCAGAACCAATTTTGCATAAGCTCACTAATTTACCAAACGCACCCCAAGAGTTGTATTTTTATTTGGCAGCCATAGCTTATGAAAGAGATAAAGATGCCCAAAAAACTTATGAATGGCTAAGCAATATTGATGATACCCATGCTGACTACATTCGTGCATTACTTTTACGTTTACAACTATTATTAGATTTAGAAAAGTATGATGAGGCTTTATCCCTAGTGCAAAATGGTAAGAAAAAATATCCCGACCATAAAGCCTTACTCATTGCAGAAGTGCGCATTCTTGCTACTTTAGAAAATATGGAGCAAGCTTTAGATCGTTCAAATGCTATTATGAAAAAATGGTCTGATGATTCAGAAATTGCATTTTTACACGCCTCCCTACTTGATCAAGAAGGTGATAAAAAGGGTGCTTTGGCTGTAATGGAAGATATTGTCAAAAAACATCCCAATCACTATCAAGCCCTAAACTACATTGGCTACACTCTAGCTGAAGAAAATAGAGATTTAAAGCGCGCACTTAAAATTTTACGTAAAGCCGTAGAACTTTCACCTCAAAGTGACTATATTTTAGATTCTCTAGCTTGGGCATTGTTTAAATCAAAGCAACTAGATGAAGCTTGGAGTATCATTAATCAAGTCATAAAAATTCACACCACCAACGACCCCGTAGTTTGGGAGCATTATGGTGATATTGCCAATGCCCTTGGTAAAAAAACAGAAGCTCGTGAAGGCTATGAAAAAGCCTTGCAATTTTTACCAAACAATGCTGACAGTATCAAAAAACGCCTTAACAATTTATAGGAAAGTGTCATGAAGTGTAAATATGTACTCCTTACCTTATTATTGTTAAGTCTTTGCGCCTGCGCTAAATCTGTACCAAGCCCTAGCATAAGTCCTCAAGAAAGCGAAAAACATTGGGAGAGTTATATTCAAAGCAATTCCCAAAATATTGGACCATTTCGCACAAGCATGAGCCTACGTTTTGGAGAAGAAGGTAATACCAGGCGCGTAACTGCGCTGCTTTGGGGTAATAATTCCACTGAGCTACGTCTTGACGTTAATGCTGGCATAGGGGTTAATATTGCAAAAATATTTGAAGATGAACAAACCTTTCTCCTATATGCACCACGTGAAGAAGTAGCCTATTTGCATGAAGGTTTACAAAAACCACTTTTTAATGCTGGTGTGCCTATTCCTTTTAATTTACACCAATTAGCCTTGCTTATGGAAGGCAAATATAGCGCAGTTTTTGGCACAAAACGTGACCCAAGTCCTGCACAAGAAAGCAAAGCAAGGGCTAGCACCTTTATTTTAAATGATGGACCACTAAAAGGCTTTATAGCTATTAATGCTCAAGGACTACCAGTTTTTTGGCAAGAATATGATAAAAAAGGCTGGCATTTAACCCTCGGCTATAAAGACAATGAACGCCTACCTTATAAACTCACAATGCAACATTCCACCACGGGCAAACGCGCTATTTTACTTATTAAAAATAGAGAATTATCCTTGACCCCCTTTACGATAGAACAAATGCGCCTTATATTACCTAGTAATATTGTAATTTTGCCATTGGACCAAGCCCAAGCACTATATTAAATCTAAGGAGCTAATATGTCCTTACCTATACACATTGCTTGTGACCATGCCGGCTTTCAACTAAAAGAAGCTATTAAAGTGCATCTTCAATCACAAGGGTATAGTATCAAAGACCACGGAACTAACAATACCGCCAGTTGTGACTACCCCATTTTTGCTAAAACATTATGCACTGAAATACTTAAGCAAGGATGTATGGGCATTTTAATTTGTGGTACTGGCATTGGCATGTCAATTATGGCAAATCGTATAAAAGGCATTAGAGCAGCCCTTTGTAGCAGTGAATTTCAAGCAAGGGCAACACGCGCTCATAATAATGCCAATGTGCTTTGCCTTGGCGAACGCACTACTGGCATAGCTATTGCCCTAGATATGGTTGATATATTTCTAAATACCCCCTTTGAAGGCGGGCGGCATCAAGGTCGCATTGACTTATTTGACAAATAAACACGGAAGTAATATGCAATTATACAACACGCTTACAAGAAAAAAAGAAGAATTTATCCCTGTACATGATGGCAAGGTTGCCCTATATGTTTGTGGCATAACAGCCTATGATTATTGCCATATTGGACACGCACGCTCTGCTTTAGTCTTCGATGTTTTAGTTCGTTACTTTAAATACAAAAACTATGAAGTGCGTTTTGTGCGCAACTTTACTGATATAGATGATAAAATTATCAATCGAGCCAATGCCGAAGGGCGAGATTGGCGCGAAGTAGCAAGCACCTATATGCAAGCTTTTCATGAAGATATGGACGCATTAAATATTTTACGCGCTGACCAAGAGCCCCGCGCCACAGACTATATACCTCAAATGCAAGAGCTTTGCCAAAAACTCATTGCCGACGGTAAGGCTTATGCCACTGCATCTGGTGATGTATATTTTAAAGTACGAGCCTATGAACCCTATGGCAAACTTTCTGGGCGCAGCCTTGATGATTTGCAAGCTGGGGCTAGAGTTGCACCAGGTGAAGAAAAGCTTGACCCCCTAGATTTTGCACTTTGGAAAGCCGCAAAACCCGGCGAACCATTTTGGGATAGCCCTTGGGGTAAGGGGCGACCGGGCTGGCATATTGAATGCTCTGCCATGAGTGAAGAATATCTGCCCCTAGATATTCACGGTGGGGGGCAAGATCTGATTTTCCCACATCATGAAAACGAAATTGCTCAAACTGAGGCTTGCACACATAAGGAGCTTGCGCGCTATTGGGTACATAATGGTTTTGTGCAAATTGACTCAGAAAAAATGTCAAAATCTTTAAATAATTTTAAGACTATTCGTGATATTTTAGAACAATATTTACCCGAGACCTTGCGTTTTTTCCTCCTAGGTAAGCAATATCGTAGCCCCATTGATTTTACCGATACAAGCATGGACGAAGCCGAGCGTGGTCAAAAGCGTATTTATCAATGCCTGCAGGATGTACATTCTGCACTTGAACGTCAAAATTGGAAAAAAAGCCCATTTCCTCCAGCCCCTATGGAAGAACTATTAAGCACAGAAGAAGCAATCAATGCCGTTATGGAAGATGATTGCAATAGTGCAGCTGCCATGGGACATATTTTTTCCTTAGTGCGTTTGGTTAATCGTTGTCTTGAAGATAAATCTGCGCGTGCCAGTGAAGGTATGCGTGATTTTTTACTAGCTTTCCAAAAAACCATGCAAACTTGGGGCAATGTGCTAGGATTATTTCAAGCACAGCCTAGTGACTTTTTGCTAAATTTACGCAATCAACAAGCAAAACGTAAAGAGCTCGACATTAAGGTAATTGAAAATTTACTTGCTCAAAGGCAAGAGGCGCGCGCCCAAAAAGATTTTGCTAAATCTGATACCTTGCGTGACACATTAAGCCAAATGGGCATTGAGTTGCGCGATACTGCAAATGGTGCAGAATGGGACATTGCTTAAAAACTTAGCTCAAAATAAAAAATCCTTCGGGTTTTATTATGAATAAAAAGTTTAGTAAGATAGCATCATCTTTCATGGTTTTTGCTATTCTTTTCAGTCAAATTTGGACTGCCCCAGCTCATGCTTTTTTTGGCTTTGGTAAATTTGGCATTGCCGAAGAAAAAGAGATGGGACGCAAGTTTGAAGTGCTTATCCGCTCTCAATTACCACTAATAGAAGACCCTGAAATTTCAATCTATGTAAAAAATATTGTGGGCAGACTAGCCAAGGCCATACCCCCACAGCCCTTTCAATTTACAAGTGGGGTAATTTTGCATAATTCGTTAAATGCATTTGCTGTACCCGGCGGACATTTATTTATTTTTTCAGGTCTTATTATGCAGCTAGATAATGAGGCAGAACTAGCTGGTATCATGGCCCACGAAATGGCGCATATTACAAAACGCCATGTGGCAGAACGTATTGAACGCGGTAAATACTTGACCCTTGCTGCACTTTTGGCTGCTGTTGCCGGTGTGCTTGTGGGTGGTGAAGGTGGCAGTGCCATTATGGCTGGAGCTTTGGGAGCAGGTCAATCTGCCATGTTAAACTACAGTCGTATGGATGAATCTGAAGCTGATGATATAGGCTATCAATATCTCACAGCAGCAGGATATCCCCCTATAGCTATGGCGGGCGGATTTAAGAAAATTCGTGAAAAAAGCATTATGAGCGGAGGGGGAAATGTGCCAACATATCTTTCGACCCACCCTGAAATTGGAGCACGTATTACAAGTGTTGTGGCTAAAGCTCAGTCTGGTCCACAAGCTCTAAATAAGCGCAAAGTTGATAACAGACACTTTAAACGTGTTCAAACTCTACTTTGGGCGCGTTATGGTACTATTCAAGCAGCTCGGCATCGCTTTAATGCAGAAAAAAATCCCCTTGCTATAATGGGTTTGGGCATGCTCTATGCAAGAGAAAATAAAATTCAAGAAGCCAGTGCCACTTTTGATAAAGCTCTTGCTCAAAGCCCTAAAGACCCGCTAATCTTGCGTGAGGCTGGAGCATTTCACTATCGCAAGGGCGATACATCGCGCGCCGAAACTCTTTTAACCACAGCTATGCAACTGGATCCGCGGGATTATATGGCGCAATTTTTTTATGCTAGACTTTTAGACGAAACTGGTCGCACCTTAAATGCTGCCCCCTTCTACCAAGAAGTTTTGCGCATTCTACCAGAAGACCAAGAAGTACATGCAGCTTATGCTCGCTCTCTTGGGCGCAGTGGAAAACAATTTGAGGCATTTTTACACCTTGCCTACAGCGCACTTTATAGCAATAACAAGCAAAAAACCAAACAATATCTTAACCAAGCCAAAGGTAAAGCCCAAGGCGCAGAACACAAAACTGCTCTGGCACGCTTTGATAATAAATATAAAGAGCGTAAGGAAATATGGGATGAAGGACTTTAAATAATATCGATGCAAAATACACAAAAATGCATCGTACATCGACACTATCTAAGATAAACTAAAAATAATAGTTTAAGCTCAAATTTAACATACAGTTCAAGATTATACTATAACTACCACACTGTAAACATGTAAAATAAAACATAGAATAAGGAAATAAAATGCAAGCACATGCAACAACAATATTAGCCGTACGCCATAATGGACAAGTAGCCATGGCAGGCGATGGTCAAGTAACCCTTGGTCAAAGCATGGTCATGAAACACAAAGCGTGTAAGGTGCGCCGTTTATATAAGGGACAAATTTTAGCAGGTTTTGCCGGAGCAACAGCAGATGCATTTACACTCTTTGAATTATTTGAAGCCAAGCTTGAAGAAGTTCATGGCAATTTAATGCGTGCTGCAGTTGAAATGACCAAGGAATGGCGTAAAGATAAATATTTGCGACGTCTTGAAGCCATGCTATTACTGGCAAATAAAGACCATATTTTACTATTATCTGGCACAGGTGATGTCATTGAACCGGATGATGGTTTAGCTGCCATTGGCAGCGGCGGTCCCTATGCTCTTTCTGCTGCGCGAGCCTTGGTGCGTCATGCTGTACCAAGTGGTGCCAACCTTGATGCTGAAAGTATTGTACGCAATGCCATGGATATTGCAGCTGAAATATGCGTTTTTACGAATAATAATCTGACCGTTGAAGTTTTATAATGAGCAACGTTTATCACGCAGGCTGCAAGGTTAACCTCAGCTTAAAAATTGTGGGATTGCGTGCAGATGGCTATCATGAATTAGACTCTTTATTTTGGCCCTTACAAGAACCATATGATATCTTAGAATTTGAACCAAGACTTAATCAAGATTATTTAAGTATTAGCTGTGATATAGTAGATATTAATTGCCAAGATAATACTTTAACTAAAGCATTTACAAAATTTATCCAGGCAGGTGGCAAATGTATGGGGGCGCATGTACACTTGAAAAAAAATATTCCCCATGGTGCAGGTTTGGGTGGTGGAAGCAGTGATGCTGCTTGCGTTTTAAATTGGTGTAATAGCAATGCAACTATACCATTAAAGGCTGAAAAACTTGCTCATGTGGCTTTGCAAGTGGGAGCAGATGTACCGTTTTTTTTAAAAAATATTCCTGCCAGAGTACAAGGCATTGGCGAAAAAATAGATCCTATTAAAAATTTTCTTAAAGATAAATATGTGTTAGTAGTATGCCCTCCCATACATATTTGCACAAAATGGGCTTATAAGGCATGGGATGCACAACAAAAAAATATTTTTTCTTCTCAAGACTTGACAAAGCACGCGCACAAGGATAAACACTCTTTCTCCTATGCAGCAAAAAATGTGTATGAGCTAGGTAATGACTTTGAGGAAATTGTTTTTTCAAAATACCCAAAACTAGCTCAAATTAAGTATAACTTGATTAATGCACATGCAGAAATTGCAGTTATGAGCGGTAGCGGTTCTAGCATGGTTGCGGTATTTGCTACTAAAGCGCAAGCTGAACAAGCTGCAAAATTGCATAAGAATTACAGGGTTTATATAACAACACTGTGACGCAGGGGTGTGGCCAAGAGGTAAGGCAACTGGTTTTGGTCCAGTCATTCGAGGGTTCGAACCCTTCCACCCCTGCCATTTTTTTTCACCCGTAAGCCACGAAGATCTATATGTTTAATAACTTACGAATTGTCACTGGTTCTGCTAACCCTGAGCTTGCAAAAGCTATATGCGATCATCTTGGATGCCAGCTAACCCCTTCACTTACCACTACTTTTAGTGATGGTGAGATTAGAATTGAAATTGGGGACAATATACGTGGCGATGATGTTTTTGTGGTTCAACCCACATGCGCGCCCGTTAATGATAATATTTTTGAATTATGCCTCATGCTTGACGCGCTAAAACGAGCCAGTGCAGCGCGCATAACGGCTGTTGTGCCTTATTATGGTTATGCACGCCAAGACCGTAAAGTTAGTCCTCGCGCTCCCATTAGTGCAAAAATGATTGCGGACTTTTTACAAACGGCAGGAGCACAGCGAGTAGTGACCATTGACTTGCATGCTGGTCAAATTCAAGGTTTTTTTGATTGTCCGGTGGACAATCTTTTTTGTGTGCCGGTTATGATGGAAAATTTACGCCAATATCCTCAAGAAGATATTGTTGTTGTTTCTCCGGATGCTGGTGGTGTGGAAAGAGCAAGAGCATATGCAAAAAGATTAAATGCAGGTCTTGCTATCATTGACAAAAGACGTGATGCACCCAATCAAGCTAAGGCCATGCATGTTATTGGTAATGTGCAAGATAAAATTGCCATTATTGTAGATGATATGATTGATACAGCAGGTACACTTTGTTCCGGTGCTGAGGTGTTAAACGAAAATGGAGCACGTGAAGTTATTGCTTGTGCAGCGCACGGTGTTCTTTCTGGTCCAGCCATTGAAAGAATTAATGCTACCGACTCATTGCTGAAAGTAATTGTTACTGATACCATACCTTTACATGATAAATTAACGCGCTGTTCCAAATTACAGGTTGTCTCCGTGGCAGCCCTTATTGGAAAAACTGTACATAATATTCATACAGGATCTTCAGTCAGCGTTCTTTTTGTATAAAATTTATTGCAATAAAGCTCAAATTGCTAAGGAGACAAATATGTCCACTGAAAAAACTCTCTCTGTACAAAAACGTGATGGATTTGGCAAAGGTCCAAACCGCCGCTTACGTACCACCAAAATGGTTCCTGGTGTATTTTATTCAGCACAAGGACAAAATGTTGCTGTTCAAGTGGCATCACTTCCGCTTGAAAAAATGTATGCTGCCATGGGTCGCACCACTGTTTTCAATCTTGAAATTGAAGACGAGGGCAAAAAAAGCGTTCACCCTGTTATGATTTGGGATGTGCAGTTCCACCCTTACAAAAATCAATTTACACACATTGACTTCTACGGTGTTGACCTTGATAAAGAAGTGAAAGTTACTGTGTCCATTGAATTTATTGGCACTGCTAAGGGTGTTAAACTTGGTGGAAAGCTTGAGACTTATCGTGAGCGCGTGTTACTGGTTGGAAAGCCTACTGACATTCCAAAGAAAATCACTATTGACGTTAGTGACATGGGTCTAAATGCCACCATTCGCGTAGCTGATATTGAGTTACCTAATGGAGTAAAAGCACTATATGATCAAAACTTTGCTGTTGTTTCTGTTGCCTCTAAGGTGGCTAGTGCAGATGATGAAGGTGAAGACGGTGCTGAGGCTGATGCCTAATTAATCTATACGGAAATTTTTCCCACCATAAAGCAAAATTTAGAGTAAGCCGGCCCTAGGTCGGCTACTTTTTTTCCATACTCAAATGCTATGTTAATTACACCGCGCTATATTAATATTCAATCCCAAGTGCCCATAACACTTTCCGTTTTTGAAAATCACACTCAAGCTGTAACTGTACTTTTTTACCCAGGTACTATGGCAAGTCCACAAATGTATCCCACTCTTTTACAAGAGCTTTATAGACTAGGATGTAATGTAGTTGGTATTCACCCTCTAAGCCACGGTCTAAGCCCTAAAATAAAAAAAAATTTTGTGTTTGATGATTTTTTGCAAAATGGACGTGATGCTGAAGCTTGGGTAATGGAAAATTTCTCTGGTCCAATTGTAGCTTGTGGGCATAGTCAAGGTGGCATTTTAGCCCTTGCTCATAGCATAGATAATCCTAATATTGCTGCAACTTTTCCTATTGGTTCGCTACTTACCCACCAACCATATGCTATAGAAATTACACACTTTAAGTCTTTAAAAGGTCGTGAAGAAAAGCTCTTGAACATATTGAACAAAATTTCAAACATTTTTCCGCGCTTACCCATTCCATTTTTTGCATATCTTTCACCAGCTAAAATTATTGCTAATGCTTATAAGGCTTTTGCACCGCGTGAAGGATGTCGCGCTACATATCCGCTATGTTATATATATAGCTTATTTAGTGCAAACCTTACCAAGGTGCATGAGCATGGCTGTATTAAATGCCCAGTCATACTTATAACACCTAAGGATGATGAACTATTTCCTCTTTCAATTATGGAGCAATTATTGACTAGCATTAATGCACCACAAAAAAAGCTCATTTCTATTACAGGCGGTGGGCATTTAGCAGCAGTAAGTAGATATTATGCTAAGCATATTGCTGCCTACATTGCAGCAGAGTGCGCTGGTCTTGGTTTGCCCCTATACACTCAAAACAACAACTCAAAACGGTAATTATATGGAATACAATGGTATTATTGTCGGCTTAGGCAATCCTGGACTCAAATATGCAGGAACACGCCACAACATGGGCTTTGAGTTCATAGATTATATCTTGAATAAGGCTGAACAAAACGGACCTGTTGAAACCATGTCTGGTTCCAAATTTAAATGTGAACTATGGCGATGCAAGCCTTTTGACACTTCTCATTGGTGGCTCATGGTAAAACCTCAAACTTTTATGAACCTTAGTGGGCTAAGTGTTCAACCATTACTGGCATGGCATAAACTAAAACCTAATAAACTTATTGTAGTTCATGATGAATTAGATATAGCTGTGGGTATGTTAAGATTTAAGACTGGCGGAGGCAATGCTGGGCATAATGGTCTTAAATCTATTACTGAGCATCTTGGCACTCCAGATTTTCATCGCCTGCGCTTGGGTATTGGTAGACCGACCCTACCTAATCAAGATGTGTCAAGCTTTGTTCTAACTAGACCAAATGTAGATGAAAACACACAACTTACACAAAGCATCATTAACGCACGAGAAGTATTAACAGTTTTTAATAAAGATGGTTCTAAGGCAGCTACTAAATTAGCACTATCCCTAAAACCAGAGTTAAGCATTTAATATTTTAATAAATCTTTTTTTAAAAAAAATCCCTTTTTTGCACTAGACAAACCTTGCGCTTTAGTTTATTAGTTATATAACGTCGCGGTTTAGACACTTTATTCTAAACCTTCTAACCCACGAGGCGGGTATGTTCCAAACTGATGAACTAGTTGTCTATCCTGCTCAAGGAGTAGGCAGAATTGAAAGCATTAACCACCAAGAAGTTGGTGGAGCATTGTGCGAGTTTTATATTGTGCGTATTATTGCTAACAACATAACTCTTATGATTCCTGTAAATAATGCGTTGAATGTAGGATTACGTTCGGTTATTAGCACAACAGAAGCTAAAGAAATTTTAGAACTTCTTTGTAAAGATGAAGATGTTACCATACATACTGGACAAAATTGGAATAGACGACATCGTGAATATACCGAAAAATTAAAAAGCGTAGACCTAAAAGAAGTGGCATTAGTTGTACGTGAATTATTGCTCATTGGTAAAAGCAAAGAACTTTCCTTTGGTGAGCGTAGGCTTTTAGAACAAGCCATGTTGCTCATTACTGGTGAAATTGCTGAAGCTTTGAATATAGATGAAGCTAGCTTACGTGACGAAATTATGTCATACTACCCTCCACCACCTGTAAAAAATTAGTTTTTTATTGTTTTAGCACTCATTAAACTTCATTAAATGTATGTTTTAGCTAAGACTTTTTGAATAGTTAGTCAACACTGAAAAACACAATAATCATTTGAAATAAATTATTTAACAACTCAAGTAGACTAATAAAATTGTCAGAAATAAGTGTATGAAATACGATTTTATGGCAATTTTATGATGCAAAAAATAAGTTTTTCAAGTGTCGACTAATTGGGGCTTACAGGCTTAGCACCACTAAACAAAAAAATTTTCCAAACTGCACAGGCTCCATCATGCAACTATGTTATTTATAACAAGTTTCAATTGATACGTGTTCACAAAATAAGAAAAAGATTATGATCTTTCACTTTAAGCTCATTGATAAAAAGCTACGTTTAGATTTTGTTTTGGCAAATGTCTCGCTAAACAATATTAATCTGGCAAATTTTTTAAGCAAATGCTAAGCGCAATTCATGTTAAACCTTTAAAAAAATTCAGCGAACATCATATTTATAATACTTTTTTCTGCATTAGAATAATATAAGTGTTTTTCAAAAACTAAGCATTTTTTTCTTGCCATCACGTAAAAATAAGGCTAATGCAATGTTGCTTCGATGCACAAATTTTTTCCCAATTATCAAGAGCACAATTATTCATCAAATGTTCCAATAATACCACTCTAATCCTGACTTAGCAGTTTTTTGTATTTTGAGTATTGTATATTGTATAAATGATGTTAATCCATAAATCTATCGGAGCCTTTGTAATAGGAAATGCATATGCCATATGCAAACAAATGTAGCCCCTCTGGTATTCACTATTAACAGCTGGAATTTTATGCGTAAAAAGAAAGAAACTTCAGAAGAACTTCCCATTGCCGAAAGCATGCTTAGCCTAAGTGTTTTAAAAACAAAAAGCATGCATGAGCTAATGGAATTAGCAGAACAATATAATCTTGATAATGCTAGCTCCATGCGCAAACAAGAATTAATTTTTTCTCTACTCCAATCGTGTTCATTGCAAAATGGCGCTATTTATGGTGATGGAGTATTAGAAATTTTACCTGATGGCTTTGGATTTTTGCGTTCGCCAACATGTAGCTATATGCCAGGTCCTGACGACATTTATGTATCACCCTCTCAAATTAGACGTTTTTCACTGCGTAAAGGTGATATTGTTGCAGGACAAATTAGACCGCCCAAGGAAGGGGAGCGTTATTTTGCCCTACTTAAAGTCACAGAAATTGGCTTTGAACCCCCTGAACAAGCAAAAAATTTAGTTCTTTTTGACAACTTAACTCCCATTTATCCCGACAAGCAACTCACCATGGAAAATGGTGAAAAAAGCTTTTCCAACCGTGTCATTGACTTAATGTCCCCCATAGGATGTGGTCAGCGTGGTCTTATTGTTGCTCCACCACGCACAGGCAAAACCATCTTATTACAAGCCATGGCAAATGCAATTAATGCTAACTTTCCAGATGTGTATCTTATTGTCCTACTTATTGATGAGCGTCCAGAAGAAGTTACTGATATGGAGCGCACAGTTAAACAAGCTGAGGTTATAAGCTCCACCTTTGATGAGCCACCGCATCGCCATGTGCAAGTATGTGAAATGGTACTTGAAAAAGCAAAACGCCTTGTGGAGCGCAAGCGTGATGTTGTTATATTACTTGATTCCATTACACGCTTGGGGCGCGCCTACAATGCGGTAACTCCACCTTCAGGGCGCGTGCTTTCTGGTGGACTTGATGCCAATGCTCTACAAAGACCCAAACGCTTTTTTGGTGCAGCACGCAATATGGAAGAAGGTGGTAGCCTAACTATTATTGCATCTGCGCTCATAGACACTGGTTCACGCATGGATGAAGTCATTTTTGAAGAATTTAAAGGCACTGGTAATATGGAAATTTATCTTGATCGCCATTTATCTGAAAAACGTGTTTTCCCAGCCATTGACATTAATCGCACCGGAACACGCAAAGAAGATCTCTTACTTGATGAAGAAGTACTAAATAGAGTTTGGATTTTGCGTAAGATTTTAGCACCTATGTCTTCCATTGATAGCATGGAGTTCTTGCTAGATAAAATGCGTGGAACAAAGAGTAATAAAGATTTCTTAAATGCCATGGGCAGATAACAACCATTAAAAATATACAAAAAAGTCACTTAACAGAGAAAATTACTTCTGTTAAGTGACTTTTTTTATAAATTCTTAAATAGCTTTGCGATTAATCTGAAAACTTAGTTTATTATTTATCTTGCACATATTGCACATATTGCCTATCAGTTCCCATGATATGCTTAATAAGCCAATCTTTTAAGAATTCTAACAAGTTAATACTTAACACTGCACTGCCTCCACTGAGTTGTTCTTTAAATTCAACCAATTTTTTTACAAACTTACGGTGCACTTCTTTATGTGTTAATACGTCAGGATACTTTGAGCCACCAAAAATCTTTTCTTCATCACTAAAGTGGGTCACAGTATAATTTGCCAAATCGTCTAGCAATGCACCAAGAGCTTTATCGCTGGCATTATTTTGCATAGCTTTGTAAAGTTCATTAATATAATTACAAAGCACCTTATGCTGGCTATCCACAATATCAATACCAAGGCTAAGTTCATCAGTCCAGACTATGAAGGTATCAGCTGACGTTGCACCATCTAAATTGCCGCTATCAAGAGCGTGCACTATAATATCAATTTCATCAACACTGCTTGAAAAACTAACTAATGTATTCATAAAATTGCGCATATGCTCACCAGTGGTAGCAGAAACCTTTTGCACCCCATCTAAAGCCTCATTGACATGATGACTGGTGTCTGATTGGGCTTGCGCTGCTGCTGCAATATCGCTTAATTGGGCAGCAGTTTCATCCATACCACGAACAATATCTTGCATGAAAGTTCCAGCTTGAGTTGCTTTTTGTGCACTTTCAACAGTATATTCCACAGCCTTGGCCACAGCTTCCATATTGCGATTGGTTTCTTCTTGTATGCTAAGCACAGCACCTTCTACTTCCTTGGTAGCAAGTATGGTTTTTTCAGCTAATTTTCTTACTTCATCAGCAACCACAGCAAAGCCGCGCCCAGCTTCACCAGCTCTTGCAGCCTCAATAGCAGCGTTAAGAGCAAGTAGGTTCGTTTGATCTGCAACATCATTAATGACACCCATGACTTTGCCAATATCAACCGTTTTTTCAACCAACACATTCATAGTATCACGAAGTCCAAGCACAGTTTCTTTTACAACCTCAATACCACCAACAGCTTCTTTAACATCATTAGCACCGACTAATGCATTTTGTCTTGATGTTTCAGCACCTTGTGAAGCAGACTGCACTTTTTGAGCCGACTCTTCTGTGTGCTGCACCATAAGCCCCATGGCATTATGAGTTTCACCAAGATTGGCAAGCTGCGACACCATGCCGGCATCAATCTCACTAACAACCTGGGTAAATTCACGCACTCCACTAGTTAGTTTTCTGGTTACACTAGCAGCTTTATTAGCAATTTTTTGCATGTCTGCCATAGTTTTTTCCTGAATTTCTTTTTGCTCAGAGCTTTGATCTAGCGAGTTAAGCACCTCTTTATATTGTTGTTTTAATTCATCATACTGTTTTTGTAAGGCTTGATGCTGCTCACTCCATTTAGCACTTACACTTACAATTTCCTTATAGACAGTGTTTGTTGCATGTTCATTAGTAGTGGAAAAATTTCCACTAATACCATTTTGCATTTGCTTTAATAAATCTAAAGTAACTTCATCTTGATTGCTGCTTTGTTTTGACAACAAAAATATACTTGTTGCGGCAATACCAATGCTGCATGCTAGCAATACATAGTCTATGGTGGGGCTAACATCTAACAAGACACCTACAATATTGAGCAAAACTAAAAGTAATATAACTGTGATACACCAAACACTAGCTTTCATAGCACACTCCAACAATAAAGTATTTTTATCTACAATCGGAACAAGTATAAAAATAATTACACTTTATTTTATATTAATCAAGAATTTATTAATTCAAAGCGTTACAGCATTGATAGTAGAATAATTTCTAATTTATTGATATTGTGATATTATGCAAAGTTTTTTATTGACGCGCCATGATTTGTAACCTAAGCCTGTGTAATGAATTTATGTTAACTAAAAATATATCAACCTTTTGTATAGAATAGGAAAGTAAGTATGCATTCACTTGTGATTTCTTTTTTAGGCTGCGATTGCCCCGGTGTTGTGTCAGCTGTATCTACCTTATTTGAAGAGGCAAATTGTGATATTGTAGGGGTTTCACAAACCATATCCAATGGTGAATTTGCAGCAATTTTCACAGTGATTGCGCCCAATGTACTAACTGTTGAAAATTTACATAGCTTTCTAGTAAAGGGGCTTGCGGCGCGTGATGTAGATTTGTCTGTTATAGTTCGCCCAGTAAATGCTAAGGTGTGGGGTAAAAGTATACCATGTTCGCCCTTTGTAGTAACAGCTCACGGCCCAAATAGTGTAGGACTTATGGCAGCACTAGCTTCTGTTTTTGCAAATTATGGTGTTAACATAGAGCACCTTAAAGCCATTATGGATGAAGGCAAAGAAAATCAAGCCCTTTTTGTGTTTGAAGTAATGGTACCTGACACTGTTGACTTGTATAAATTGCGTGACAATTTACACAAACAAGGGCAAAAATTTTCCTTACAAATGAGTATACAACATAAGGATATTTTTGAAGCCATGCACCGTATTGCACCCATGTAAAAAAGGATATTGAGGTTATTTATGCTTTCTGATCGTGAAATTACCAGTACATTAAATATGATGCGCCATGAGCATTTAGACATGCGTACAGTCACCTTAGGCATTAGCCTTTTTGACTGCCAAAGCCATGATATTTCAGTGTTTATATCTAATATTAAGAAAAAAATTGCACACCATGCTAAGCATTTGGTGCAAATTTGTAATGAAGTTGGCGATAAATATGGCATTCCTGTAGTTAACAAGCGTATAAGTGTTAGCCCCATTGCCGTGGTAGGTGGTCCCTTTGATGCTTCATGCATGGTGAAAATTTGCCAAGCTTTAGACGAGGCAGCCAAAGAAGTTGGAGTTGACTTTTTAGGCGGCTATACAGCTCTGGTTGAAAAGGGATTTACCCGCGCAGATAGAGCCTTATTAGAATCTCTGCCCGAAGCTCTATCCAGTACAGATAGAGTTTGTTCTTCTATTAATGTAGCCTCTTCACGTTCAGGTATTAATATGGATGCTGTGGCACTTATGGGGCAACAAGTAGTAAATACTGCAAAGGCCACAGCAAGCCGTGATGGTATAGGTTGTGCTAAGTTAGTTATATTTGCTAATATTCCGCAGGATGTACCTTTCATGGCAGGGGCATATCTTGGTGTTGGAGAACCAGACGTAGTTATTAACGTAGGAGTTTCTGGACCAGGCGTAGTCAAAAAAGCCATTAATCGCGCCTTAAATGCTGCACGTACCTCTGGAGAGCCTTTTACCCTACTTGATGCCGCTGATGTTATTAAGCGCACAGCTTTTAAAGTTACGCGCGTTGGTGAAATCATTGGCAAGGAAGTGTCTCGCCGCTTGCAAGTTCCCTTTGGTGTGGCAGATTTATCCCTAGCACCTACCCCAGCGGTGGGTGACTCAGTAGGAGAAATTTTTGAAAGCTTAGGTCTATCTCATATTGGAGCTCCCGGCAGTACGGCTGTACTTGCTATGCTTAATGATGCTGTAAAAAAAGGAGGAGCTTTTGCATCTTCTTCTGTGGGTGGTCTTTCCGGAGCCTTTATACCTGTATCAGAAGACGCAAGCATTGAAGCTGCCGCCAGTGCCGGACTTTTAACTTTAGAAAAGTTAGAGGCAATGACTTCAGTTTGTTCCGTAGGGCTTGATATGATAGCTATACCTGGAGATACACCACACAGCACCATTGCTGGTATTATAGCAGATGAAATGGCCATTGGCATGATTAACAATAAAACCACTGCTGTGCGCCTTATTCCTGTACCTGACAAAGGGGTTGGAGATGTGGTGAACTTTGGTGGTCTTTTGGGAAAGGCTGGCATTATGCCTGTTCCAAAGGGGAATGCGGCTGCATTTATAGCGCTTGGAGGTCGCATTCCAGCGCCTATTCATAGCTTAAAAAATTAGCCCAATATGCTATAATGTGAGCTTAACTACTTACTTTAAACAAATTAATTTAAGTATTTCGCAGCTAAGATATAAGAATATCCTTATACAAGTTAGGCTTGTTTATGTTAATGATGTTAGTAAATTCCATGGTTTATTTTTAAAAAGCATAGTATATTTAATAACATAAAATTTAATTTTAACCTTAACACGAGAAATAGCAATGAAAGTTCTTGATTTACGCACATTACCCTGCCCACAACCTGTAATTAAATGTCGCCAAACAATTACTGAAGACAATATTTCGCATTTGCAGGTATTAGTAGACAATGACGCAGCAGTAGAAAATGTAAGCCGTTATCTTGGTCAACAAGGTTTTCTAGTAAAAAGCGAAAAACAAGGTCACGATTTTTGCATTACTGCCCAAAAAGACCCAACAACCCAGCTTGAGAAAACAGAACCCAAACAATACCTTGCGCCAAAAGATGCTGAGGATCAAAGCATAGCTGTTTTCATTACCACACAAAGTCTAGGTCGTGGAGATGATGAGCTTGGTCACAAACTTATGGCAACTTTTTTAAACACCCTGCCTGAACTTGGTAAAAGCCTCTGGCGCATTATCTTATTAAATGGAGCAGTAAAACTTGCTGCACAAGAAGGTGATGCCTTAAAAAGCCTACAAGCCATTGAACAAACAGGCGTTAGCATCTTGGTGTGCGGCACTTGTCTTGCTCACTATAGCCTTGAAAAACAAGTAGGCGAAACATCAAACATGCTTGATATTGTCACCAGCTTGCATATGGCAGACAAGGTCATTCGCCCATAAAAAACTTTGTTACTATGCTTTTATCAAATACACAAAATTATGCAAACATGGTATATGATTTACATTAATCAAGAACACGTTCTTTAATAGTTGTAGTGTTAGGTGTTGTGCTTTCCGGAGGTGTAGTAACTGGTTTTAAACCAGGCACTACATCTTCCACGGGTGAGGATGTTTTTACCAAACTATCTCGCATATAAAGACGCCCTACAACACCTAAATCATCATACACTGCCACAACGTTACCACGCAACATACCAGTTGCAGGAGGATTTGAGATAACCACATAATAAATTCGAGGAATAGCCCCACGTGTTCGCAATAACTTACCAGCCACAATCCAGTCGTCCAGCCCATCACCATTCCAATCTGTTATGGCAACCATATCCACATCCACTCGGCGCTCAATCCTAGCATTTATGGTGCGCTTTTTTGTAGTGGGGGTATTGATGCTTACAATGCTAAAACCAGCTTTGCGCATTTGCGCACTGTTATTTTTGGAATCATTGCGCACAATTTGTGCAAAAGAAAGATGACGATTATTACTAACTTCATCGCCAAAAACAAAATCTGAAGCAAGACGCTCATAAAGTGCATGTCCATAATCATTAGTAAAATTCGGTAACATAGTTGGATAATAATTACGAGAACTATCTAAAATATCGCGAGCAATCATCTCGTTTGGCAAACGATCTGCCATAAGCTTAAATTGATGAGCTTGTATGACATCCACTTGCCTGCCTGTGCATCCTGCCAAACACGCACAAAAACAAAGCAACAACCATGTATGACGAATAAAATACATAAATATCCACGCGCTTAAGGTTCAAAGGAATATAAGAAAAAGAAACATATTAATATGACTTGGTCAAGGGCTTTGTATTAAATTTGTTTTTTAAGTGTTTTAGTCACGGCTTGTAATTTACAAGGTGATATTATCACTTTATGGAATTTATAATACAAAAAAAAAGCCGCAAAGATAAAATATCTTCACGGCTTTAATCATGCATCTTTTTAATTATAACTATATCCAGCCTCAAGAGCCTTAGCATTGGCCGGAATTAATTTAGCATAGTGACTAGAAACCGTACGATGTAAAGCCTCTTGCACCACTTCTAAGGGTAAAGCGCTAGTAGCTTTAATCCAAGCCCCAAGTGCTACCATATTTGCCATCTTAACCGAACCAAGTTCATGAGCAATGTCATTTACTGGAATACATACACTTTTCTTGTTGGTATCCAAGGCTGTATTCACATCTATGAGTGAGCTATTAACAATTTGCACCCCATCTTGAGCAAGGCGTGGTTGAAATTTATCCAGTGAGGGTAAATTCAAAATTATAGTAGATTTTGGCTCGCGCACCAAGGGTGAACCCACAGGATATTCATCCAAAACCACGGTGCAATTGGCGGTACCTCCGCGCATCTCTGCTCCGTATACAGGAATAAAAGTCACATTTAAACCATACTCCATGCCGGCTTGCGCAAGTAAATTGCCAATAAGCATAACACCTTGCCCACCAAATCCTGCCATAATAACATCATGATATTTAGACATTGTTACCACCTCTTGCATCCTTAAACACGCCTAAGGGGAATACAGGAATCATCTCTGAGGCAATACGTTCATTAGCAGCAACTGCATCCATACGCCAATTGGTAGGGCAGCCACATAAAAGCTCTACAAAGCTATATCCTAGTTCGGCTTTTTGTATTTCAAAGGCTATGCGTATGGCTTTTTTGGCAGCGCGAATATTTTTTACAGAGTTAAGGGCGCAACGCTCAGCATAAACTACGCCATCTAGTTGAGCCATAATTTCTGTCATATGTATGGGACCACCTTCTGTTTTCATATTACGTCCGGCTGGGCTGGTGGTTGTTTTTTGACCTAATAATGTGGTTGGTGCAAGCTGACCGCCGGTCATGCCATATACAGTATTATTTACAAAAAAAGCTGATAAACGTTCTCCACGATTAGCAGAATGAATAGCCTCGGCTATACCAATGGAACCCATATCACCATCACCTTGATAGGCAAAAACAATACGATCAGGGCGCGCACGCTTAACACCAGTAGCCACAGCAGATGCACGACCATGCGGAGCTTCAATACAATCTAATTCCATATAGTTATAAATAAAAGCTGAACACCCCACCGATGGCACAAGAATAGTTTGGCCAGCCAAATCCATCTCATGTAAAACTTCAGTTATAAGCCTATGCGCAATACCATGATGACAACCGGGGCAATAATGGGTTTGCACATCAGATTGCACTGGGTTTGTATCAAAAACAAGCTCTTCGTCTATATTGGGTATAAGAGGATTTTTTGTCATTATTTTGCTCCCAAACATTCTTTAATGGGTTCTAGAAGTGTATCTGCACCAATAAATAAACCTGGCATTACACCGTACCAATCTACTTTTGCTTGTGTACTGCTTAAAGCTAGGCGAACATCTTCAACCATTTGTCCGAGATTTTGCTCAATAACTAAGAACTTTTTGCCTTTAGCTGCTAAAGATTGTAAATCAGCTTGAGGGAATGGATAAAGTGTAACGGGGCGTACTAAGCCAAGCTTATGCCCTTGTTCACGTAAAGTGCGCACAGCACTTTGGGCTATACGCCCAATGGAGCCAAAGGCTACAATGATAAGCTCTGCATCATCACAATCAGTACAAATGGCGCGCGCTTCTGCCTGCATGGCAAGATATTTTTCTTGCAAAAGCTTATTACGTGCTGCCAATGCACCTTCTGCCAAGTAAACTGATTTAAGCAAACGAACTTTCTTATCATCTCTACTAGCATAGCCCTCCACCCGCCACGGAGCAGATAAAGCTTTAAACCCTTCAACGCCTATGGCATCTTCAGGAATTTTACGCAAAACAGGTTCTTTAATTTGCCCCACAATGGCATCACCTAAAACCATAACTGGATTAAGGTATTGAAAGGCAATTCTAAATGCATCAAACATCATGTCATAGCATTCTTGAGCTGTGGCTGGGGCTAAAACGCAGCACCTATAATCGCCATGTCCGCCACCTTTAACAGCTTGAAAATAGTCTCCTTGCGATGGGCCTATATCACCAAGCCCAGGTCCGCCACGCGACATATTAACAATGACACCAGGGATATGACTACCTGCCATATAGGAAATACCCTCTTGCATGAGAGAAATGCCACAACTGGAAGAAGAAGTCATGGCAGCAGTGCCACAAGAGCCTGCCCCAAGCACCATATTTATCGAGCCAATTTCACTTTCGGCTTGTACAAAGCTTCCACCACACTCTGGTAAAAGCTTAGAAAGTGTTTCCGGAACTTCATTTTGAGGGGTAATGGGATAACCAAAATAACAGCGACAACCTGCATCTATGGCTCCAAATGAAATAGCTTCATTACCTTTAATTAGTATACGTTCGTCTTTAATTTTTTGGGTGCTCATTATGCACCTTCCTTTTGCTTACGAGTTTTAAACACACGAATGGCCACATCAGGGCAAATCAAGCCACATGATGCACAGCCAATGCATTGTTCAGCATTTTCTTCTTTTACTTCTACAACCTGATATCCTTGACGATTAAAGCGGTCTGCCTTTGTGATAATACCTTTTGGGCACACCGTGGTACAGAGTAAACACCCCTTACATCGTTCTTCCAAAAAGACTACTCGTGACATATATTCTCCTTAAATAATGAGTATAGTATATACAAAACACTACAACATTAATAAATTAGCATGGCATCACCATAGGAAAAAAAGCGATAGTTTTGCTCCATGGCAGTGGCATATGCTTGCAAAACGCGCTCACGCCCTGCAAAGCCTGATATCATCATAATAAGTGAAGATTCAGGTAAGTGAAAGTTGGTGATAATACCATCAACCACCCTAAATTTGCGTCCAGGGTATAGAAAAATATCAGTCCAGCCTGCAAAAGGTTGAACCTTACCGCATAATTCTGCCACACCTTCAATGGCGCGTACAGAGGTTGTTCCCACTGCAATAATGGGTCGACCTTGTGTCTTGGCTTCAGTTATGGCATTGGCTGTTTTTTCTGACAACTCAATATATTCTCTGTGCATACGATGACTGCGAATATCATCACTACGCACAGGGCTAAAAGTTCCGTACCCAACATAAAGGGTGATTTCTGCCCATTCACAACCATGACTTGCAAGATCATCATAAATACTTTCTGTAAAATGTAGACCAGCAGTAGGTGCAGCCACAGAGCCTACTTTATCAGAACGCGCAAATATAGTTTGATATCGGCTTTTATCTTCGTCCTCGTCGCTACGCTTAATGTATGGTGGTAAGGGTAAATGCCCTGTGGCAGCAAAGGCTTTGGCTAAATCCCCATGCCATGAAAGTACAACTTTTCTTTGACCAAATGGACCTGATTCAAGCACTTTAACGCTAATACCAGCTCCAAAATTAAATTCATCACCATCTTGTACCCGAGCACCAGTACGCACTAAACCACTAGCCTCTGCCTCAAACCAGCCAGGTCTATCTGCCAAGGGCACGGCAGCTGCTGTAACTAAGGGTAATGGGCTTAAAAGCAAAAATTCAACCTTACCACCTGTAGGGCGCGTTCCTAAAAGTCTTGCTTGCAACACCTGTGAATTATTTACAATTAATAAGCAGTCCTCAGGTAAATATTGGCGGATATCAGAAAATTTTGTATGCACAAGTTCTTGATGAGGTTTGGCTTTTTTGTTCATGACCATAAGTCTTGAATGACCACGTTGCTCAGGCGGGTATTGCGCTATAAATTGTTCTGGTAAATCAAAATTATAAGAAGTTCGCTCAAAATCTTTTTCATCAATAAACATTATTATTTCCTCATACATCAATACTGAAGCAGTGCTTAGCATAAAAAACATACCTTGTCAGCACATACCTTTTTGAGGTATTCAATAGGACAGGTGATTTAGATTTGTAATTTTTTGTGTGTGCAAAGCAACTTTGGTAAAGTTTTTTAAGCGTTGCAGCACCTACGCTTCGCTCCACCGCAGCAAATTGCTTAAAAAACCTTCCCTATTGCTTTGCATACGCATAAGGAACAAAATTTTTGGGGTTAGAGTTGTAAATCGGAATCACGTGTTCAATAGGAACGGAGAAAAAACATGTTAGATTATTCCCCACCCCACTCTTTCGATGAACATAGTCATCTAAAAAGCACTCATATACACCTTGGAGTTTGTGGTTCCATCGCAGCTTTTAGAGCTTTGGACTTACTACGCTGGTGGAAATCTAATCATATGCATGTGAGCGTAACTTTGAGTGAGTCTGCACAAAAGTTTGTTACTCCACTAAGCTTTGAGGCTTTGGGTGCTAGCACCGTGCATACCAATATGTGGGATGAGCATAATATTTTTGCTCATCTTGAGCCTGGGCAAATATGCAAAGTCATGGTCATAGCTCCGGCAACAGCCTCCACCATTGCTCAGCTTGCTAGTGGCAATGCCCATACCTTACTCTCATGCCAAGCCTTGGCTTTTGATGGACCACTTATAATTGCACCTGCCATGAATCCGCGCATGTGGAATAATGCTGCTACCCAAGAAAATATTGCTAAACTGCGCTCAAGAAATGTAAATATTGTTACGCCAGATTATGGTGGAACAGCTTGTGGCGATGAAGGACAAGGTCGTCTTGCCGATTTGCGACATATTTGGATGGAATCCTTAAAAGCTGCTACCCCTCAAGATATGCAAGGTCTTAAACTCATGCTGACCCTTGGGCCTACGCGCGAGCAATGGGATGCTGTGCGCTATTGGTCAAACCCATCTACTGGGAGCATGGGTGCTGCTTTAGCTGTGTCTGCTTGGTTACGTGGAGCAGAAGTTCATGCCATTTGTGGTCCCATATCTAAGCAAAATTGTTATCTACCACCTAGCATTCAGCAGTACGACGTGGTTAATGCCAAGGAAATGTATACGGCTGCCAAAGACATTTGGCCTCAAATGCAAGCAGGAATTTTTACAGCTGCTGTGGCTGACTTTTCGCCTCAAAACACCCAAACTTCACTGACCGAGAAATTCAAAAAGCATCATAGTAGTAATGGGTTAAGTATTAATTTTACACCAAACGTTGATATTTTGCGTTCTCTTTGTAAAGAAAAGCAAGCTTCACAAAAAGTTATGGGTTTTGCAGCAGAAACTACCACAGACATGTTGAGTGCTGTGCGCAAAAAATTAAATGATAAGGGAGCAGATATATTAGTGGGGAATAATATAAATCAAGCCCATGCAGGATTTGCTTCTGCGACCAATGAGGTTATAGTGGTTGATAGATTTGGACGCGAAGAAGCATGGCCAACCTTACCTAAAATGACCGTAGCTTGGAGATTATGTTCATGGCTTTTGAGCATTTAAACCTCCCTCCTCACCTTGTGCCTTGGCAGCAACATGGCATGGACTATGTGCTTAGTAAAAAAGCTCTTGCTCCTGAGCTTTCGCTCCTAACTGCACAAGCCAAGCCTGTGCAAGTTAACTCAGCACAAGCAAGGTCCATGCAAAATACGCAAGCTCAAAATGGTCAGACCCAAAGTGGGCAAGCTCAAGCTAGAACTAGCCATACAAAATTTGACTCCCCAAATATCAAAGCTCAAAACAAACAAACTACGAATGACACAAACGAAAACGCTAGTCTGACACCTACATCCACACCATTTGTCGCAGCAGAGTATTGGCCAAGTCCTTGGCAAGTTCTCTTACAAAAAACTCCCCCAGCACCAGTAATATGGACTTATTTTAGCCTTGGTGATGATCTTTCTGGTAATCCCAATGCTGATAGACGCGATTTCATGCGCAAGCTTTTGACAGACCTTGGACATCGCAAGGGTACACATAGCTTTTGGCCAATAGCCCTACCCGATCAAAACACAGAACAAAGTGTTGCCCATGCACAAGCTTTTTGGTCTGGTGTGCAAATTCTTAAAGCAAAGGCTGTTATTGCCATGGGGCAAGCTGCCACCAAGGCTATGGGACTTGAACAAAATATACGCCCCTTTATGCACACAAGATATAATGGATGCTTTGTGGTAGTGTTACGAGATGTGGATTTTTTAATTGCGGAACCGCATTCATATAATAATGTAAGAGAATTTTTACGTCGTTCTCTTGCTTCCTTTGGCAGGTAGCTTGTGCTGAGTATTACAAAAGCTTCATTAAACCAAAAAAATTTATGTAGTAATTTCAACTTAAATTACTATATCCCAGCCAACATCTTGTAATTGTTCATTTGACACTGCCCCCCGCCTTTTTACAATAAGTTTGTTTGCTCCTAACACTTCTATAATGGTTGAAGCAAGCCCACCCCTTGGGCATGGTTCATCCAAAACAATGCCCTGCACTTTTTCCGTAAGACCTGGAGATAGTTGTTTATAATCAGTGGCTGGAGGTTCTCCGCTTATATTAGCACTGCTACAAATCAGTGCATCATTAGCAGATTGCGCCAAAGCCAAGGCCACTGGATGTGAAGATATACGAATTGCAATTTTATCTCCACCTGCTACCACCAGCTTTGGAACAGAAGCACGCACAGATGCTATGATGGTCAAAGGGCCAGGCCAAAATTGTTCAGCAATTTTTTCTTCCCAAGTATTAAGTGTAGCAACAGTTTGTACTTGTTGCATATGAGCTGCAAGCACTGGTATGGGTCTTACTTGTGGGCGTTTTTTAGCAGCATAAAGAGCTGCCAAACTTTTCAAACTATGCACCTTACAGCCCACAGCAAAAAAAGTTTCCGTAGGGTAAATAATTAACTCCCCCTGCTCTAAACAGTGGACGCCACTTTGAAAAGAAAGTATTTTATTATTTATTTGCATATAAATTTTATTTAAGGACTTAAAAATGCCACCTAAATCATTACGCATCATTTCTGTGGGTGCACTAAAAACACCTCATTGGAAAGATGCCTGCACTCACTATAGCAAACGCTTAACACCTTGGTGTAAGATAGATAATCGCATTGTTAAAGATGGCGATAGCGCATTACCCATAGCGCAACGTAATTTAAAAGAAGGGCAAAAAATTATTGCCGCCATAAACCCTAAAGACCACCTCATTTGTCTTGATGAAGGTGGCAAAATTTTAAGCTCAAAACAATTTGCAAATCTTTTAGACAAACTGGAAAGTCGTACCCCTTGCTTTATTATTGGTGGAGCATATGGGCTTGATGAAGCTGTAAAAAAAGCTTGCCACACCAGCCTTTCACTTGGTCCTATGACCCTGCCTCACGAGCTTGCTCACGTGGTATTACTTGAACAACTTTATCGCGCTTTTACCATATTACGCAAAATTCCCTATCACCATGAGTAGTGAAGTTTGTTATTTGCTCTCTAACCCTAACTTTTGCACTATAATATCAGCAACTTTCTTTGTATAAGCCTTTGTATCAAGACCTTGCTTTTGCTCAGGATTAAGTAATAGCTCAGGCTTATTTACAAACTCAGCCTGTGGCACAATGCCATATTCAGAGCCAAAGCTATTATTAAAATACATATCCTGAAAACCAGAAAATTTGATGCTATGCGCTGTAGCATCTAGTACAGAAAATTCACCTTCTTGCACAAGACCAAGCTCACGCGCACGAACAAGACCTGCTAAACACTCACCACCTTGTGTACAAGCAATATGCCCATGACTATTGGCAAGTAACATAGCATCCATAATTTGCTGCTCAGTAACTTGTAACACATTAAACTGCCCACCTGCCTCAGTATATCTTTGCACTAAGCGCTGCACTCTTGGAAATGAAACAGGATTACCAATCATGGCAGCTTGGGCCACGCTAGGGCTCACTTGCACAGGTTCCCACACTCTAATATTTTCATCGGCTGCATAGTAACGATATACAGGGTCAGCATGATGAGATTGCACCCCGTAAATATTAGGCAATACTTCTATGATATTAAGATTATATAATTTCAAAAAGCCTGTCATAATGGCAGTA
This sequence comes from uncultured Desulfovibrionaceae bacterium, assembly GCA_964370675.1. Lineage (GTDB taxonomy): Bacteria > Desulfobacterota > Desulfovibrionia > Desulfovibrionales > Desulfovibrionaceae > CAYJAD01. The sequence continues at coordinate 49,876 of CAYJKC010000007.1, forward strand.
ATATTACCAGCATTACCAATGGGTACAAAGATATTTAGCCCTTGCACATCCCAAGAGTACCACTGTGCCACTTCATAAGCATATGACTCTTGACCAAGAATGCGCCAACTATTTTTAGAGTTAAGCAAAGCCACTCGACAAGTTTCTGCCAAGAGTTCCACTACCTTCATGCAATCATCAAATACACCAGGCATTTCTAGCACACAAGCTCCGCTACCAAGAGGTTGCGAAAGTTGCTGCGGGGTAACCTTACCATGAGGTAGTAATACAACAGATTTAAGTGGTGCACCCACATAGGCTGCATATTGAGCTGCGGCAGCTGATGTATCTCCTGTAGAAGCACAAACTGTTAAAACTTCTTGCCAATTATTTTTGCGTGCAAGGGCTTTTAAATAACTAAAGGCGCATGCCATGCCTCTATCTTTAAATGAAGCACTAGGGTTTTGACCGTCATTTTTGTAGGCAAACTTAAGACCCAAACGACTTTCAAGAGCATTTGGAGCTTCTACAATGGGTGTTATGCCTTCACCAAGATATACAATATCTTGCGCGTCCATAACGGGTGCCATCAGTTCATAATAACGAAAAATACCACGTAAAGCAGTGTGCTTAGTAGATGTTCTGGCATCAAAAACATCGCGCCAGTATTGACCACCATGAGCTTTTAGACTGTCAAACTTCGTATCTTCCAATATAAACACACCGCCACACTGGGGGCAAGTGTAAAGTAATTCATGGCTTGCGTAGCGTTTTTCACAACCAAGGCATACATATTCAAGCTCACCTCTGTAGCTTGGAAAATCTTGCATGGACATCATCTACTCCTTATATTCCGTTTTCTTCCAGGTTTTTTCTGTTTTGCAAATAAGTCTTTGAATATTGGCCCTATGAGTCCACACAACCAATGCCGCAATAAGTATGGATAGGGGTAAGTATTGCCATATCCCTGAAAATAACAATAATATCGGCATACTTAACACAAGAACTAATGAGCCTAATGAAACAAAACCACTACGCCAAATAGTGCCAAGGCAAAGTAGCACGCCTAATACAAGCGGGCAAAAAACCATGGGAATATATATGCCAACACTGGTAGCAACAGCCTTGCCACCCTTAAAGCCTAAAAAGCATGAAAATACATGCCCAAGCACAGCGGCAAGAGCGGTCATGCTTACAAAAAAACTATTATTATCTAAACATATGGCAATACTAACAGGTATTGCACCCTTTAATATATCGCATACCAAGGTAGCAATACCATATTTCTTACCGCAAAGACGCGCCACATTAGTTGAGCCCACATTATGCGAACCAGCATTACGAGGGTCAATATTGCAAAACTTTGTGCTAATAAGAAGCCCAAATGGGATTGCGCCCAGCAAATAACTACAAACAATCCAAATAATATGCATAGTTACTCCTTAACATCTACATAACAGTTGATAGTGCTAAAGTTAATATTGCAAAATCCTATATATCCATAACTTCTAAAATAGAAATTTCATTATATAAAGGATTTACCTTGCCCAAACGCACCTTAACCTCTTGCCCTGGGCATGCACGTTCGCTAAAAAGATTTCTTTTGCCACGCACAAGAATTTGCACATGTGGTAAGCTAATAAATGCAAAGTTATCATTTTCTTCCGTAACCACAGCATCCCACCAAGTTTTGTCACCATGCTGACGTACATACAATAAACGCCAATACCGCGGACGAAAACGCTGCACTTGACTAGCAGCGTCGAGGCGCAAATTTAATTGCATCAGCATTTGTTCTAAGCTTTGTGCATCATAACGAGGTGAATCATGCAAAAGCATGTGCACTATTTGCGCCTCGTTCACAAGATCAGGGTAACGTCGCAAAGGTGAAGTAATTGGCGCATAAGCACTAATCCCAAGACCGGCATGCCGCCTTGGCTGTAGCTCAAGTGATGATGGTATTAGCGAGCGCATAATACGTGCCATGAGATGTGCTTCACTCCACACACCGGCATATTCGCGTGGTATTGCCACATCTTGGGTACGATATAACAAAGCTATATTACGCTCTTGCCCCCACTTTGCTATAGCTGTACTTGCTAAAATCATCATCTCTGCCACGAGCATTTGCGATTTAACATTGCTACCTTGTTCTTCAATAGTAACTTTTGTTTCTGAGCCTGCGCCCTGTAGCACAATTTTATTATCAGGCTTATCCATAATAACTGCACCATCGGCAATGCGTTTACGTTGGCGTAATGCAGCAAGCCTATATCCAAGCTCTAACTGGCTAGCATAGGCATAAGCAGGGCTTGCTTTGGCCCCATTAAGCACCATTTCACAATGGTCGTAACAAAGATTTGCTTCAATTTTTACCCATTCAATACTGGGTTCACAAGTTATGATTTGTCCATCAGCATCCATATCACAAGTAATGCATAATGCTGGTCGCACCGTTGATTCTACAAGAGATAAAATATCTATGCCCAATAATTGAGGAAGCATGTGATATGTATCTTCTGGTAAATAAATACTTGTAGCTCGACGCATTACAGCCCTATCAAGCTCGCTGTCAAAAGGCCAAAGCAAAGCCGGACAAGCAAGGGCAAGGTGCAAGCGTAGGGCTCCGTCTCCTAGCTCTTGCATGAAAAATGCGTCATCTATATCGCGAGTGCTGGCATTATCAATACTAATAAAGGGTAGGCTTGTTGTAGGTTTATCATGTTTTTGTACTGTTTGCACAATGTCTTGAATATCTTTTGCAAACTCCTCACCCCAAGTATCACTAGCCTCATAATCTGCTCTATCTAACCAATAATTATAATGTAATGGCACAATACCCCAAGCCATAGCAAGTTGTAGCGGAAGATGCGCTACATCAGCAAGACCCTTAACAAGCATGCGCCAAATGGTATCATCATCATTAGTTTCTGGATCTGCTATACGCTTTCTCAACAAGTTTTCCAAAAACTCTAAAACATCTGCATCAGGCCAGCGTTTATCAGTCTTAGGAGGAAGGCTTGATTTATTATTGCACACATCCCAAAGCAAGCGAAAAAACTCTGCTCCACCAGTGATTAGACTTTCACGCCTTTTGCTCTCTTCTTGTGCAGCTAATCTTTGTTCTACAATTTCAGCTGAGTACACTTCAAAATTTGGCGAATGAAATTTAAAATGGCTTTTGCACTGCAGCAATACATGCCCATAGGCTGCTATAGTATCAATATTTGGGGATTCTACAAAAAGTTCTGCAAACCACTTTGCAGTAGCACTTTCTACCTCTCCTTGGGCAAGATCCCACATGCTTAGAGCTTCAATGTCAGTGGCAATGCTTTGGCGATTTTCTTTATGAGTTTGCAATATTTTAATTAAACTATCGCGACCGCATTGTGTATCAGAATAAATAGGACCAGACCAAGGTAAAAGCCTGTTGGTATTAGTGCGCATTTCACGCCTGTTGGGTAGCAACACGCGCAACTTGCCACCTTGTTCCTCAAGAACTATAGCAATTTGAGGGGCATTTGCTTCCATAAATTCTACAATGCACCCAATACCTGGATAATTAATTAACGCCATAGGGAGCTTTTAACAAAATGCCCTATAAAATACAATGAGAATTAGTCAAAGCTAAAATGGTGCATTTTATAATTGCAAATTATCATTTATAAAACGATAGTTTTGAAAATTTAACATATAAATTTTAGAAATTTTTTCATATCATCCATTCATTGCCATAAGCAACACACGAAGCTAAATAATGGTCTCAACACAAACAGAAATAATGTCTTTAATTACACAGAATTACACATAAAAACATTCAACAAAGTGTCTCTTTACTTCATAAGAGAAAAAGGTTACTTTTTGAAAATATAAAACTATTTTAAAAAGTAATAGTTTAATATAATTACTGATTAGCATATTAGGACATACTATACATGGTTTTTAGTTCTCTACCATTTCTACTCCTATTTTTACCCATAAGTATTCTTGGTTACTACCTGTTATTAAGGCATAACTATGCTAAGTACGCCATACCATTTTTACTTTTGGCATCTTTATTCTTTTATGCTTATTGGAAGCCAGTATATTTATTAATTATTTTATTTTCTATCCTTGCTAATTTCTTCTTGGGTCAAGCTATAAATAAAGCCACTAAACATAGAAAATTAATTTTTATTATAGGTATATCAATCAATTTACTATTGCTAGGATATTATAAGTATTCAGATTTTTTACTTGATACTATCAATCAAATTTTTGCAAGCCAATTTCCCATAGCAAATATTGTCCTGCCCATTGGTATAAGCTTTTATACATTTCAGCAAATTGCATATCTTTCAGATATATACACAAAAAAGCATATTAACCACTCAGGTGGATTTTTTGAGTATGCAGCCTTTGTATGCTTTTTCCCTCAACTTATTGCCGGACCAATTGTTCATCATGCTGAAATGATGCCACAATTTACCAATAAACAAAACCAAGTCTTACAGTGGGATAACATGTATAAAGGCTTATGCTTTTTAAGCATGGGTCTTGCCAAAAAAGTCTTGGTGGCAGATCACATTTCTCCACTAGCAAACTATGCCTTTGACGAAAGTACTTCTTTAAGCTTTTTAGAGGCCATTTTTGGAAGTATCGCTTATACCTTGCAATTATATTTTGATTTTTCAGGCTATGCAGACATGGCTATAGGTTGCGCATTGTTTTTTAACATTACGCTACCTTTTAATTTTAACTCTCCATATAAAGCACTAAGCATTCAAGATTTTTGGAGAAGGTGGCACATGACTCTTTCGCGTTGGTTACGCGATTATCTATACATACCCCTTGGTGGCAATAAAGGTAGTGATGCGCGCACCATGGTCAATTTATTTTTAACCTTTCTGCTTGGTGGCATTTGGCATGGAGCCGGATGGACCTTTGTTCTTTGGGGCACATTGCATGGCATTGCTCTAGTTATACATAGGTTATGGTCAAAGATTTTAAATTGTAATATGCCAAAATTTTTGGCTTGGAGCTTAACATTTTCATTTGTTGTGCTTGCTTGGATTCCCTTTAGAGCTATAAACTTTGAGCGAACTACACTTTTCATAGATGGTCTGCTCTTGCAAAATGGTTTTTTTGTCAGGCATGAATTTTCCAAAATGTGTTACGATACATGGAGAAATACCTTTGCTATTAAAGGTGGTATTGGAGAATATAGCTTAATTTTCTTTGGCTTATTAATAGCTTGTGTAAGCTTAAAAAACTCTCAAGAGTTGATAGAATTTATCACACGTAAAACCTATAGCATTTACATAGTGCTTCTTTTAACTCTTTGCCTTACTGTGCTTGTTTTACCAGGATATGTGCCTGAATTTATATATTTTCAATTTTAAGAGCTTTTTATATGAACTATAAAAATAAATTTATTACCGCCATAAGCATACCAATTATTTTTAATGTGGTTTTATTTTCTATTATTTTTGCTCTTCTAATCAATTATGATCACTTACAATTAAAAGAATATGATTATTATGATGCCAATAAATTTATTGCTCTGCCTAATATGCGCTTACAAGCCAAGGGTATTATAAACAATGTTGATTTTAATAGCATTATATTAGGTTCTTCTATGCTAGCTAATACTTCAGCCTTAGAGGCATCGCAGCTTTTTGGGGGCACATTTGTAAACCTTTCCATTTTAGGCGCAAGAACATATGAAAGAGCTTTTATTTTTGAAGATACTTTTAGGCATAAAAAAATAAAAAATGTTATATATTCCTTAGATGTATACCATAGACCCAAGGAAGAAAGTTCGCAACTTGATAATTGGCAATTATTATATGACCAAAGCAAACTGAATGACTTAGTTGTATTACTACAACCTAAATATATAGTTGGTGCCATGAAAAAAGTTTTAACACCATATACTGCTTATGATTTTAACATAATAGATCATATAAAAATTAGCAAAAAACCCTTAATTGCCCACATAGATTTTTTTAATAGCCCTATTGAATGGATGAGTAAACCAGATCATGTTGTGCACTTTGGTGGTCTTGCCAATTGGGTCGAAAATATAGGTGCTTTAAATACTGGAAAATTTTTACTTCAAACCCTACCTGCAACACTACAAAGTCTTACAACATATCCCAAAGTTAACTATGAAAGTGTTAACGTTGAGGAAGAAAAACAATATATTGAAAAGTATTTTCTACGCTTTGTAAAAGAACACCCTGAAACAAAGTTTTATGTTGTTTTTCCACCCTACTACAGATTTTACTATGCCCGTGACCTAGTTAAAGACGGTAAGTATTTTATGCATCAGAAAATCACGAGGTTTATGGTAGATGCGGCTAAAAAATATGATAATTTATACATTTATGGTTTTGAAGACTTAGCTTTTTTAGATGATATTAGCAATTATATGGATATAACCCATTATCATAGTCGCTTTAATCAGTTTATGCTTGAAGCCATGAGCAAAAATGAACATCGCTTAACTGAGCAAAATGTAAATGCATATATTGCTAAATGCGAACAATTGACCAGAAACTTTGATATTCAAAAACTATACGACGAGTCACAACAGCTTTTGCGTGAATACAAGCTGCCCACCACTTGGGAAGACTTTTTATACCTACGCAAAAAATATGATGAAAATTCATTATAAATACTAAATTGTAATTTAATACTTCTTAAAGATAAAACTCACATCACTTATTATGTGTTTTATTAGCCAAATTTGTTTACATATGATGCAAAGAGTTATTCAGGCAAAGCAGTATGATTATTTTGGCGTAATAGCTTTTGTGATTCATCATAAATTTTTTGTAAGTCATAATCTTTAGCAAGCTTATAAAATTTTGCAAGATAGGCATCAACATTTTGCAAGTTAATTTTGTGCTTACCTTCTGCTATAGACTGAAGTATATAACTATTATAGCTATTTTTATAGTGACGCACATCTCTAAAGTTTTTAATATCACCCGCAATGTTTTGGTCACCAAAGGCATAAATGGATAAATTATCGTACTTTTCTGCTTGTTCTACCAAGTATTTAAAAGCTTTTTCAAAACTATAAAAATCCTTCCCACCATCAATGTTTAAAGCAATAGCATAATATGCACGGTAATATGGGGGCTGTATTATATCAAATTTAGTTTCTGGATGTTCTTTAACAAAGCTTAAAATATATTTATCAATATAGTCTTTATATTTATCAATATTTATATCTTTGGGGTCCATAGTTGGTATTTTGTGCATATCTTCAATAGACTTTGGCAACATATCTACCAAAAAGGTTTTAATCTCTGGAATTTCTAAACGTTTTGCCCAAAATTCTAAACCGCCAAAAAGCGAATCTCTTTCACCATCAACAACCCAATCTGCAATGGGGGTATCAAAAAATTCTATGTCTGCAGGTGTAGGCTTGGTGCTAACTTTATAATGCTTTTTTTCTATTAAATTAGAAAGTTCATCAGAAGGAAGAATAAACTTAAATGCTCCTGTCACATAATTTGCGTCAAACAATACGAATAGATCATTAAAAATATTTTTGTCATATAATAATTCCCAATACTTGGGCTTATCAAGTTCTAAGGTTGGCTCAAAATCAAATTCAAAAGAATATATGACATTTTTTACATTTTTTTCACGAAATAAAGCTTTAAGCACTATATATCTTTCATAAAAAGTGGAAGCTCTAATGGAAAGATTAACAAATTTTCCACCAAATAATTTTGATGCTTCGCTAGCTTTAGCAGTTTCAATTAATGATGTGCCAAGTATTACACTATTAAAATCAACATTATTTATAATGCCCATGGCTTGTATGCGCATAGCTGGAGAAGCCGAAAATTTATTACCATCATAAAAATCGTGTTTGCGCAATTGAAGGTGGTCATAATTAATAAGCAAGGCTAAAACAGCCAAAAAAAATATGGCACAAATAATTAGCGGAACTACTATAATTTTTATGGCACTATTTTTATGGTTCATAATTATCTCTTAAAACTGAAAATATATAAATTCAGGACTATAACCTGGTAAGACAAGGTAAATTAACGAAAGGGTTAAGAGAGCAATAATATAAAGCATAAATGATTTTTTGCCTATGTATTGCATAAGCTCTTGAGTATTTTTTTGGCTTATGCATAGTATGGTAAGTGCTATTAAAAGCACAGTATATTCAATTACACCACCACCAATACCAAATGAGTTTCGCCAAGTATTATAACACATTTTTGCAAACTCTTCTCTAATCCCAAAGCCATTCAAACCTGTAAGACCATCAATAAACAACTTAGCACGCTCAAAATTAATGGTTCTAAGCAAAATACCCGATAAACCTACAAAAATGAATGTAATTACCCAAGCGCATATCTTAGGCATTTTAAGCCCATAAATTTGCGACCAAGCTCTGTTAATGACCAAAGCAATGCCGTGCAATGCACCCCAAAGCACATAGTTCCAGCCAGCACCATGCCATATGCCCCCAAGTAAAAATGGCACAAAGATATTGCGCATGGTTTGCCAAGAGCTACCCTTATTACCACCCAAGGGGAAGTAAAGATAATCGCGTAGCCAGCGTGAGAGGGTCATATGCCACCTTCTCCAAAAGTCTTGAATACTTAATGCCTTAAATGGCGAATTGAAGTTTAGAGGTAGTTGAATATTGAAAAAAAGTGCACAGCCTATGGCCATATCGGCATAGCCTGAAAAGTCAAAATAAATTTGCATTAGATATGCAAGCCCACCAAACAGTGATTCTAAAAAGCTTAGTGAGTGGGCTTGATCAAAACTATAACCCACCAAGGGAGATAAGTTATCTGCAATTAAAACTTTTTTGGCAAGGCCAATACTTAAAAAACAAAGACCTGTATGAATGTTTTCCCAGCGTACAACTTGATTTTGTTTATCTGCAAATTGAGGCATCATTTCAGCATGATGTACAATGGGACCAGCTATTAATTGTGGGAAAAAACACACAAAGGTAGCATATTCAACAAATCCGCCGGCATGATCAATATGCTTTTTAGTAAAAATATCTGTAAGATATGCAATTTGTTGGAAAGTATAGAAGCTAATGCCTATGGGCAAAATTATATGTGTTAAGGGGATTTGAGTGCTAAATGCTTCATTTAAATTGGTAATAAAAAAGTCAGTGTATTTGAAATAAGCCAAAAGCATTAAGTTCATGCTCACGCCAAGAATAAATATTTGTTTGCGGCGTGGCTCATAATTATTCATGGACTGACCTAGACCATAGTTAGCTCCAATGGAAAATATAATCAGTAATAAATATACAGGGTTCCAATAAGCATAAAAGAACAATGACGCCACTAACAAAAATGGAATAACGAGTTTACCATAATTATAGCGTAATAAAAGATAGTAAATGACTATGGTAATAGGTAAAAATAAAAGGAGAAAAGGTAATGAGCTAAAAACCATAGAAAAAAAACCTATACACAAAAATTAAGTTTGCTTCATGAAAAATATGAGAAATGTTCAACAGCGTAGGCGTCTAACATTTTTATGGTGCAAAGTAAACCAATGAAAATGGTACGTGATTGTGATTTGGCTACTTTTGCCTATGATGTGATGAAAATGACTACTGTTTGACAACTTGTTCTAAATAAAGAGCTAAAACAGCAATGGCTCTATCACAGAGGGTAAACAGTGGAATTCCAGCATCCTTAATGGCTTTTCTTAAAGAATCAAATTGGCTTGAACCATCTACCACAATAATAAGTGGCTTTTCAGCTTCATGGGCTATTCTTAGCACATGATGATAAATTGACCCTTCACGAGTAAAATCAAAGTCAGTCGATTGGCTAGGATCTACGGTTAATGTTGTGGGTGCATGTGGTACAATACTTAATATGACCACATCGATATTAGGGTCATTAAGAGCAAGCTCAGTAATTTTTGCATGCACCTCATCATTGGAAGATGGGTTTATATCTAAGGGGTTTACCACTTGTACTAATTTTGAAAGATTGTGTTCATCAAAAACCGCCTGCATTTTAGCCTTGGTTTGGTCTGAAAAGCTTGCAAGGGTGATATTATATTCATCAGATTGAATGGAGTCTGCCATACCAACCACTTCAAAACCAGCAGAGCTTATGGCGGCAATACGCTTACCGCTAACGTTTTTTCCTGCTAAAGACTCTGTTAAAAGCACTAAATCTTGAAATTCGGTGAAAGTTCTTGCTACAATACCCCCAGCTTGGGTTATGGAAGACTCACAAACCATATAATCTCCGGCAAGAGAAGCGGTATGTCCGCTGGTGGCATCCTTGCCTTCTGGAGTGCGCCCTGCTTTATAAAACACCACATTCTTACCAGCTGCCACAGCTCTTTTTACTGACTTTGCAAAGGCAAGACCATCAAGCTCTTTAAATCCTTCGGCATATACAGCTATGGTATTAACTTTATCTGAAGTTTCAAAGTATTGCATCATATCACCCATGGTTAAATCGGTTTGATTGCCCATGGAGATTAAATAAGCCGGATTCATTTCTGGCACTTGGTTAAAACGATTAAGCAAAAAGCCACCACTTTGGCTTATTAGAGCTAGGGAGCGAGGTTTTACTCCCTTATACGGTGCAACTGAAAGCATTTTTTCTGTGGGAATAAACCACGTGTCATATTGCCCATGTCGAGAAATAACCCCCATACAATTTGCTCCTAAAAACACAGGAGAATGCTCCTGCATATGTGCTTCTTGTATGGAGTCAACCATTTGCTTTGCAATGATTTTACTCTCTTCGGTTTCGCCAAGCCCGCCCGGAATTAACAAAACACCATTAGCTTTATTATATTTCAAAATATCATTAACAAAGTCTGGTACATATGATGCATCAATGGCAACAATAAGTAGATCAAAAACGCCGTCAAAGTTTTTAATATGCGGCACACATTTTATACCACTTTCATCTTCACCTTGCTTAATAATTACTACGTTTTCTTTGGGATATTGAGCCTCTAGTATATTTTCAAGAATAATACGCCCGAAATTACGTCTACTGGATGAAACACCTACAATACCAATGGTTTTAGGGTGTAATAATTTATGAACTTGCCCTAGTGGTCTTGGATGTGGCAGTGAAATTTGCCTTGAAAACTTACATAAACCATCTAGCGGAACCATGAGATAATCAGTAAAGGCAAAAGGATTAATTTCAAATTCATCAATTATAAATTCTGATTCTTGATTAAGTGGTGAAAAATAATTACCAATTTGTATTATAGCCTGAAAGCATTCAATTAATTGTTCATCAGTAACAATACGCCTTTGACCACGCGTAAGACCTGCAAGTTTTTTATAAGATATGGTATTTTTATAAATTTCAAAAAATTCTTCACCATTAAGGGTGGCTGTAGGTGCTGCCACTATGGCTTGCCCTTTTCTAAACCGCTCGGCATAAAGTTCAGTATCAGTACCACCAAGACCTGCTGAAATTACCATGCCAAATTCATTGGTACGTCGAAGACCCACAAAAAGTTCATTGCCAAAGCTTGATGAATCCGGTGGCATATATTGCACTTGCAAAATGCCCTGGATATGCTCCTTTATAGCATTTTTTAGCTCTGCACCGTGTAAGTTTTTATATACTTCAGGAGCATGACTTGGATTTTTTTCTATAATTGCTTGATAATTTTCTGGAACTTCCACATACATACGCCGCAAAGCAGAAAGTATATTTTCTGGATTTTTAGGGACAATGCTAACCCCACCCACTTCTGTTTTATGCATAATAGTTGGTGAAACAATTTTTAGAACTGTCTTTTCACCAGGCAAGACCATTAAGCCTTCGGATAAAGGTTTTACATTTTTAGGTAAGAATAAATATCTTGGTGGGGTTTCAGAACCACTTATTATAATAAAATCATAAACTTCATGTTCAAATAAAATATTGCGCCCATCATTTTGTGCATTTTTAAAAAGCTCTGTAATACTAGCATAATTGATATTTAATTCCATAATAGACCTTTTAGTGCAAAATCCAAAAACATTAGTTAAGCATTTAATCAAGTTAGACAAAATACATTAATAAGCAAGTTTGTCAAGCTAAGCATAAAAACAAATTAGCCCCTTGTATTAAACAAAGGGCTAATATTAATAGTAAAACATATTTGACTTTAGGCTATATTACTATTTACGGCATATATTATTTCTGCTGCATACTAGTAATTAATTCACTTAAGGCCTGACTTTGCGAAGTTAGCTCAGCAATAGCATTAAGTGATTCTTGCATAGTGGTAGCAGTTTGTGCGGCCAGTTGATTTACTTCAGTCAGTTGTGCATTTACATTTTGACTGTGATCAGCTTGCTGTACACTTGATGCCGCAATATTTTGTGATTTGGTGGTAGTTTGCTCAACCATATTCATAATACTTTTAAATACAGTACCGGTTTCATTTACCAATTGACTGGTTTTATGAACTTCCACAGCAGATTGATTAACCTGCTCAACGCTTACCCTAACACTGCTTTGGATGGCAGTAATGGCCTCTTGCACTTGAGTGGTTGAAGTCATAGTTTTTTCAGCAAGTTTGCGCACTTCATCTGCAACAACAGCAAATCCGCGTCCAGCTTCACCAGCTCTTGCGGCTTCAATGGCGGCATTTAATGCTAGCAAGTTGGTTTGATCAGCAATATCACCAATAGTAATAATAACTTCATTAATAGCATTGGCACTTTCGTTTAATTTTTCCATGCCATCTTTAAGGCTTTCTGATTGTAGCTCCACAGCGCGAATACTTTCAACAGCCCTACCTACAACGTCAGAACCTGTTACAGCTTCATTTCTTGCTTGTTCAGACACCTCAGAAGCCTCTTGAGCCATGCTTGCCATAGTGCTTACATCATCATTCATATTATGCATGATATTGCTGGCAGTAGATGCTCGCTCTGCTTGCACTGCGGCTATTTCTTCAGAGTATTTTAATTGTGCACCTAATTCTTCAGAAGCACTTGCCACTTGTGAAGAAATTTGTGTCGCTTGCTCAGCCACATGTAAAATGGTTTGCTGTGTTGCCTTAAATGCGGTTACATCTGTAATTAGCTGTAAAACAGCATTAACTTCATGACTTTCTTGATCAATTAATGGTATAGCATTATACAAAATATCAAGGTTGCCAGCTTGAGGATGAGCTACAGTTTCTCCACCTTGAGGCATCTTAGTAGCAAGAGCTTTTTGCAAACCATCGTTAGGAGTTGAGTCATCTTCACGATTAAACAAGTCCTTACAAGATTTGTCACGGTAACAAGAACCAGCAAGTGCCACACCGGCTTTATTAACATATTTTGCTTTGAGTGAATTATCAAGCACCACAACTGGCGATGGAATATTATCAATAACAGCCACATAGTTTGTAATAATTGCATTGGTACCATTAATAAGGCTTGCAAAATCACCCTTAAAGTTTGCTGCATCAGACTCTGCTAACAAATCTCCACGTTTAATGACTAATTCTAAGCGACTATATTCATCAATAATACTACGCAAAACACGAGAAATATCTTGCAATGAGTCTGCAAGCATACCCATTTCATCCTTGCTGGTTTTTGTAATTTCTACATCAAGTTTGCCATTGGCAATGTCTTGAGCAAACTTTACTGCACCCATTAAGGATTTGCGTAAATTAAGCACGCATACACCTGTCACTAACACAATAATAAGGGTTACTAAAGCTGCAATACCAAATATTCTTTGCCCAAGAACCAAGCTTGAAGCATTAGCTTCATTCACATCAAGAGCTGCAATGGCAACCCAACCTGTGTCTTTTTGTTCATCAAAATATGCAAATTTTTTCTCTCCATTAAGCTCAAAGTCAAGATTACCAGACTTATTTTGCATAATACCCTTTCCCCAAGGTGTATTATTGAGCTGTAATTTCAATACATCGGCAGTATTACTACTTAAAAATACAGAACCATTTCTATCTGCCACCATAAATGAACCTTTTTGCCCAAGAGGTATTCTCTTACTAAATGTATCATCTAGGTATGTTACATTGAATACAACGCCAATAATTTCCTTGGTTCCTGTTCTGAAAACAGGAGAAGAAACAGCATAAACCACTCTATCTTTAAATATAAATGGTGCACCAGCAGTAACATGCCCTTGCATAGCATTGGTAAACATATAGTCTTTTGAAAAGTCCTTACCAATTAAATCTGGTTCGGTATGCCTTAAAGTAATACCCTTGGTATCAACAATACCAAGCATGGCGTAGCTATAAGTTTTACGCATGTTTACAATACGATCAATAGCGCCTTGTGTATTAGCTTCAACTTCTTCTGGAGTACCTGCAAGATAGGGCTGTAATAAACCTGTTTGAGAAAGAGAAATAGCATTTAATACATTAAATTCATGAATTCCGCTAAGCTCAGAGATGGTGTTATTAACCGCCATTACATTAAGCTCTTGTTGAGCCTTATTCATATTATCTGAACTCATGCTGTAGGTGATATAGGCTATAAATACCATACCCAACAAAATAATACTGCACATGGGCAAAAGAATTTTACCTGCTACTTTCATAAACACTCCTACTCTAAATTATTATTGTATACTATCGGGCATTTACTTCAAAACGTTAGGGCAGTGCCTATTACTTCTATTATTTTTTGTCAAGCATATATAATAGACCACAAAACTCCATAGGCATCTTTTTTATAGTATTTTATTTTAATTTATTATTTTTATTTAATAATATATGGACTTTTTTAAAAAACTAATTACTATATCTATCAGAAACAATTCCTATTAACACTTTAAATATGGAAAAATACATGCTTACTAAAATATCTGTGCAAGAAGCACATAAACGCTTTAATGAAGGCAAAGCTTGTTTAATTGACATACGTTCCGCGGCAGAGATTTCTGCAATATCTATTCAAGGGTCATACCTTGCTCCTTTGCCTGTAGTGGGACTGCAAAATTTTGCAGGACAAGATGGAAAAGATATTATATTTTTTTGCAGATCTGGCAATCGTACAGAAAATGCTGCAAAAAAACTTCAAGAGCTATTTCCCAATGCCTATATGCTAGATGGTGGTATTACCGCTTGGCAAAATGCTAATCTACCTTTAAACAAAGGAAAGCAACAAGCTATACCCCTTGAGCGACAAATACTTATTGCTGCTGGTAGCTTAGTTTTATTTGGTTTTTTGGGTAGTTATATATGGTTTCCATTGCTATATTTGTCTGCCTTTGTGGGCGCAGGGCTTATCTTTGCTGGAGTATCAGGTTTTTGCGGATTAGGTATTTTGTTATCAAAAATGCCTTGGAATAGGGAATAATATTAACTATCATCTAAAGGATGAAGAATGGATAAGCCTAAGACATTTAATTGCAATATGGAGCTCACTCTTGATATTATTGGTGGGAAGTGGAAACCCATACTGATATATCACATTGGATCTCAAAAAAAGTTGCGTTTTGGTGAGTTAAAAAGGCTTATCCCTAATATTAGTGAAAGAGTTTTATCGCGAGAGCTTCGCGAACTTGAAAAATATAAAATTATTCATCGTGAAGCTTTTGACGAAAAAGTCTTGCGAGTAGAATATTCTTTAACTCCCATGGGCTTAGAAGTGATGCCCGTACTTTCTGCATTAACCATTTGGGGTAATAAATATAATGAGCAATATAATTATGCTACAATTATGCTAGATTAGTAAACTCTGGCATGATATGCATTGCTCTATATTAGCAAATATCCCCGCTGCACAAAAATCCCTACTGGCAAAAATATCCGTACTGGCAAAAATATCCCTAATTGACTAAGTGCACATCTGTTTTTATTTCATCATCAAGAAAAATTTACGAAATAATCTTGTACATAAATTGTGCAAGGTATTTTATGCTACATTTTAACACTATATAAGTGAGGATAACATGCACTTTACTGGTCAAGTTTATAGACATCCCATTGAGGCACAAACACCACTATTAGAAGTTACTGCAGGCTGCTCGCACAATAAATGTTCCTTTTGTACCATGTACCGCGAAACCCCATTTAAGGTTTCGCCCTTAGAACATGTAGAAGAAGATTTGAAAGAGTTAAAAGCTAGTGGGCATATCATTAAACGGATTTTTTTGGTAAATGGTGAACCATTTATTCTTTCCTTTACTAAACTTAAGAAAATTGGGGAGCTTATCAATGCCTATTTTCCAGAAATTGAAACTATTACTTGTTACGCGTCCATAAAAAGCCTAAAAAGTAAAACTTTAGAAGAACTCAAAGAGCTAAGATCCCTTAAATTTAATGAATTACACATTGGCCTTGAGTCAGCCTATGACCCAGCCCTAAAACAAATGAACAAAGGATTTACTGTACAGGAAGCCTATGAAAATATAGAAAAAATCACTAATGCAGGTTTTGATTGGGACGCCATTATTATGACTGGCGTTGCTGGCAAGGGTAATGGTCAAATACATATTGAACAAACAGCAAAATTACTTAACAAATTTCCTCCTTATTTAGTATCATTAATGTCAACTTCTGTAGCTGATGGTACTACCTTAGAAAAAATGAGAGACGCAGGAGAATTTGTTGAATGCACTGAGCGAGAGAAAATAGAAGAAGAAAAATTATTATTACAACTACTTAATCTTGACAAAGCATATTTCTTTGGTGCGCATTACTATAACTTAATCCCTATTAACGCGCCACTTTGCGAAAAAGAAAAAATCATTGCACATATTGATAAACAACTGTTAAGATTAGACCAAGACCTATTGAATGGCTCTTACCAAAGAGATAATATATAAGGAGTTTGTATGAAAACAATCTTACTTACCGGTGCAACTGATGGCATCGGGCTTGAGACAGCAAAAATGTTTGCTAAAGCCGACCATAAATTATTGTTGCATGGTAGAAATAAAAATAAACTTGAAAATGCTAAAGACATTTTGCTAAGCATTAACCCCAAGCTAAACATCGAGTTATACATAGCGGATTTTACTAGTTTAGAAGATGTTTACGCCATGGCAAATGCAATTTTGCAAAATCATAGCAAGCTAGATATATTGATTAACAATGCTGGTGTTTTTGTGGTAAGTGATCATGAAAGTATAACAAAGGATAATTTAGATGTCCGCTTTCAGGTTAATACCATCACACCATATATTCTAACCAAAAAACTTTTACCATTACTAGGGCATGGTAGTAGAGTTATTAACTTAGGATCTGCAGCCCAAGCTCCAGTTCGACTTGATGCATTAAACAACCACACAAAAGTTTCTACCGATGAAGCTTATGCTCAAAGCAAGTTAGCATTAATGATGTGGTCTATGGAAATGGCTGCAAATCCATCAAACAAAGCAACGTTTATTTCTGTTAATCCCAAGTCTTTTTTGGGTAGTAAAATGGTAAGGGATGCTTATGGGCAAAAAGGATATGACTTAAAAATTGGTGCTAAAATACTGTATAAAATAGCCCTTTCTGATGAGTTTAGCTCAGCAAATGGTAAATATTTTGACAATGATTATGAAATGTTTATAAACCCTCATCCTTTTGCGCTTAATAAAAATAATCGCATAAATCTCATTAATGCCTTAGATGTTGTTATGAAATAATTTTATTATAACAACCCTATAAAATAAAGTTGCCAAAAACTATCTAGTACTAACGTTTTTGGCAACTTTTATAAAATTGTCTGTATTGAGTTTTAATATAAAAACACAAGCGATACATTTTTCAAGTATGAATGATTATAAGACCTGTAGCCACAGGCTGTGTATTTCTTTTCACCTTGACTTCATATTTTTTTAATATAATAACTAACGCACATGATAACTACTTGCCAATAAACCTTAAATTCGATAATCAGAGCGTCTCATGAAAAAGTGGTATTTAGCCTTAATGGCTGTTTGTAGCATTGTCTTTGTGTTAGTCTTAAGCTTAGACGTTTTTTCTGCTCAAATTTCTATACTTTTATGTGTTATAACAGTGTTTTTTGTATGTCTTTCCGTTAACATAAAAAATATTATCTTAAAATACCTTTGCATAGCTATTTTTTCCCTCACTTTGCCCCTAGCTATTTTAGAAACTTATTATGTGATTGCATTACAAAAACATAAAAAAATACGCCAAAGCGCACAAATACAAAAGGAAATTCCTGAGCATATAAAAGCTATACTTGACCCTAATAAAAAATATACCGTTCAGCGAAGCTCACGGACTATCCCTGCTCAAGACATTACTCTTTATGATGTATTATATACCACTGACAGTCGTAATCACCGCATTACTCCATACTACCCTCAAGCTAAAGTTGCTGTGGTTTTGGTTGGCTGTTCTTTTACTTTTGGCAATGGAATAAACGATGAAGAAACTTTTGCTTATAAGCTTGGTAAGAATTTAGGACCAAATTATCAAGTATATAATCTAGGTGTGCCAGGCACAGGTCCACACCGAATATTATCTGAGCTTGAGAATACGCAAATTCATATTTTTAAGCAGTTTAATAAAGCATTATTTTACTATGTCGCCATAGATGACCATATGCGTCGTGCATCTGGGTCTGCCCATTGGGATATCAATGGTGTATTTTATAAAATCAAGGATGGATTTGCCGAAAGGGCAGGTACTTTTTCTGATATATTACCGTTTTACAGAAAAAAACCCATACACAACTGGGTTACGAGAAGTTCTTTATATAACAAAATTCACTATCGTTTAGATATGTTATTTGCTCCATACCCTGATGAATCTAGCCAATTAGCTTTGCAAAGTGCTATAATGCACTCCATGCAAAAAAACATAAAAGATAAATATGCCAATAGTAGTTTTAGGATTCTTTTATGGCCACCAAACACTGATACGACCTTCAAACCTTTGCTTAAAGATATTCCGCATGTAGACTTAAAAACATGGTTTCCAAATTACGATAGTGAAATTGAAAAATATGTCATTTCCTACCCAGAAGAAGTGCATCCTTCTGCCTATGCCAACTCTATTGTGGCTGACAAACTCACCCAAATTGTGATTAAAGACGCTGAAGCAATAAAAAATTAGGCTATGCA
>CAYJKC010000008.1:0-65013 GCA_964370675.1 uncultured Desulfovibrionaceae bacterium
AAGATATCTCTTTCCCCACTCCATAAGCCGCTCCAAGTCCGTAATGGTCACAATTCCAGCTAAAGCTTCTTTTTGCTGAAAAGCAGGAGTGTACCAAGGCATTTCTCACATCAAGAGTAATAGCCAAGAAGTACGAAGAGCAGTAAAGGCAAAAGCCATTCCTTAGTAATTTTTTCATTAGGGTAAGCAGTAGTAAAATGTTTTAAGCCTTCGTCAGTAATAGCATCACGGCGAGTGTATGCTTGAGCGCTTTGCTCTGGTGTATTATTAACACCCAGCAATGAGCCTTGCATATTGGGCTTGGGTGCTTCCGCTTTGTCATAGAAATAAAGGGGGAAGCATTGGGCACCAGCTTCTAAGCAATTCAAATCAACAATGTATTTTGACATCAATGCGCTTACATCATTACTGGCTCCACGCCCATAACACAAAAAACAACTTGCGCTTAAGCTAAACGAATGAGCATGGTGCCTATCACTACAAGAAGGATAGCAAGCATGCGATAAATAGAAAAACGCTCTTTCAGAAATACAATTCCAAGCAACATACTCCAAATGACGGACGTTTCGCGTAAAGCTGCTACCATAGCAATGGGAGACTTTGTCATGGCCCACAATGCTATGGCATATGCTCCCATATTACATAAACCGCTCACGCTAGTAATTACAAGGCGTTTTTTGGCATAGTTTATAAAAGCATATTTATGTCGCCAAAGTACATAAAGTGTAATGGGAAAGGCATTAATAAAGAACATCCAACAGGTATAACTGATTGGTGCATTGCTAAGGCGTGCACCATGCCCGTCAGAAAGGGTGTAGAGCATAATAATAAGCGCAATACCCAGGGCAATTCCTGTTCCTGACGTATTTTTCATGCTATGACGGCTATTTTCCAAACCAAGAGTAAGCACACCACCACATAAAAGAGCTACACCAAACCAGCCAAGCCAAGGTAAGGGCGTTCCAAGAAGTGTTAAAGCCATGGCTGTAAACATGGGTGCGCAACCACGCATAATTGTGTAGGCATAAGAAAGGTCCACTCTAGCGTAAGCCATGGGAATGCATATATGATAAGCAAAATGAATAAAGGTGGATGCGGCTAAAAATGGCCACGATGCAGGGTCTGGGAATGGTAAAAATGGTAAAAATACTACTGCATATACCCCTGAACCAGCAGAAACTAGTGCTATTTCAAAAAGTTTATTGTCTCCACCTTTAATGATAGCATTCCATGCTGCATGTAAAAGAGCTGCAAATAGAACACTTAATACAATGGTTAAAGACATATCACCTCCATGAAATTAAACAAAGATATGGCATTTGTGATATAAAGCCATGAGAAACTGTATAGCCTTACTTTGTATAAAAAAGAAGCTTTTTCTCATACCGTATAATATTGGCATTAGGTTTTGATATAAGAATATGGTGAACTAAGTAGTAAGAATTTTTCCTCTGGTAATGATTGACTAACGGCATAAATCTTGTGTAGAAAAAGCCTACGAATTTTATGAAAGAATATACTTAGCATTATGCATATTTTATTGCTCTTAATATGCTAATATGCTGTAAATCTTTGACCATTATAATATTAATTGAGTTGAATGTAGTTTTTTAAGTGTATGAATATACTTTTTTTTGATCAATACGGTAGTCTTGGGGGTGGGCAGCAAATGCTGCTTGAGTTTGTGCGTGCAGTGCAAAACCTTAAATTTAAAGTCAGTGCCTTATTGCCAAAAGGAGATTGCACTGTTGCCCTTAAGCGCATGGGAGTGGATGTTAGCTATAGTGGAAAATGTAATTTAAATCACGGTAAGAAAAATTACTTAGATGTAATCAAGTTACTTTTTTTTTCCATCAGCAGCTTGCTAAAACATAGAAAACTTTTTAAACATCCTGATATATTATGTGCTAATGGTGGGCGTACATACTTGCTTTGTTTTCTTGCTGCCATAATATATAAAAAACCTGCCATATATTATATTCATATACACTTATCTCGCATGGAATACTCCTTGTTGCGTTGTATCTTGCGCAGTAAATACACTAAAAATATTGTAGCTCCTTCATTTTTTATTCAACAATGTCTTTTGCAACATTCTGTTGATTTTTCAGATGAACGTGTGGTGGTTTTGGAAAATGGGCTAGATAGACGTTTTAATAATATTGATTATATTGATAGGTTTTCAAATAATAAAATAGAACATATAGGCATAGTAGGGCACATTCATTACTTAAAAGGGCAAGATGTGTTGCTCCCTTTAGCACAAAAATTTTCACATTTGCAATTTCATATTTTAGGCGAAGCTGCCCCGCTAGAGCAAAAATATTATGATGAATTATGCAATGCTGCACCTAAAAACATACATTTTCATGGTTGGGTGCATGACTTACCAGCTAAGGTGAATAGCATTGGTCTACAGCTTTGCATCATACCCTCACGTAATTTTAACGATGATCCTTCGCGCTGTTTTGAAGCTTTTTCCTTAGTTTCCATTGAGATGAGCTTACTATCTTGCCTTGTGATACCACGCTATATAGGAGCCTTGGCAGATCAGGTGAAAAATCTTGAATTATTCTCTTTTGAGCATGATGATGAATTGGTAGAGCTTGTGCAAAAGATATTATCTATGCAATCAAGTGAGTTAGCAAATATAACCAAGCATTCATATAACAAGGTTATGGGAAAATATAGTCAGCAGGCTTTTCAAAATCGCTTACAAAGCTTTTTTAGCGATGTAGCTAGTAGCATATAATATGCTTTCATTGTTTAGATAGTGCTTATGCCTTAAAGCAAATTGTACAACATCAAACTTCTTCACTTAGTGAAAAATGTGCTTAGTGTTTTCAAATTTGTAATGAGTGCTTTTCGCTAATACTTTGTTATTGTTGCGAATATATTTTTATGTTCCCATTACGGAACATTTTTTATTTGTTATGAAATTGTTATGTAAGAGGCTTTGTCTGTAACAGTGTGTATTAATAAATAAAATTTTTTTTAACATATTGTGTCTTTGTGGTATGCTTCTTGCTAAAAGGCAGCAATGTAATATTTTAAGGAGAATGTACCCCATGTCAGAAGTGTCCGTTTCAGCTCCGCAGGAGAGCTCACCAAGCTTTAATATGCTAGCGTTGCAAAGCTTACCAGGTCTTTTACTTGTAATAGTAGTAGCACTAGCATCATTTTATGTTGCACCAATTATTAACGAAATACCATTTTTTAAGAACTATTTAAGCTTAAAAGACTTTTTGCTTGCTATCATTATTGGCATGATTATCCGCAATACCATTGGAGTTGCGCCAATTTTTAAGCAAGGTCTGTCTTATTCAACTATTATGACAAAGACTGGCATTGTGCTTATGGGTGCAAGTTATTCTCTGGCTGGACTTATTTCTGTTGGGTTTAATGCCATTATGTTTATTTGTGTGTTTTTGTTTACTTCTGCATTGATTATGATGTGGTTGTGTCTAAAATTAAATATGTCTGCCCCATTATCTGCCTGTCTTGCAGCAGGCATGTCTGTTTGTGGTGTATCTGCTACCATTGCTATGGCACCTGCTGTACGCGCTAAAAATGAAGATATGGCTTATTCCATTGCCATTGTGTTAATGTTTGGTCTTATTGCTTTGATTTTGTTTCCCATTGTAGGACGTGTCTTTGAGCTTTCTGACACACAATTTGGCGCCTTTGTGGGCGTTGGGATTATTAATTCTGCACAAGTGCTTGGTGCGGGCTTTGCTTATAGTAATGAGGCTGGCACAGTAGCTGGTATCTATAATATAGGTCGCGTGCTATTTTTACCATTTGTTATTTTAATGCTAGCTATCATGGTAACAACTCACGAAATAAAATCAGGTGTTAATACTGAAGCTGTTAAAATTAATAAGCTTCGCTTGATTTATGAAAAGTTCCCTATGTTTGTGCTTGGCTTTTTAAGTGTTGTTTTGATGAATACATTTGGTTTGCTTTCTGAGGCAGAAATTAAGGTTGCAAAAAACTTCATGGCTTGGGCATTTTTGCTTGGCTTTGCAAGTATTGGACTAACCACCAACTTAGGAGATCTCAAAGCAGCAGGTCTTAAAGGTGTAATGTTAGGTTTTGGGGTAGCTACTATCAAGGCTGTTATTGTTTTATTTGCTGTAATGGCCTTTATTGAATAATAAATTCCTTACCCTTATTTACAAAAACCCTCTGTGCTAGTGAACACAGGGGGTTTTTATTTGTTTATACGTCAGAGCATACACAGGCTGGTTGTTTCTTTGTGTTCCATTATGGGAACATGGATGTTCCTTTTGTTCCTAAAATGACCCCAAAAATGTTCTTTTTAGGTAATGCAAAATTGCTAATTTTCTATAACTCATTTAAATTAAAAGTAAAAATGTTTTGGCACAGCGGTTGCAATAAAGACAATAGAGTTTGAAACAAAACTCAAAATAAAAAATTAAAGGAAATGAAAAAATGAGCTACTACTTTCTAAAATTATCTAAGTCTCGTCGTCAAGACGCTATTGTTATTAGCCTAGGTTTAGCCTTAATTGCTTTATCAAAGTTTGTTGCATAAGTATAAAGCTATTATATTGGATGTAAAGTTTTACTGAGCATTTTGTTAAACTAACCATTAACTAAATTTGAGGAACTAGACATGGATTTACAAACTAAAGTTACATTGATTATTGCTTTCACTTCTACTTTAACTCTTGTTCTACAATCACTTGGTGTTATTCTTTACGGTGAAAAGAAATAATATTTCTTTCGAAGTGAAAACAAAAAACCACCGCTTTTTAAGTGGTGGTTTTTGTTTTTAAATTATTTATTTTATTTTTTCATAATTACAATTATAATGTTCATCATGATTATAATAAATAATTGATGTGAAAAACTTATTGTTTGCACCATAAAATTTCCATAAAATCTTATTTCATAGGCTTATTTCTGGCAATTATATTAGTCTACTTGAGCTATAAAAATAATTTATACTTTAATGTTCAATTCTTTCATTTTAAGCCATAATTGTTTTCTTGTAATTCCTAAGTGTTCAGCTGCAAGCATTTTCTTGCCACCTGTGTGTTTTAGGGCTTCCATAATACGGGCATGTTCCACTTGTGCTCTGGTTTCTGATAAGGTTAGATTAGCATTGCTACTTTCTTCCTGTGGCGTTGCAGGATTATTTTGCGCTGGCATGACATGGTTGCGAATGCGCTCTGGTAGTTCTGCTACACGTATTACGTCAGTGCTTGCAAGAAGCACTGCCCTTTCAATGCTATTACGTAATTCACGAACATTACCTGGGTAAGGATAGGTGTATAATGCTTGCTTTGCTTCATCGGATAACTGTAATTTGCGATTATGTGAATTGCAAAATTTTTCCATAAAATACGCTACAAGCAGTGGAATGTCTTCTCCGCGCTCATTTAGCGGAGGTAGGTGAATAGGAACTATATTAATACGATAATATAAATCCTCACGAAATGCTTTTTGAGTCATAGCTTCTTCTAAATTTTTTGCTGTGGCAAAAATCATGTGTACTTGTACTTTATGTGGAGTATTGCTACCAATGGGTGTAATTTCTTGATCTTCTAACACTCTTAAAAGTTTAGCTTGAACAGCCAAGGGCATTTCGCCAAGTTCGTCAAAGAATATAGTACCACCGTTAGCGGCATCGAACTTGCCCTTTCTAGCCATCTGTGCTCCGGTAAAAGCTCCTTTTTCATGCCCAAAAAGCTCTGATTCCAATAATTGCTCAGGCAGTGCCGCACAATTGATTTTAATAAAAGGTTTATCAGCTCTGCTGCTTAAATTATGCAAGGCAGAGGCGACTAGCTCCTTACCGCCACCGCTAGGTCCGAGAATTAAAATGGGTACACAAGCATCAGCAATGGAGTGTATACGTTCAAAAACTTTTAACATGGCAGGGCTTTTGCCAATGAACTTTTCTCCTTGTTCATAGCGCAAGCGTGTATTTTCTCTTTTTAGTTCTAAGTACTTAAAGTAACGTGTAACAGTGATGAGCAACCCATCGCTTTGAAAGGGTTTGCATAAAAAATCAAAAGCACCTTCCTTTATGGCTTCCACAGCAAGTTCTACCTCCGGAAATGCTGTAATAATAATGGTGCCAAGTTCAGGCATGTATTCACGAGTATGCTTTAATAATTCTATACCACTCATGCCGGGCATACGTAAGTCGCTTATCATTAAATCAAAATTATGTTTGGCTAGTAAGGTTATGGCATCTTCAGCGCAATTAGCTGTTTGCACTTTATAGCCAGCCTTTTGTAGGGCATGTTGCATGCCTAAGCACATAGATAGCTCATCTTCTACTAATAGTATGGAATGCGATGTCATATTAATCTCTTATAAAGTAGTATTTGCATTTAAAGGTATTTTGATTTCAAAAACAGCTCCAGAATAAACTTGTCCATTATATTCAGGAGTGCAATTATCAGCAATTTTTAATGACCCACCATGTTGGGCAATGATGGTACTTGATACAGCAAGACCAAGACCAGTACCCTTACCTTCGGGTTTGGTGCTAAAAAATGGATTAAAAATTTTATCTTGTATTTCTGGTTTAATGCCAAGTCCGGTGTCAGCCACTATAATAAATAAGTTTTGATTATCAATATAAGCTTTTAAAAGTATAGCTAAGTTTTTATTATTTGGGCAATCATTGATCATTGAATAGTCTGCATTCAAGATAAGATTTAGTAAAACTTGTTCAATCTTATCAAAATCAAGCTGTACATCTGGTATGCTTGATAAAACATCCATATGTATGCTTGTACCATGTTGGCTTAATGTATAATCTGCTAGGTTTTTGCAGTGATTAAAAACTTGATGTATAGAGGTTGGCCCCATACTAAGGGGCGCAGGTCTTGCAAAGCGTAGAAAAGAATTAACTGTGCTACGAATTTTTTCAAGGCTTTTATTTATAACATTAATATGTTGACTGCGCATGTCTTCTGTCATATCGCCTTCACATAGGTTTTGAAAGCAAAGAATTGTTCCGCCTAAAGGATTATTAATTTCATGGGCAAGACCTGAAGCCAATTGCCCAACTGCTGCCAGTTTTTCAGCCTGTAGCATCCTTTCTATGTCTTGTAAGCGTTCTTCTTCCACTTGATGTAAGCGGGCTAACATCCAAGTAAAGCTGTCTTGTAGTTCGCCAATTTCATCCTCACGTTTTGGTAGTTTGGGCAAATCCTTCTTTACTTCACCCTTTAGGGTAATGGTGTTCATATTGTCAGTAAGTTGTTGAATTGGTGTTATAAAGTTTCTTCCAGCAAGCCAGACAATACCTATAGAAAGTAAGAGGAAGAAAATTGATAATAATATTATCTCGTTACGTAAATTAGCGTTGTAGGCATACATTTCATTGAGTGAAAAATCTAAGCGGCATAAACCCCAAAATTTTGAACCTATGGCTAATGGTACAGTAATTTGCAGCAGATTTTGTCCATCTTGTGTGTGAATTTCTTCCACAAATTCTTGGCGTTTAGTAAGAAGTTTTAATGTTTTAGCATCATTATAAATTTTACCATATTCGCGCAGATTATTA
Source organism: uncultured Desulfovibrionaceae bacterium (assembly GCA_964370675.1). Taxonomy (GTDB): domain Bacteria; phylum Desulfobacterota; class Desulfovibrionia; order Desulfovibrionales; family Desulfovibrionaceae; genus CAYJAD01. Next base: position 7,552 of record CAYJKC010000008.1, read on the forward strand.
TGGGCTAATACTTGACCTTGTGCGTTTAATATAAAGAAATTTCTCATGCGAGGGTCAAGGCGCATTAAATCTGCCATAAAATACTCTAAATATTCGCTCATTCCTGATGAATCAACCATATTTAACTCTTCATAAATTCTGGCATTGGTGTAAAGAAGGGCTGCACTATTTGCAATACTTAAACCTTGCTGTACGGTATCGTTATAGATGATATTATTTTCACGTTCCACAATACCAAGGCTAACCACAATAGTAAACAAAAGCAGGGTAGGAATGGCTGTGGCTAGAAGCTTTGCTTGAATGCCAAGGTGCAATGATCTTAACTTAGCAAGTAGGGATTTTTTTATAAAAGAATATCTTTGCATGGCTTATTGAGTAACTTGGGGTAAATTTTTAAAAAGATCGTAATCATCCATATTTACAGGAGCAAAACCATAACGTAAAATTTCAGGCCAATGCTTTGATTTTTCCAACACTGTAGGTGATTTTGGCTTAATGCTTAATAGAAAATCTTGCAAAGCTTTAGCTACTTCAGGTGGGACTCCAGTTCTGGCAACCAATATAAAACCAGGAAAAGAATTTGTAACAGCAATCTTTTTTAAACCTTGGTCTAAAAAACGTTTAGCAAATGATTCTCCCATCACTCCTATATCATACTCACCACGTAATACTGCTCTTGCTACTGCATCATGATTGTTTAGGTTTGTATAATTTGAAAAATCCTGCAATGTTATGCCTTGTTTAGATAAAAATAATAATGGAATTATATAGCTAGAGGTAGATTGAATAGACCCAAAAGCAATGGACTTATTATGGAAATCTTGAAAATTTTTGATAGTATAATTATCACTTTTTGTCATGAAAACACTAAAGGTCTTACTAGTCTGATTTCTTGAAAGTACAGCGGCAATGGGTTCTAACTTTGTGTGTTGTTGTGCTTGTATAAAGGTATTACCACCAAGTAATGCCATGTCTAATGTACCATTTTGTATGGCTTTTAGTACATCATTATATTCTTTAAATAGTGTTAGTTCAAAGCTCCAAGGTAGATGTTCATTAATATAGTCAAAGAATGGTATATATTGTCTATATAAAACAATGGGGTGACTAAGGGTGATTACACCAAAGCGATATGTTTTATTCTCTTGAGTATTGGCGTGTAAAATGGGAATATTTATATTAAAAACAAATAAATAACATAATATTATCAGGGTGTATTTTAATATAAATTTAAATTTAATTTGCATGTAATTTAAGTCCAATCATATATGTTTAATGTGTCTATATTATATCCAATTTTTATTTAATGTTTTAGAAGATATGTAATGCTTGAGGGTGTAAATTCCATGAAGATGATAAATTTTGCTGCATGTTCCAATCCAAGCCCCAAATTTTATTCGGTATGATTACAGCTTCACAATTATAATATTTAACAACTTCCTGTATAGCGTTTATGGCATTGCCCCAGCGTACATGCAGCTGAACGTTTAATGTTAAACCTTGCTTTACAGCAAAGTTCTTAATTTCTGCAACAAAAGGTTCAAGCTTTTCTTTACATTCATTTATGCCTAATTCCTGAACATATTGAATAAATTCTTGCTTACTGTCGGGGGTTGCCAGTTGGTCAACTTCTCCATAATGGATTAAATTTTGAGGTATTAGATATAAAATATCTAATGTGGAGGAGCTTTTTAGTTCTTTATGCAAGAAATGAGCTACATTTTCGGAGATGGCTGTTCCATCGTGGCAAAGTAGAATGCGAGTCATAATTATTGTTATTTTAAATGTTATAGCAAAAGATATAAAGTATTATGTTAGTTATTTTTTAAAAAACATCTCTATATTATTTATTGGGTACATGTATCATTATATGCCTAAAACTCCAATATATAATACGACCTTTGAGTTGAAATAAGATTTTTTATGCAATAAGCTAAAATAATTACATAAGTACAACTCATAAAGTTTACTTTTTTAATGCAAAAGGCATATATAAATTTAACATATGCCTAATATATGACAAATAAATAAAATTTATTGTATTGATAAATTATATTTATTAGATAGATGATGACAACCTCTATTTAATAAAGTCATTATGTGTTTTGTGTGGCTTTTGCATACACATAAAAAACAAAATTGTCTTGGTTATAGTTATAAATTGAAATCACGCAAGATACTGATGTTGTGTGATTTATTCATATTGCATTTTGAGTCAATAAATCGTATATTAAAGTCGTCTTGATATACTTTATTAAAGCTGTATGTAATATGTAATTTGTTGTTATCATTTATGATGATTGGAGCAATATCGAATGATTTTACCCTTGAATATTAACGTTGGCGTGACTGGTCATCGTGTAATAGGTAATGAACACGTAGAACGTGTTGAGCAGCAAGTCACCTTTGCACTTCAAAAAATGCAGCTTATAGCACAATCTTTATGTAAAAAACATATGGATTTTTTTGAGCCAAATCAAATATGTTCTATATTTTCATGTCTTTCTGAGGGGGCAGACCGCCTTGTGGCTGAAATTGGTCTTCAAAACAATTTTTCTCTACATGCTGTTTTACCCTTTCCTGTGACTAGTAAAATTAACGCATTAGACTTAGATGGTGATGCTCAAGTGGAGTCACGTCTTGCTTTACAATACTTTGTAGAAAAAGCAGATACAGTTTTTCAACTAGGAGCAAATAACCCTGAGCAAGGGCTTGGAAATAGTGAGCATGATGAATCCTATAGGCAAGAAGGCTACCTTGCAGCAAGTGTATGCATGCTTGAACATAGCTCAGTAATTTTGGCTCTTTGGCATGGTAAGAAACAATATTTAGAAGGAAGTACTTATAATATAATACAAACTGCCATACGTAATCGTAAAGCTATATTTTGGATTCATACCCAAAAGGATCAAGATATACACAGCTATAATTATGAAACAAATAGCTTTGTGCCCGCGCCAAATCTTGATAAAGTACTCCTAGATAGATTTGCACCTCCTAAAGATGTAAACTTTGAAATATGTTTACAAGAACTTAAACAGATTAAAGAAAATAGATTTAACAAAATATTTTTTAGCTCATTTTGGAAAGATTTCTATACATTTATTTCTCCCCCTATATCTACTGTGCAATCTGTAGAGACACCCACTGCAGATAGTAAGTTAAATAATTTTTATGATATATTTTCAGAGCTTGCTACTTATTATGGGCAATTATATCGCTCATTTTTCTTATTGGCATCACTTTTAGGGACATTTGCCATAAGCATTGCAGTATTGTCTTTATCATTACCACACTTTACGTGGTATGGCATTACAGATGGTGGCATAAAAATTCTTTGTGCTTTTTTAGAATTATGCTCATTAGCTAGTTTGTGGGTTATCCATTCTATGTCACAAAAAGGTCAATGGCAGGATAAATTCTCATACTATCGTCTTGTGACAGAATTTTTGCGTCATAATAACATGTTAGGTGGAATGGGTGTTGTTCCACGCTTGCAAAAAAACTTACCTTTTTATAGTGAACAAGCTCCTTTGTGGATCTCATGGCTCATTTCTTGCCTTATGTCCATACGCAAATTGCCTGATCATATTTGGATGGATGTACAAAACAGTGAGAAAGAAAAACTTATTATGAGCATTGCAGAGCAAGTCGAATATCATGAAAATAATGCAAAACGTACTCATTTAGCAGAACATCGTTTACATGAGCTTTCTGAAATATTGTTTATTGCTACTTTTATATGTATAGTAATAGGTGGGATTGGTAAAATTTTTGCTGTACCCTTTGTGCCATCTATTGTAGCCCCCTTGGTGATTTTTTTACCACTTTTTGCAATGGGAATGCATGCTTTGAGTGTATATGCAGAGTTTCATCGTCTAAGTAATCGCTCAACGGCCATGGCTATGGCATTAGAAGATATACAAGTAAAGGCAGCACAGGCAGAAAATTATTTTGAGTTAACTAAAGTTGCAGAAAAATCCATTAGCATTATGCTTAGTGAGGTATCTGAATGGAGTGTACAAAATAAAATTGCTAAGGTTGTGAAAGCCTAACTGCATAAATAGTAAAATAAGCCGGAATTGCTTTGCGTGCGATTCTCGTAAGGCTCATTCTTCGCCTAACGGGCACACTTCGTGCCTTAGGCCGAATTTTTGGCGACCCCGAAGGGGTATTTGGAGCCAATGTGCTTTTCAAAAAAAGCATTGGAAAATGACTTTTTCAGCTTTCAGCTAAATAATGATAATGGACAAAATGCATTGCACTATTTTGTTTTATTAAATTAATATATGATGCTTCTGTGATTGTATTGCTCTATTGCGGGAGCTTTTGATAAAATATAAACCATGATAACACATTGCAATATTTGAATTGATAAAGAAGGTAGTATGGAAGATCGTAAAAATATACCAAAAGATTTAAATTATCGTTATTATGCCTTTATAAGTTATTCACGTAAGGATAAAAAGTGGGTTGATTGGCTTCAAAAAAATATTGAGCATTATAAAATACCCACAGTCTTGCGTGATGAATATTCGAATTTGGGAAAATCATTACCCAAATTTGTCAGACCAATTTTTAGAGACACCACAGACATCACCCCCAAAGGCGGACTTGCACTTACCTTGCAGCAAGAGCTGGAACAATCTAAATATCTTATAGTTGTTTGTTCGCCTTCAAGTGCTAAGCCTAATGCCGATGGTACGCATTGGGTCAATGATGAAATTATTGAATTTCAAAAAATGGGCAGAAATAACCATATAATACCTTTTATTGTGGAAGGAAATCCTGAAAGCCCAGACCCTGCAATCCAATGTTATCCTCCAGCATTGTTAGAATTAGATGATAAGCCCTTGGGTATATGCATGCATGAAGATGCAAAACCCACATCTTTTTTGCGCAAAATTTTGCGTTTTGTTGGATTAGATGTTGCTGCAAATAATGCTTTATTGAAGGTTGTAGCTGTATTACTTAATGTATATTATGACGAGTTAAAGCGCCGCCACCAAGTAAGAGAACGCAAAAGAAATGCAATCATGGCAATGCTTTTACTTTTTTGTATGGCTTTTGGCTTTTGGGTTTACGATAAAAATTATCGCATAAAAACATACTATTATACTGACTACATTTATCGTTATGGTGTGCCTGAAGGAGTTTTCCCCTTAGATGTAGGTGAAATGCAAGCAAGAAGTGAGCATTATCGCTTAATTTATAAAGGGGGAAAATTGTTAGAACTTAGATATGTTAATTCAAGTAATAAATTACTTAAACATCCAACTGGGTTAACCTTAAGCCCTAGTAAGGCATTATTTAGCGACTATGATGAAGAAAATAGACCAAGAAGTACACAGTACTATAATGAAAAAAATGAAGAAACTATGTATCTTTCTTGGACAAGAGATCGAAAGGCAGTAGATTTTAAGAGAGCAAAGAGCCAAGATAGTGCTTCACCTATGGCTTTATCTGCTAGTATGGCGGCACAACTTGATGCTGTAGAAGCCAATAAACGAAGTGCTATTATTCGCTATAAGTTTGAATATGATGACGTAGGTTTTGCCACGAAGCAATGGTTTATGTCTTCTGCTTATGACAATTCTAATACATCTGATGCTAATGGTATCTTTGGTTATATTTTTGAAAAAAATCCATATAATATTGCGACTAAGCAATCTTATATGGATTTTGACGGTAGTGCTATGAGTATTAAAAATGGCACAAGTAGTATCGGCTATGAATATGATGAAAAAGGTAGATTAAGCTCCATATCTTTTTTTGATAAAAATGGAAACCTACTGTTACAAAATGAAAATTATGCTAAAGTCATCAAGAACTATAACGAAGATGGTAATGTAATAGAAGAAAGTTTCTTGGGTGCAGATAATAAACCTATTTTAACTGTAGATGGTTATGCCAAGCTTAAGCAAAAATTTGATGCAAGAGGAAATGTAATTGAGCAAGTATATTTGGGTATTAATGATGAGCTTGTTTTATATAATGGAGTTGCCAAGCTTAAGCAAAAATTTGATAAAAGAGGAAGTATAATTGAGCAAGAGTATTTTGATATAAATGACAAACCTGTGTTAAATGATGATGGTATTGCAAAGCTTACTCAACGATACGATGATCAATTGAATATAAGGGAACAAGTTTTTTTGGGCATCAATAATGAGCTCATATTGAATAAAGAAGGCATTGCAAAATTGACTCAAAAATTTGATGAAAAAGGTAATAAAATAGAAGAAGCATATTTTGGAATCAATAATGAACCAATATTAAATAAAGAAGGCATTGCAAAAATAACCCAATTATTTAGTGATGATTTAAGTTATAAGGAACAAGCATATTTTGGAGTGAATGATGAACCTATATTATATAATGGTTATGCTAAGCTTAGGAAAAAGTTTGATTCACGAGGCAATGTAACAGAAGAAGCATTTTTTGGAAAAAACGATGAACTTGTATTAAATGATCAAGGTATTGCAAGAGTTGTTCAAACTTTTGATGTAAGAGGGTATGAATTAAGAGAAGCATATTTTGGGACTAATAATGAGCCAATTTTGAATAAGGATGGCTATGCCCAAATTACACGTAAATTTGATGTAATGGGTAATTTGTTGAAAGAGACATACTTTGGGATCAATGGTGAACCTGTATCAGGAAAAAATGGACATTCTAAAACCATGCAAAAATCTGATTAAAGATGAAATTTAATATAAATGATGAATTGATCTTGTTAGATAAAAACAAGAATTTTCATTATAAGACAGGCTTTTATTTTTTGTTAAATCTTGTTATAGTATTTATATGACAAAACAATATACAGAAATACAATTAAGCTCTTTGGCTCATGATGGCAGGGCAGTAGGGCGAATGGAAATTGACGGACAGAATCAGCGCGTGGTTTTTGTGCAAGGAGCTTTGCCAGGGCAAAAGGTGCTAGCCCATATAACAAAACTGAAAAAGAATTTTGCTGAGGGTGTTTGTGTAGATGTATTACAACAATCTGCAGATTTTGTAGCTCCATTATGTGTGCATGCTGAAGAATGTGGAGGCTGCTCTTTACAATCAATGCCATATGAAAAACAACTTTTTTGGAAACAAAATATGCTTAAAGAAGCCTTGCAACGTATAGGCAAGGTGCAGCATATACCACTTAGTAAGATGTATGCTTCTCCACTTTTGTGGGGCTATAGAAATAAGATGGAATTTGCCGTTGGATTAGATGCTATAAGCGGTAAAGTTTATTTAGGTTTACGGGCAAGTGCTTCGCATAATATTATACCAACGCCGCATTGTTTACTTATGCCTCAAGAATGTGAACAAGTTCTTCAAAGATTAGAAAAATTAATAAATGGTACTGGATTTGAACCTTGGAATGCTCTACAAGGTCAAGGTGCATCCACTCAAAAGACTTCTAATTCTGTGCAAACCGGTCTTTGGAGGCATGTTGTAATACGTATGCCACATGCAGAAGGTAAAAAGTCGTGCCATATCCAGATCATAACTGCTCCAGCAAGTGCTGAACAAAGATTGATTATAGCTAGATTAGGGCAAGATTTGTTAACTGCTAATCTTGGCGTAGTAGGCTTTGTGCATGAGGAGCGTGATAGTAGTACTCTATATGCCCAAGGTGAACGCTGTATTACCCAGCTTGGAGAAAGGCATTTGTGTGAAAAGCTTGCTGGTGTATCGTATAAGATTGCCCATAATTCCTTTTTTCAAGTAAATACTCTTGCTGCAGAGCATTTATGTGTAGAAGCAAAGGCTATGGCAGACCTTAAGGATGATGAAATCATTTGGGATATTTATTGTGGGGTGGGTGCTCCAGGTCTTGGTTTAGCAAAACATGCTAAGGCATTATACGGAGTGGAGAGCAGTGCCCAAGCTATTGATATGGCAAGACACAATGCTGCACAATTAGGATATGAACATTGTAACTATGTGGTAGCAAAAGCAGAAAGATTGATGAAGTCAAATCATAAATCAAGCAAGATAAAGCCTGTGCTACCAAAGCCAGATGTTATAGTTGTAGATCCGCCAAGAGCTGGCATGCATGCAGATGTTGTGCAGACCATTTTAGCTGTCAATCCCAAGCGTATTGTGTATATTTCGTGTAATCCTGCAACGCTAGCACGTGATATTGCTCTTTTAGGTGTCAAGTATGAACTTGGTAGTCTCAGTGCTGTGGATTTATTTCCGCATACGGCACATGTAGAAAGCTGTGCTTTGCTTATTAAAAAATCTGCTTAATTAGTCGAACTTTTAAATACCCCTTCGGGGACGCCAGAAGTTATTTCTGGCATTTTTATTTGTCTATTTTTGCTAAAAAATAATTTATTTTCAATGTGTTGTATGGTTTTTCAGTGCCGACTAATTATAAAAAAAATTTGTATTTTTATTATAATAGCCATATCGATCATATAGTATTTTGTTAATATTAAAGTTTTTTGGAAAAGGGGTCTGGGGAAAAACCTTTTGTTCACAAAAGGTTTTTCCCCAGAAAATCAAGTTATCCAGCCCATGGAGTATGAGGTTATATATTAAGCCATGCTAGTTTCAATTTGTGTTCTAGCAACTAAGATAGTTATGTCTTGATCTGCATTGGTATAGCTATCAAAATTGCCCACGTTTTCACCTTGGGTCCAGCTGTTATCAAAGTTTAAGCTACCATCGCTTTCTTGAGTAACGCCTTCATCTTCAAGTTTGTTAAATAAATCTGTATTGCTAGTGGTACTGGCATTATTTAGATCATCACTAAGTACTACATATTCTGTGTTAACAACGTCATCATTTTCAATTAAAGTTGTAAACTCATCCAAGTTGCTGTGATTACCAAGTAGTACGTCCATCCCTTCGCCTGTATCTACAAAGAGGTCACTAAAATCTAACTCATTATTAGTGCGGTCATATAATTTTACTAAATCATTACCGGCACCTGAAGCAATACCTTCAAAGTTAGTGATGTTAATTTGACCTTGACCTGCAATGTATATTTGGTTGCCAAGCATAGCCATGGTGTCGTCTGCGCTACTATCAAAATTGAATAAGTCGCTGCCCAATCCACCATCAATTCTAATGGAGTCGCCGCTATTGCTTTCTATGCTACCAATATTGATGGTATCATCGCCATGGTTGCCGTTAATCACAATGCTTTGGTTACCGTTTAAAGTTGTGTCAATGTTATCAACAGTTATTATGTCATCGCCGCCTTGAGCTCTGCTTGAGAGGCTTACTCCATCACCGTAAATTTCGCCGCTATTCATGGTGCCAACGTTGATGATATCATCGCCTCCTTGAGCATTGTCGTGCAAGGTCCAGCCGTCACCAATAATGGAACCGCCTTCCATGTTTTCAACATTAACAGTGTCATCACCGCCGCGTACATCGTTATAAAGATTACCATCAGCACGAATCTTTGTGCCGTCTAGGGTTGTGATATGAATAGTATCGTTACCAGCTTGACCTTGATCTTCAACACGAAGTGCATCACCATAGATGAATGTATCGCCAACGCCTGCGTAGTAGGGGTTGGTTTGAGATCCAATGGCAGTTTCAACATGCATGGTGTCGTTGCCGCTACCAAGGAGCATACCGTTAACGTGTTGGCTGTGTATGTCTGAGTCATTTGCATAGCTGCTAAATTCTTGCACATAACTGTTGCCATCGTCTGTAGTAACGTGAGCAGAGCCACCCTGTAGGGTTTCAACATAGATGGTTTGGTCATTGTTATTACCAACACTTACTTGAGCTGTATAAATTGCACCACTTTGGTCTTGAACCTCATAACTAAACTCAGCGTTTTCTAAAAGGGCATTGTTGAAATTGGTGCTTAATACATAATCGCCATTGTTTTGCACTGTAAAGGTAGTTAGACTGTCATTGTTATAAGTAAAGGTCATGCTACCGTCATCATTGTGGACAACACTCCAATCATTGGGAACAATAATATTTGTGATTGTTGCACCCTCAGGTAATGTATCATTGGCTAATAAGTTACCAGTAAGCCTTGAACCTGCGTCAGCAGCAAGGGTATCAGCTTGGGTAAAAAATGCAGAAGTTGGAATTTCTGGCTGAGTAGGCACTTCTGGTTCTGCTGAAAGTTGATTTTGAGTTTGAGTTAGGGTTTCTGTATTAACTGCTACAGGAGTATTGATGTTTAATACGATTTGATTGGTAGCAGGAGTTGTAGTTTCAGTGTTGCTAGCAGGTTGAACATGATTAATGGACTGTTCAATATTACTGTTTTGTTCATTATTTGCTTCATCAGTATTGTTAATGCCTGCTAAACGATCAATACCTTGATTCAAAGTTTCAGTAATAATTTGCACAGAATTTCCGCTACCAGCAAGAGGACTTACAGTTGTGCCTGCGGCAGGTATAATGGTTTCGCCCATGCTACTAAAGAATTGCTCTGAATCAATAGCTTGGTTTGCAATGTAAAGCTCTGGTAATGCATCATTGCTAAAGGTTGAGTAAAAATCTGTTAAGGTAATAGCAGCCCCATCGCTGAAAGTGATGTTTAATGTGTTATCTTCACGAGTGAAGGTTGTATTGGTTACGTCAAAGTCAAAATGTAGCTCTGTTTCATTTTGTGGAGCAATAATTTGAGTTTGTCCAGCAACTGGTCTTTGTAGTGTAAAAGTAGTCATGATATTCATCCTATTAATTAAATGTTTTGCATAGGCGCGTAGCTCTAAATGCTTAAATTTTTGCCACTTATTGCTAAAAAACGTTCTAGTATGATGTGGCTTATGCTTCTATTTTGCATAAGGCGTACCAATGTTTGAGTCATAAATTTGAAGCTAAGAAAATCATATGTTTAGACTAAGTCTAGAAAATTTCATTGACTTTTGTTAAAAAAATGACACTCAAAATGGATGCTTGAGTGTCAAATTTAGAGCACTTTTTGAGTAGATTATTCCTAAAGTGCTTTTTGCAGTGTATGGAGTGGTAACAGTCTGAAAATTAAGATAAAATCTTACAATAAGTTTGCATGAATAAAGTTTTGGTTGCTAGCAATTGCAAAGCATAAAGGGCATGTCCCCTTTTTAGAGTGCTGACAAAATCAGTACGACCGATAAATCAAGAATAGGCGGAGCTTTGCTTCGCCGTTAAACGATTGATTTTCGTGCTTTATGCCAAAGTATAGACGATAGTCTATACGTGGTACTTACTGCCAAGGCAGCTTGTCTGCCTTAGGCGGCACAAACACCTGCAAGGGGGGGTGTCATCAGTCTGTAAAGGGCATGCCCCTTTTACTTTTTTGTCACTGATGTAATAAATTTTCATATGCTAATATGAAGCTACAATATTGTATGATTTAAGTGTTGAAATGTATTTTTTTACTGGACAATTAACTGATTTTTAGGTATTTAGTTAGGAGAAGTTGTCGTAATTTATGTTGGTAATTATGACTTCTAGTTGCCTTAATAAATATATTTAGTATGTATTTTTAGGTGGCTCTTTCTTAAGGGATGTTCAAAAAACTAAAAACTAAGTAAAGCAGTACCTAGCCGCATTATACCTTGGTAGCTAGGTATGATTTTTTGTAGTTTGATTGATTACTCTATGTATATGTATGCTTATAGTAAGTTGTGCATAATGCTTTAGTAAATTTTAATATATTAGCTATTTAATAATGGTTGAAGTTTATGTCAAAAATTTTTGTTACTAAGTCTTTCATTCCACCGCTAGATGAGTATACTGCTTATTTGGAAAAAATTTGGGAGCGTGGTATTTTAACAAACCAAGGTCCTTGCGTTAAAGAGCTTGAACAAAAAATTAAAGACTTTTTAGGTGTTGAGCATCTACACTTTTTGGGCAATGGTACTGTAGCTTTGCAGCTTGCTTTATCGTCGCTTGATATAAGAGCTGGTGAAATTATTACTACTCCATTTTCGTATGTAGCTACCACGTCAAGCATTTTATGGGAACGCTGCACCCCTATTTTTGTTGATATTGAACCAGGAAATTTTACTATAGACCCACAAAAAATTGAGGCAGCCATTACTCCAGATACTAAGGCAATTATGGCTGTGCATGTGTTTGGATATGCATGTGATGTTCATGCTATTGAAGCTATAGCAAAGAAGCATAATCTTAAAGTTATTTATGATGGCGCCCACGCCTTTGGAGTTCAATACAAGGGAAAATCATTGCTTGCTTACGGAGATGTTTCAACCCTCTCATTTCATGCAACCAAGCTCTTTCATTCTGCAGAAGGTGGAGCATGTGTATGTAATAATGAAACTGTTTCCAGTAAGCTAGACTTACAAAAAAGATTTGGGCAAGTTAATGAAGATCAACTTTGTTTAGGAGTTAATGCAAAACAATCAGAGTTGCATGCTGCCATGGGTTTGGCTTGTTTTCCATACATTGAGCATATTGTTGCTGAACGTAAACGTGTTTCAGCTTTATATGACAAATATCTTCAAGGCTTAGTTGTTCGACCCTCTATGCAGGAAGAACTTCAGTATAATTATGCCTATTATCCTGTGTTATTTAAGGATGAGCCACAATTATTGCAAGTCTTTGATGCTTTAAGTAAAGTAGAAATTTACCCGAGACGATATTTTTATCCTAGTTTAAATAAATTAGATTATGTGACATACAGTCCGTGCCCCACTTCAGAATCTATTGCCAGTCGTATAGCATGCTTACCTCTTTATCCATCTTTAAGCTCTGAAGATGTAATGAAAATTTGTAAAGTGATTGTGACAGCTTTGCAGTAAACCCTGTGTACTGCACCATTGCACTTAAAACTTGCAATGATATAAGGCTAAAAGATTAATATATATAGATTGTTATAAAGAACACGGGTTAATTTACTTTGGGGTAGCGATGCAAAATACTTTACTTACTGCCATTATTTTTACTTATAACCATAAAGATAGCATAGCTCGCTGCATTGAAAGCATAGTGGAGCAAAAAACAGATTATGCATATGAAATACATATTTGGGATGATTGTTCCATAGATGGTACATCAGACATATGTAGAGAGTATGCAGCGAAATATCCTGAAAAAATAAAGCTCACTGTTCAAGAAGAAAATACTTTTTTAAAGCCCTATATGGAGCTGCAATCTTATGCTGCTATTAGTCAAATTAAAACTCCTTATTTTTGTATCATTGATGGTGATGACTACTGGTGCAATGAAAATAAGATACAAATTGCTTTAGATTTTCTAGAAAATAACCCAGACTATATTGGATTTGCTCATGATACATTGCAAGAAGATGGTTCTTGTGGAGCTACTCGTGGCTTAAACCCTGATGACGTTGTTCAAGAAAAAGTATCCTATGTGCATGATTGCTTAAAGGCAGACATTAAAAATCCAGTAGAATTTTCGGTTGATGCACCGTTTTTTTTAACTTCATCAAGAATTTTTAGGTGGATGGATTACACTAAGCTTAACGTCTTACCCATTGATTATCTCTTTTATTATTATCATTTATCTAAGGGTAAAATTTATTATCATGATGAGATGATGGCTGTATATGTCATGGGTGAGCAAAGCACATTTGCCAATTCAAGTAATAATATTCCAGATTTAAATGGCATGTTTGCTTATAGATTGAGCTTGCTTTTTGATTTTAAGCAAGATGAGTTTTGCACAAAGTATCAAAAAGAAATTGATGAAAGAAATTTTTTAAGTAGTAGAAGGCATAATCGGCTTTTATTCTTAAAAAAGATTTTTGGTGTAAAATTGGGTTGGAAGCTTTGGTTTGTGCTTTCATTTGTTTGGAAATATGGCCTAGACTGCATGAATATTAACTATGTTTATTCACGTAAGCATGCTAGAGAAAGAGTTGATTTTATGAGCTGTGGCACATTGTCGCAAACCACATTTAAGGAAACATCTAAGCTACATGTAAAAATAGCTTTAACTCATACAAATATAGCCTTTCTTAGTTTTTTACTTGCTACACCCACCTTACTTCGCGTTTTGTTTTTTTTATTTTCTTATTTTAGAAAAATAATACGAAAGCCTTTTTATCAAACGGAAACTAAGGAAGATTATATTAAACATAAAATTGATGTACATAAAGTACAGCTTGCAATTTATGAAAAAAATATTTTTTTGGAAAAACTATAAACAATAATCAACATTTAGGATAATCATGACCACAACCGCAGTTATGCAACCATACTTTTTCCCATATATTGGGTATTTCCAGCTTATTTATGCTTGTGATACTTTTGTTTTACTTGACGATGTCAACTTCATTCAAAAAGGCTGGATTAATAGAAATAATATCTTATTAAATGGGCAGGCGCATCTTTTCACAATTCCTCTTGATAAGCCGTCACAAAACAAATTAATTTTGGAAACAAAACTTAAATTTGATAGTGTTGCACGGCAAAAATTTCTTAAAACCATTCAAGCTGCATATAAAAAAGCCCCTCAGTTTGATGCTTTTTATCCTGTTTTTGAAAATATCGTTCTTTTTGATGATGACGACCTCACAAATTATTTAGAAAATAGTTTTAGGAAAGTTTTTGATTATCTTGGTATAGAAAAAAAGTTCATGCGCTCTTCGCAAGTGGAAAAAGATGATTCTCTTAAAGCGCAAGACAGAATTATAGCTATATGTAAAGCTCTTAACACGACGCGCTACATAAACCTTATGGGTGGGCGTGATCTATATTCCACTGATGATTTCTCCAAGGAATCTATGCAACTTAATTTTATTCAAGCCCAACTAGGCCAATGTAATTATAAACAGCTATCTAAGAATTTTGTTCCAGGTCTTTCATTTATAGATATTTTAATGTTTAATGATGTGAGTGCTATTGGTGTATTGTTGCAAAACTATAAACTGGTTTAGAGGTCAATAAATGAATTCTGACTATTTATTATATTTAAATCAAAACAATAATCAGCCTGTAACAAGTCATGAAGAATTAAAAATTGTTGTTATTGTTACCACGTACAACACAGAGAAATTCTTATCTGTGTGTTTAGATAGTATTATTAACAATACACATAAAAACTTAGAAATAATATTGGTTGATGATGAGTCAACTGATAATACTATTGATGTTTGTAATAGCTATGTTCAAAAAGATTCAAGAATAAAACTTGTAGAACAACCAAACTCTGGTGTGTCAGTAGCACGTAACTTAGGTATTGAAATAGCTTTGCAAGGTGATGGTTACGCGATTCATTTTGTGGATGGAGATGACTATGTTGATGAAAATTTTTATGCACAGCTATTAGCTAATATGTATAAAACTGATAGTGAAATAGCTGTGGCAAGTGCTTTTAATGAAAGGTTTAATTTTATATTATCACCAAATCCTTTGTACCATGTGGGGCTTGCTGGAAAGCTTTCTTTAATAGAAGGGTGGTTAAAGGGAGTTTGGAGCCTTCTTTTCAGGTTAGATTTCTTGCGTAATCATCCATCTTTACGCTTTGATCCGGAGATTGCCTTTGGTGAAGATTTATTGTTAGTTGTTGCTGCTACCTCCTATGCCAAGGGTGGTGTTGGAGCTCCAGGAGCTTTATATTATTATCGCTTTAACCCTAATTCGGTGACAACACAAGTGGATGATGGAAAAGCTCAGGCAAGAGCAGACCTTTCATTTTTAATTGGAGATAGGTTGGATGAACTTGCTATAGTGCATAATTTTAATGAAGAAGTATGGTATAATCACAAGCAAAGAAATTATGTACTACAAGGGAAATACTATCAATCTTTTCTTGATAGCATTCATGCTAATGCAAGTAGGAATCAAAAAGAAGAAAATACTGAAGACGTTGAACAGTCGTTGCAGGTTGCAGATCATGTTGAAGAGAACAATGAAAATGGATTAGAAGGTCAGGAAAATCTGCATAATGACAAACACATAATTAAAAGAATTATCAAAAAAATTTATATAAAATTACATACAATTTTTATTTTTAATGCTTATACACGTACAGAAGTGAAGAAAATTTTAGAAGAGACTAGTCTTTTTTCAAAATAAGGGAAAATTTAATGTTTAAATGGAATAAAAAAGGTCTTATTTTTAAACCAGAAAACCACCATAGCTGGATGTTTAGCCATGCTCAAGTACCATTTTCATTAGAATTTGACGATTTTGTGCGAGTTTATTTTGCTACGCGCGAAGAATATAAAAATGATATGTGTCGAGCTTATGGAGGGTTTGTCGATTTAGATAAAAATAATTTATCTAGGGTTATTAATATATCTTCTGAACCAATTATTGAACTAGGTGGTATAGGTGAATTTGATGAATTTGGTTCCATGCCTTGTAGTGTTGTAAGACATAATGATGAATACTATCTGTACTATGTGGGCTGGACACGCCAGTACAGTACTCCTTATGATTGGGAGATAGGTTTAGGCAAAAGCAGTGATGGCGTAAAATTTACTAAGATTGGTAAAGGACCACTCATGGGACCAACTGTGCATGAACCCTATTTAAATTCTACGCCGGTAGTTTATAAATTTGGCGAAAATGACTGGCATATGTTCTATCATACAGGTCTTCGTTGGATTAAGGGTGCAGATAAGTTAGAATCTCAATATGTGTTAAAGCATACAACCTCAACGGATGGCATTAACTGGCAACGTGATACAAAGCCCATTATTCCACTAAAAGTTCAAAATGAATGTCAAACTACACCAGCACTTATGGTGCTTGATGGTCGATATCACGTATTTTTTTGTTATAGGCATGGCTTAGATTTTAGATATAATAAAAATAATGCTTATCGCATAGGTTATGCATACTCTGACGATTTAATTTCCTGGATAAGAGATGATGACCAAGTTGGCATTGATGTTTCTGAAAGTGGTTGGGATAGTGAAATGATAGAATACCCGCACATAAATAAAATTAATGGCAAATACATTATGTTTTACTGTGGCAATCATTTTGGTAAATCTGGTTTTGGTTATGCAGAATTGGAAATATAGATAGAATATAGTCATTAGGAGGAATAATATGTTAAAAACAAGTTATGCGTTAAGGTTGCGCCGCATGCTCTGGGACTGTGTTGGCTACAGATATCCAGAAACAAAGGGAGACAAATTTCCTAAATATTATGAAGCTGTATATATTGAAAGTTCCTTCATTAAAAATTGCATCGACTATTTTAAGGCATTGATAAAGTTTTATAAAATGGATAGAAGTGCTCTTAATGATAAGTATAATTCCTTACCAGATGATGCATCAAGAGAAATAATGTTAAAAGAGATTGTCTATGATCTTTTTGATGACGTTAGAGTTCGTTTTCCATTACATTATTATACCGATTTATCTAAATATACTAAATCTGATTTTCTTTCAAATTTATTTCAATTAATTTTAAACTCAATTCCCTATACTTATCCTGAAAAACTATATGACTACGAGCCTGATTTTAATAAAAAAATTGAACTTCAAACTTCTCATATTGTTAATGCAGAAAGATTTATTCTAGCATGTGATTTACTACATGAACTAGATCTGAACGGCTTAGAGTGGACATATGATAATTTAGCAGATGAATATTCACGTTATATGATGACTAATGTTATTGTACATAATTTATTCAATGAAAAAGAAAAGAAAATTAGATTTCCGCTTTGTTATTCTCCTGAGATTGATAAATTTGAAGAGCTTGAAGAAAAAATGTGCATAGATGACGAGGTTATACCTCTCTGGCTAGATATTATGAAATTAAAGAAATACGACTTAAATCATATTGGTTATAATCTTAAAATATGGTTTACCATTAGGTTTATTTTTATTGATTTTATACGTGAACAATATCGATATAAAAATATTGTGAAAGTAGAAGATGGGGATTATGTTATTGATGGTGGAGCTTGTTATGGCGATACGGCTTTGTATTTTGCGGAGCGAGGAGCAGCAAAGGTTTTTTCATTTGAATTTTTAGAAGAAAATTTAGATATTTTTAATAAAAATATGGCTCTGAACCCACATTTGAGTGAAAAAATACAGCTTTTTAAAAATCCTCTTGGTCAAGTGAGTGGTGAAAAGCTTTATGCTGTTGGCAATGGTCCTGGTACATCCGTTAGTTCAGAATATAGTGAAGGTGCAGTGGAGCTTCACACCCTTTCCATTGATGATTTAGTTGAACAAAATAATATTGAAAAAATTGACTTAATTAAGCTTGATGTAGAATGTAGCGAAGTACCAACCCTAAAAGGAGCAATAAATACCATACGAAAATTTAAACCAAAACTTGCCATATGTGTATATCATAAGAAGGATGATCTTTGGACTATACCCCAACTAATAAAAGAAATGTTGCCAGAGTATACTTTATATTTAGATCATCATACTATTAACTTTACTGAAACAGTCATATATGCTAAGGTAATTTCATAACGATATATATTTTTTGTACACTTACGTATGATACGTTTTACTATAATGTAACTAACTTAGTATCTAATTTAAAGGGAAAATATGCTAGAGCAAAACAATAATGATGATTGCGTTAAGCTAACGATTATCATTGTTACGTACAATCATGCAGATAGCATTTCTAACACTATTGAGAGTGTATTGTCACAAAAGACTGACTTTAGGTTTACTATTCATCTTTGTGATGACTGTTCAACAGATGGTACAAAGGAGCTTTGTCAAAATTATGCCAATAAATACCCTGAACTTATAAAGTTTTTCCCACAAGAACAAAATACCTTTCTTAAATCTCCAGAAAATAATCATGTAGTTCAAGCTTATAAACGTCTAAACACAAAGTTTTTTTGTTTTATTGAGGGTGATGATAACTATTGTGATGATGAATTTTTTCAAACAGGTGTATCAACTCTTGAAGAAAACACTAAGTATTCAATGTTTGGCGCCAATACGCTAATTAGAGACCATGCCAATAACCTTACTTATGAGAGCATATCAAACGGTGATATAAAGGAATATCATTTAGACGAAGTAAATGGTAATACGTTCAAATTTATTCATTCCCAAGCACGAATTTATAGGAACACTTTTACCTCTTTTCCTCAAGGTGATACATATATGTATTTGTATCATTTAGCTTTTGGTCCTCTCTATTATCACCATAAAGTGGTTGCTGTATATAATATGACAGGTACTGGTGTTTGGACAAGTTTAACAGATTTAATTATTAATAATACTAAAGAAATGATTGCATATAGAATGTGTCAGGCTTTTAATTTTAAACTCGAAAGCATTTGGATGACATACTTAAGTAGAAAAAATCGTCTTATAGTGCGGTTTTTAAAAATTTTCTTAGGCACAAAAAGAGCTTGGCATTTGTGGTTTTACTTAACATTTGTACCCACATGGGGAATTGAATTCTTAGATGTGAATTATGGTGTTATTAAACCCAAATTAAAACAAAATTATATAAGAAATGCTAAAAAATTTCTGCGATTAATGATTCACGGACATTAAATTCTTCTATTTTTTTGACACTATAGTTATAACTCAAGGTATATAACATATTGAGGCTAAGACATGACTAATAAACAAAATGACAGTGATATGAAATTAACTGTCATAATTGTAACATATAATCAAGTTGATTCTATAGCAGATACTATAGAAAGCGTTGTTTCACAAAAAATTAACTTTAAATATACCATTTTTCTTTGTGATGATTGCTCAACAGATGGAACTACTGAAATTTGCCAAAGCTATGCTGATAAATTCCCTGAATTAATTCAATTTTTCCCTCAAGAAAATAATACATTTTATGATAAACCAGAAAATAATCACGTGGTTAAAGCATATAGGCGGATTAAAACGCCATATTTTTGCCTAATTGAAGGTGATGATAGTTATTGTGATATTGATTTTTTGCAAATAGCTGTAACAACTTTAGATGAAAATAATAAATATTATATATTTGGTGCCAATACTTTAGTTAAAAATCATATAAAAAATACGGAATATACAAGCATTAATGATGATACATTAAAAGAATACTATTTAGATCAAGTAAGCCTTGGACCTCTCACTTTTATTTATTCACAATCAAGGGTGTATAGAAATACTTTTACTTCATTTCCTCAAGGTGATATGCTTATGTACTTATATCACTTAGCTTTTGGACCGCTATATTATTATAATAAGGTTGTAGCAATTTATAATATAACTGGCAAAGGTGTTTGGACAAGCTTACCGCCTTTAGTTCCTGAAAAGACACAAGATATTATTCCTTATAGAATGTGCCAAGCTTTAAATTATGATTATGAAGATAGATGGCTTGCTTTTTTGAGCCATAAAAGTTTGCGCCGTATTGGATTTTTGAAAAGATTTTTACGCACCAGAAGAACTTGGCATTTATGGTTTTATTTTTCATATGTGCCTACATTTGGTATTGAAATTTTAGATGTAAATTATGGTAACTTAAAAAGAAAGCCCAAGCAAAATTATTTTAATAATTTTCGCATCTTATTAAGATTATTTTTTAAAGGTGAGTAAATTAAAAATTTTGCTATTTTGATTTATATAATGTTTGGGGAGAGGGTTTATGCACAAACAAGATAATAATACAAACGAAATTATATTAACTATTATTTTGGTGACATATAATCATGTTAAAACCATCTCCCAAACTATCGAAAGTATTTTATCTCAAAATGTAAATTTTAAATATGTGATTTATCTTTGTGATGATTGTTCCACAGATGGGACAACAGAAATTTGTCAACGTTATGCTGATAAATACCCTGCATTGATAGAATTTTTCCCCCAAACACAAAATACATTTAATGCAAAGTCAGAAAACAATCATGTAGTCAGAGCCTATAAGCGCATAAAAACAAAGTATTTTTGCTTAATGGAAGGTGATGATAGATATTGCGATGATGACTTTTTTCAAGTAGCTATTGATACTTTAGATGAAAAACCTGAATATTATATATTTGGAGCTAATACAAATATAAGGGATTTTATTAGCAATTCAGAACATAACTTAATTAATAATGATAAATTAAGTGAATTTTCTTTAAATCAATTGAATAAAGATGAGTTTGTATTTATTTTTTCACAATCAAGGGTGTATCGCAATACATTTACAGATTTTCCTCAAGGTGATATTTTAATGTATTTATATCACTTAGCTTTTGGTCCTGTATATTATTATAATAAGGTTGTTGCCATATATAATAGAACGGGGAGTGGTGTTTGGACAAGCTTACCAGATTCAATTATGCAAAAAACTGGGGATATGGTTCCATACAGGATGTTGCAAGTTTTTGATTTTGAACATATGGATAATTGGGTTGGACTACACAAAGAAGAAACGTTTGAGCGTTTACTTTTTTGGAGTAAATTTTTAGGAATAAGAAGAGCTTGGCATCTATGGTTTTACATTACATTCATACCCACATTTGGCATTGAATTTTTTGATATTAACTATGGAAATCTAAAAAATAAATCAAAACAAAATTACTTTGAACATTTGAAAATATTAATTAAAATTCTTCTGAATAAAAAATTTTATTAATTAATTCTTTTGATGAATCAGGGGGAAATATATGAGTAGCCCATTACTTACTGCAATCATATTTGCCTTTCACCATGAAGCGCGTATAGCAAGATGTATTGAAAGTATTTTATTTCAAAAGACAGATTATCCATTTATACTTCATATTTATGATGACTGTTCTCAAGATGATACGGGTAAAGTTTGTGCTGAGTATGCTGAAAAATATCCTGAAAAAATAAAATTTTTTCCGCAAAAAGAAAACACATTTTTAAAGCCATATCCAGAAACTCAAGGCTATAAAGCCATGCAGGACTTTGATACAAAATACTTTTGCATCATTGAAGGTGATGATCATTGGTGTAATGAAAATAAAATTCAAATGGCTCTAGATTTTTTAGAAAATAATCCTGATTATTCTGGTTTTGCTCATGATACCATGCAAGTTAATGAAAAAACAGGTACTTCTGAATCTTGGGTGCATGATATTGCTAAATATGGGCAAATTGAAAATCCAGTTTGCTTTGATGAGCGTTTTCTTTTTTTCATGACTTCCTCAAGAATTTTTAGAAATTATGGTTTTAAAGATTTAAAAGTATGGGCGGTAGATTATATTGTATATAGCTATCACATAGAAAAAGGACCTATTTATTACCATGATGAAGTGATGGCAGTATATTATATGGGTAATAAAGGTGTTGTAGCTCCATATAATGAAAAAATGAATAATATAACGAGCATGTATGCATATAGAATTAATAAAATGTTTGACTTTAAGCATGATGAACTATGCACAAAGTCACAACGTGAAAATGCATACGAGCAGCCACCTAATCCAAAAAAAATTAGAGCATATAAAAGATTGTTATGGTTTAAGAAGTTATTGGGTGTGAAGCTTGGGTGGCATGTATGGTTCTTTGTTCATTTTGTGCCTACATATGGTCTTGAATGCATGGATTTGAATTACATATTTTCAAGAAAATTTATTAAGGATAATTCAAATAAAGTGATTGCAGCAGAGCAAAAAAATAAGGCTCAGTCTAAAAGTTAGCTTTGTATTTTTAATTTTTACAATGCATTAATTTGATGTTTAAAATAGTCTACTAAAACTATCTTTATAGTATAACATCATATTATAATTGTTAAACCATTGTGCACTGTAAACGAGATACATTGACTATATATTTGAAAAATATTACTATTAACTAATAATGTGAAAGTTGCATGTAAAGGAAATAATATGAAATTTAAATGGCATAAAAAAGGGATAATATTTAAACCCGATGGTAAGCAAGATTGGATGTATAATTATGCACAATGTCCTTGCCCGCTAGATTTTGGTGATTTTTTAAGAGTATATATTTCAACAAGAGAAAAGTATACTAATGAAATGGTTAGATCATTTGGTGGATTTGTTGATTTAGATAAAAATGATTTAACTAAGGTTTTGAGAGTGTCTGAAAGACCTGTGATGGATCTTGGTGGCATTGGCGAGTTTGATGAATTTGGTATCATGCCTAATGGTGCAGTAAAACATGGTAATGATTATTACTTATACTATAGTGGGTGGACAAGAGGTGTGTCAGTGCCATATCAGTGGGCTGTTGGACTTGGTGTTAGTCAAGATGGTGAGAGGTTTAAGAAAATTGATAAAGGACCTGTGCTTGGACCTACTTATAATGAACCATACCTTCAAGCTTGCCCCATTGTGTATAAATTTGGCGAAAATGATTGGCATATGTATTATTTATCTGGGGTGCAGTGGATAGAATCACCTGAAAAATTAGAATCTCAATACTTATTAATGCATGCCACCTCAACAGATGGCATAAATTGGGTCAGAAATGGTATACCTATTGTGGAGACTAAAGTTGAATATGAGAGTCAAACTAGTGCATCTATAGTAAAGTTAGATGATAAATATCACATGTTTTTTTGCTACAGGCATGGACTTGGCTTTAGAACAGAGCCTGGTAAAGGCTACAGAGTGGGTTACGCTGTTTCTGATGATTTATGCACTTGGCATAGAGATGATAGTGTAGCCGGTATTGATGTTTCAGAAAGTGGTTGGGATAGCGAAGCTATTGCATATCCACGTATTGTACAAATTAATGATAAATATTTTATGTTCTATTGTGGTAATCACTTTGGTGAAGATGGTTTTGGCTATGCTGAACTAGAAATCGTAAGTGACTAACATTAACATGAAAATTTGAAAGACTAGCATTAATTTTTAGTATGTTCTTTTAGTATATCTATTTAAAGTTGATAAATATTCATATAATAAAGTGTATATGAGTGAAGCGTAATAAATAATTTATTATCATTGTATATAGATAATGGCACGGAATTGATGACATCATTAGGATAGTAAATTCTCATACCACTCTGATATAGTTATGCATTGAATTTTTTTTAGCATAGTTACATGAACCTATTTAAACGATATATGGAACAGTTATGGATAAACCCCTTCTTACCGCTTTGATATTTGCTTTTCACCATGAGGAACGTATTGCAAGATGCATTGATAGTATTTTATTTCAAAAAACAGATTATTCCTATGTGATACATCTTCATGATGATTGCTCTCAAGACAATACGCCAAAAATTTGTGCTGAATATGCACAAAAATATCCTGATAAAATTAAATTTTTTCCTCAAAAAGAAAATACTTTTTTAGGGCCGTATGAGAAAACGCAAACATGCCAAGGCATGCAAAATGTTGATACAAAATATTTTTGCATCATAGAAGCTGATGACTATTGGTGTAATGAAAATAAAATTCAAATGGCTTTAGACTTTTTAGAAAGTCACCCAGATTACTCCGGATTTGCTCATGATACCTTAGAAGTTGTTGAAAAAACTGGCACTTCGAGCTCCTTTGTTCACGATGTTGTAAATTATGGAAAAATAGAAAATCCAGTTTGTTTAGATGATAGATTTATTTTCTTACTACCTTCATCAAGAATATTTAGGAATTATGGTTTTAAAAGCTTAAATATTTGTCCTGTGGACTATTTAGTATATTATTTTCATTTAGAAAAAGGTCCTATACACTACCATGATGAAATTATGTCTGTATATACTGTTGGTAAATCGGGTGTAGTATCTGCATATGGTATGAAAATGGTTGATATTAGTAGAATGTTTCCTTACAGAATAAATAAAATGCTAAACTTTAAGCAAGATGAATTTTGCACCTCACTGCTACGTAAGAATTTTTTTGACTTTGGTATTATAGAACCAATTGAAAGATTGCTAAAGCTTAAGAAAATTTTTGGAGTAAAACTTGGATGGCATATATGGTTTTTCTTACAATTTGTACCAGAATTTGGGCTTGAAGCCATGAATATTAATTATGTATTTTCTAGAAAATTTATTAAAGACATTTCTAACAAGAACATTGCTGAAAATCAAAAAAAGAAAAATTTAGAAGCATAAGTCATGAATTATTATATAAAGTTCATTTATTAGCATATCTGCATACGTTTTTTTGTGGGTGTTTTTAGGTGTCTATCTAGTGTTGTAAAAGGAAAGTTTATGAAAGTAGCAGAGTATGTAGCAAATTTTTTAGCAGATCATAACATTCGTAAAATCTTTGGGTATGTTGGTGGTTTTAATGCCGATATTGTTGATGCCATAGGTAAAAATGGAAAAACAAGTTTTTTTCTTAACTACCATGAGCAAGCTGCTGCCTTTGGTATAAATGCCTATGCCATGGTGAGTGATTCTATTGCCGTTGCTACTGCTTCCGGTGCACCAAGTATTTGTAATCTTATGGGTGGTATAGTTAATGGCTATTATGACTCATTGCCGTGTGTGTTTATTGTGGGAACATCTCACTCCATGGGCGAAAAAGAGCATGAGCATATTAGGCAAAATGCTTTTGAAGAAATTGACATTGTGTCGATGGTTAAGCATGTTACTAAATATGCAGTGAAAATAACTGACCCCAATGCAGTACAGTATGAGCTTGAAAAAGCTTTTTATTTAGCTCAAGAAGGGCGCAAAGGTTCAGTATTAGTTGATATTCCTTATGACATTGCTAGACAAGACATTGATATTTCAAAGCTTACTAAATTCATACCTGAAGAAACCATATATAATGATTTTGATTTAGATGCCATTCAAGCGATACTTACTAGTGCTAAAAAGCCTATAATCTTACTTGGCGGTGGTGCGCGCAGTGCGCACAGTCGTGCAAAAATAAAACAATTTCTACAAAAAATGCCTATTCCCGTGGTGACATCATTGTTAGGTTTAGATGTTTTACCTCATGATCACCCTTGCTTTTGTGGCTTTATTGGTCACTATGGTCATAGATATGCAAATTTAGCCTTGGCTTATTGTGATGCGGTAATTATATTGGGTTCAAGGCTTGATGAACGTCAATTAGGGGGATATTTAAGTAAGTTACAAGATAATGCCAAGGTAATTCGTGTTGATATTGATAAATACGAATTGGGGCGTAAGCTGCCTGAAACTTTAAGTTATAATAACAGTGTTGAAAACTTTTTGGAGGCTTGTCTTGATTATGATTGGAAGCCTTGTTCTTACTCTAAGTGGCATGAAGTATTGCAAAAATGGAAAGATCGTTTTCCAACATTTAATATTTCAACCCAAAAAGTTGAAACAGGTGATTTTTTATATAGGCTTTCAACCATGCTAGCTCATGATGCAGTTATTACTGCTGATGTAGGACAAAATCAAATGAGTGTGGCACAATGTCTTGAGCTAAGAGGTAATAAAAAGCTTCTTAACTGTGGTGGTTATGGGTCTATGGGATTTTCCTTGCCTGCAGCAGTAGGGGCTGCATGTGTTGCCAAGGACATGCCCATAATATCTGTTAGTGGTGATGGTGGAATTCAAATGAACATCCAAGAATTACACACTATTATACGTGAAAACTTGCCCGTTAAAGTTGTTGTTATAAATAATAATTGTTTGGGTATGATTCGTCGCCTGCATGAAATCATGTATGGTAATAGAACGTATGTATCAGTTGAAGGCTATAGTGCTCCCCATTTTGAAGGTGTTGCCAAGGGGTATGGTTTAACATATGTGCGCATTGATGCCATTGACCAATATGCTAGTTTAAAAGAATTACTTAATAATGATAAGCCTTGCTTTATTGAAGTTCTGGTTGATCAAGAAGAACATCATAGCGTAGAGCCTGGTGCAACGCTTGATAAGCAAACTCCTTTACTTTCTAAGGAAGAAATAGAGCAAGTTATAAAGGATTGCTTCTTTGAATAATGCACCAAAACCATATACTATTTTTGTTTCTGGTGCTTCTGGCATAGTGGGTTATGGCATCTTAAAGTCTTTACGTGCATTTAACCCTAAAATAAAACTCATTGGTGCAACTATTTACGAAGACTCAGTGGCACCAGCCTTTTGTGATGTGTTTGAAAAAGCTCCATTTACCACCAGTAATGAATACTTTCCTTGGCTTTTGGGCATTATCAAAAAGCACTCTGTGGATATGATTATTCCCTCCATTGAAGCGGATATGATTGCTTGGAACGAGCATAGAGCAGAACTTGAAAATGCCTGCACAGTTTTGCTAAATAATGCTGAATTAATTAATTTTTGTACTGATAAATGGCTTTTTTATGAAAAATTATCTGTGCACAATCCTGCATATGCCATTCCCACCAGCCTTACATTGCAAGATGCACCAAAAACTTATCCATTTTTATTAAAACCAAGGCGTGGTTTTGCATCTCAAGGTATTGTAAAAGTTGAAAATAAAAATATGCTTTTGCAATATAAAGATGAAATTGGGCAAAAGCTTATGCTACAGCCCATTATAGGCATGGAAAATGAAGAATATTCTGTGTCAGCTTTTTTTAATAAAAATAGTGAATTATGTGCTTATATGAGTATAAAGCGTACCCTTTCTAAAGAAGGCTTTACCGAAAAAGCACAAACCATTGAAGCAACAGGCACAAAACAATGCTTATTGGAGCTTGCCAGCACTTTTAAGCCCATTGGACCAACAAATTTTCAATTTAGAGTGAAGCAGGGGCAGTTAAAACTGTTAGAGATAAATCCGCGTATTTCTTCTGCAACTTCTTTGAGAACAGCTTTCAATTATAATGAAAGCGCCATGTGTGTGCATTACTTTTTAAATCAACAAGAAATTGCTCAACCTGTAATAAAGCATGGTCATGCCATCCGCTATACAGAAGATATGGTTTTTTATGATAGCTCTGATATCTGATATTCATGGCAATTATACTGCCCTTATGGAAGTGATCAAACGCATTGATGCTCTAGGTATTAAAGAAATTTATAGCCTTGGCGACACAGTGGGTTATTATACGCAAATAAATGAATGCTGCGAAGAACTGCAAACAAGAAATATCTTATCTATTATGGGTAATCATGACTGGTATTTGGCAGGCAAGAGTTTTTGCCCCCGTTCCAAAAGTGTTAATGATTGTTTAGTTTATCAGCGTAAAATTATTACAACAGAGAATCGTAACTGGCTTGAAAATTTGCCTTTATTTAGATATGTTGAAGCATATGATCTCTCTCTTGTGCATGGTGGCTGGGCAAACCCCATTGATGAATATCTCGAACCAAGTGCTGAATATTTTGCGCAGGTTGAAGGAAAATTTTTTGCATCCGGACATAGCCATATACAGCAACTGCATATTTTTAATGATAAAATTTATTGTAATCCAGGTTCAGTTGGGCAACCTCGTGACGAAAACCCCATGGCAGCCTTTGCTACTTTTGATGGTGCAAAATTTGAGCTACATCGTGTAGAATATGACATTGAAAAAGTGGGTAAGCTAATGGATGCAGCAGGCTATAGTGGTTATTATTATGGGTGCTTGCGTACAGGATCTAGGCGATTAACGTGGTAATTAAGCCTTAGTTGCTTCGTGTATATTCTTATATAAATCACGTAGAGAGTGTGCTGCTTCAATGTCAGCTTGATATTTTTCCGTACAATCTACATACTGATGCGCTATGTGGCTTGGCATGGCAAAAAGCACTGTTTCCCATATGGTATTCGAACAATGCTTTAAGTAAAATGTATAATATGGATTAATTGTAAGTATTTGTTTGTATATTTGGAAAATATCATTCGGTCGATGGTAGATACAAATAGCTAACTTGGGTGTAAACTGGGCTATGGTGTTTTTTGCGCCTTTTAGGGCGTCCATTTCTGAACCTTCAATATCCATTTTGATAAAGTCTAGCTTGTCTAAGGCTTGCACTTGCACAAATGAATCAATAGAACGTATATTTACGCATACATCACCCTGCTGAAATAGGGAAGAACTGGCACTATTTTGTGCTGCCACATGCATTTGTCCATCGCAGTGACTTATACCAGCTTGAAAAAGATGAACTTCAGGCATGTTTTGAGTATTTTCTTGCAATGTTTTAAATATTTCTTGCATGGGCTCAAAGGCATAAACCTTTCCCTCTTGTCCCACAAGTTGAGTAAAATAAACTACTGTATTACCTGTAAATGCACCTGCATCTATAACAACATCACTATGTTTTGCTTTGCAATCTTTGTATTCATAGCCTTTAAGAATCCATGTTTCCACTCGATCTAGGATATAATCACCTTTTACTCCGGGAGTTTTCTCTGCAATTTGTATAAGTTCTTGCCAAATATTTTTGGGATAAAGTGAAAAAATATCTGTTACAACATGGTTTGGTACTGAAAAATATAAAGCTCTTAAAATAATGAGTTTAATTAATGTTTCTTTAGATTTTTCATCTGCTAGCGCTTCATAAAAGCTTAAAATTTCATGCCAATGGTGTAAGTCTGACAATGTGTGTAAAGGTCTTGGTGGGGTAAAATCCATATAGCCTTTAGCATCTTGTAAGGCTTTCAATAGGCGTCTAGTTAAAATATGCATTATTGTTTCCTAACATTATCTTGTTTGCTTAATGATACTTTTTTACGTGAGATGTGATTTTCGGTAAAGTTTTAAAATTTAAACTTGACACCGTATACTGTATACAGTAAATTGCCTCTTAAGCAAAGGAATATCAATGTATAATTTTTTCTTAAATACTTTTTCATGGCGTTGGTGGCTCAATACAGCAGTAAAAGAGTTCACTTAATAATGTGCAGTTTTTAGGAAAATGCTTTGTAAGCAAAATATATTTCCCCTCTGTTGGCAAAAGTGAACAGGGGGATTTTTTATTTTAATAGGAGAATTTAATGTTGTTACCAAGTTTAGAAGAGGCTAAACATTTAGCAAAAACGTTTAGTCTTATCCCAATAGTTTATGAAATGCCTTCGGACTTTACTACACCTATTAATGTCTTGAAGATATTAAAATCTAAGTATGAACAATGTTTTTTGTTTGAAAGTGTGGATACATCTCACGCCTTTGGTCGCTATTCTTTTCTTGGGTATGAACCATACCAAGAAATTACTTGTATGCAAGGTGCAGTAATTACAAAAGATCCTCATGGCAAAAGCGAAGAAAAAATTAACCCAAAGAAATTTTTAAAACAAATTTTGCAAAAATTTTCTAGCCCTAAATATGAAAATCTACCCTCGTTTACAGGTGGGATTGTGGGGTATTTTGCTTATGATTTCATTAAGTATAGTGAACCTAGTTTACAGCTTGATATGGATGATGATGTAGAAAATTTTAATGATATAGATTTGATGTTTTTTAAAAAAATAATTATTTTTGATAATTACAAGCAGAAGCTTTATTTAATCTACAATATTGAGCAAGATAAAATTACAGAAAATTATAAAATTGCTACGCAAGAACTAGATAAAATTAAGCAATTGCTTTTAGCTTCGACTAATCATATTTCCTTTGAGGGTCGAGTAAAGTCAGCATTCACATATCTATTTGATAAGTCAGCATATATGTCTATGGTGGAAAAGGCTAAGACACATATTTTTGAAGGAGATATTTTTCAAGTGGTGCTTTCTAACCGTGTGGAAGCAGATTTTGAAGGAAGCTTGTTTAATGTTTATAGAAAATTACGTATGACAAATCCTTCTCCATATATGTTTTATCTTAGTAGTGCAGATAATGAAATTGTAGGTGCATCTCCAGAAACATTAGTAAAATTGGATAACGATATAGTGCTTACCTTTCCCCTTGCTGGTACGCGCAAACGTGGCAAAAACGCTAAAGAGGATGCATTGCTAGAAGCGGAGCTTTTGGCAGATGAAAAGGAATTGGCAGAGCACACTATGCTGGTTGATTTAGGGCGCAATGATTTGGGTAAGATATGTCAATTTGGCACAGTGGAAGTAGGTGACTTTATGCAAGTACACCATTATTCGCATGTTATGCACCTTGGCTCTACTGTAAGTGGCACAATTAAAAATAATTTTGATGGTATTGATGCCATTGAAGCGGTATTGCCTGCTGGTACGCTATCAGGTGCACCTAAGGTTAAAGCCTGTGAAATAATACATAATCTTGAACAAAATAAACGTGGACTTTATGGTGGGGCTATTGGTTATATTGATTTTACTGGAAATATGGATACATGCATAGCAATTCGTCTATGTTTTAAGAAAAATAATAAAATATATATACGCTCAGGTGCAGGCATTGTAGCTGATAGTGTGCCGGAAAATGAATATGAAGAATGTATTGCTAAGGCACGTGCTGTAGTAGAGGCAGTGCAGCATGCTGGAGAGGAATTTGCAAAATGTTAGTTTTAATAGATAATTATGATAGCTTTGTTTATAATTTATATCAAATGCTAGGTGCTATTTCACCAAATATTATGGTTATGCGCAATGATGCATGCACGGTAAATGATATTTTAGCATTAAAACCAACGCATATTGTGCTTTCACCAGGACCGGGTAGACCAAGAGATGCTGGCATATGTATAGAACTTATTCAAAAACTTCCCCACAATTTACCATTACTAGGAGTATGCCTTGGTCATCAAGCTATATTTGAGGCTTTTGGCGGTACAGTAAGTTATGCTAAGGAGCTTATGCATGGCAAACAATCTCGGGTAGAAAAACTTTCGCAGTCATCTTTGTTTATGCATATTCCGCAAACTTTTGATGTGGCTAGATATCATTCGTTGGTAGGTATTGAAAGCACCCTACCAAATGAGCTTGTAATTACAGCACGTAGTAATGATTCTGAAATTATGGCTTTAGAGCATAAAGAGCACCAAATTTTTGGAGTACAGTTTCATCCTGAGTCCATCATGACCCCACAAGGTAATATAATTCTTAAAAATTTTATGGAGATGTAATATGATTCGCAAAGCCATTATAAATTTAGCAAATAAAAAGGATTTAAGTAAGGAAGAAGCGCTAGCTGTTATGGATCAAATTATGAGTGGTAAAGCTAGTGAGATTCAAATATCTTCTTATCTTACAGCTTTAGCACTCAAGGGTGAAACTATTGATGAAATTACAGCGTCTGCTGCTGCCATGCGCAAGCATTGTGTAAAGCTTTTAAATGAGCATGAAGCCCTAGAAATTGTAGGTACTGGCGGTGATGGTTCAAATTCATTTAATATATCCACTGCAGCAGCTTTAGTAGTCTCTGCTGCTGGGGTTGCAGTTGCAAAGCATGGTAATCGTTCTGCTACAAGTAAATGCGGCTCAGCTGATGTTTTAGAAGCATTAGGAGTAAATATACAAATTTCACCTGAAAAGAGTTCTATACTTCTTGAGAAAATAGGCATTTGCTTCATGTTTGCGCAAAATTATCATCTTGCTATGAAATATGTTGCTCCCATTCGGCGCGAATTAAATATTCGTACAGTATTTAACATCCTTGGACCATTAACCAATCCTGCAGGGGCCACCATGCAATTGCTTGGTGTGTATGAAGAAGAGTTGGTGGAGCCTATAGCCAAGGTATTGTGTAATCTAGGTGTAAAAAATGCCATGGTGGTTTATGGGCGTGATAAGTTAGATGAAATTTCTATTTGTGCTGAAACATATGTTTGCGAAGTGAAGAATGGTTGGGTTAAATCATCTATTTTAACGCCTGAATCTTTGGGCTTTACCAGAGCACAACCTACTGATTTAGTGGGTGGTGATGCAGTTCATAATGCCCAAATTATCCGTGATATTTTGTCTGGATCACTAGGTCCTAAAACTGATGCGGTTATAATTAATGCAGCGGCGGCTTTATATGTGGCAAAGTCTATTTCTCTACCTCAAGCAATCATAGAAATTAAAGAGATTCTTGCCAGTGGTAGGGCACTAGAGCAATTACAAAAATTTATCAAGCTTTCTAATGAGGTTTAACATGCAAGCACAGAATTTTTTAGAAAAAATTGTCATTACCACCAAGGAGCGCATGCAAATGGTGCAAGATAGTTTTACTTATCCCTTTAAGGTAGCTTTAGAAAAAAAAGGTTTAAGTTATATTTGTGAGGTTAAAAAAGCTTCGCCTTCTAAGGGGATTATTGAGCCTAATTTTTCGCACTTAGATATTGCTAAAGATTATGAAAGAGCAGGGGTGGATGCAATTTCAGTACTTACAGAATCTCAATTTTTTCAAGGTAGTGCAGAATATTTACAAGACATTAGCACTCACATAGCACTGCCAAGTTTACGTAAAGATTTTATTATTCATCCTTATCAAATTTATGAAGCAAAAATTTGGGGTGCATCGGCTTTATTGCTTATAGCAGAACTGCTTAATGCCAAGCAATTGCAAGAATATATCCTTCTTACGGAGGCACTTGGTATGTCTGCATTAGTAGAAAGTCATAGCTATGATATGTTGCAAAAATCTTTAGATTGTGGTGCGCAAATTGTGGGGGTAAATAACAGAAATTTAAAAACTTTTGAAGTTGATTTACAAACTTGCATAAAGCTTCGTAAATATGTTCCACCCTCTGTACTCTATGTGGCAGAAAGCGGCATTAGAAATCGTGAAGATATTTTATTACTAGAAGAACACGCCATTGACGCAGTGCTTATAGGTGAAAGCCTTATGCGAAGTAGTAATAAAGTAAAAATGTTGCAAGAATTGCGAGGGCTGGCATGAAGATAAAAATTTGTGGGCTTTTTAGAGATTGCGATATTGATTTTGTTAATGATGCTATGCCTGATTATGTGGGTTTTGTTTTTGCTAAAAGCCGCAGGCAAATTAGTTTTGATCAAGCAAAATTATTTAAGCAGCGTTTACATCAAAATATTATGACAGTTGGTGTTTTTGTAAATGAATCCGCTGATGTAATGGAAAAAGCTATAACGGAAAATATTGTGGATATGTTGCAGTTACATGGGCAAGAGCCTTTTACTACTTTAGTAGAGTGCAAAAAACGCATGCCGCACGTTAAAATTATAAAGGCTTTGCAAGTGCATGATGCCATACCACCCTTGGCAGATTATGCCCTTTTTGATGCTCCTTTGGCAGGTAGCGGGCAAGTTTTTAATTGGTCAACTCTGCCAAAGATTAAGAAAAACTTTTTTCTTGCCGGAGGTATTAATCTGCAAAATATTGAAAATGCTATGAATTATAAACCATATGCCATAGATATATCAAGTGGTGCTGAAGTAGATGGATTTAAGAATCAACAATATATTGAGCAATTAGTAAGGAAGGTGCGCAATGCAAGAATATAAAGGAAGATATGGCGTGCATGGGGGGCAATACATTCCTGAAACCCTCATGAATGCAATTTTAGAATTGGAAGAAGCCTATATTAAGTATAGGCAAGACGCCACATTTAATGCAACTTTAACCTCACTTCTTAATGAGTATGCAGGTCGACCATCACGCTTGTACTATGCAAGCAAAATGACAAAAGATCTTGGTGGTGCAAAAATATACTTAAAAAGAGAAGATTTAAATCACACTGGCTCGCATAAAATTAATAATGTGTTGGGTCAAGTGTTGTTGGCTAAAAAAATGGGGAAAACACGCATTATTGCCGAAACAGGCGCAGGGCAACATGGTGTTGCAACAGCTACGGCAGCAGCTCTTTTGGGTCTGCAATGTGAAATATTTATGGGGCAAGAAGATATTAGTCGGCAGGCCCTTAATGTATATCGCATGGAACTGCTTGGAGCTAAGGTTCATGCTGTTACCAGTGGTAGCAAAACCCTTAAAGATGCAGTTAACGCCACCATGCGTGCATGGACTATGCAAGTGCATGATACTCACTATGTTCTAGGTTCTGTGGTGGGTCCGCACCCATTTCCTTTAATGGTGCGTGATTTTCAAAGTATTATTTCTTATGAGGCCAAGGAACAAATTCTTGAGCTAGAAAATAAACTACCTGCGGCTGTTGTTGCCTGTGTTGGCGGAGGTAGTAATGCTATGGGTATGTTTCATCACTTTATTACAGAGCAAAATGTACAGCTTATAGGTTGTGAGGCAGCAGGTAAGGGCATTGATACTGATAAACATGCTGCCAGCATGGCAAAGGGAACTTTAGGTATTTTTCATGGCATGAAATCTTACTTTTGCCAAGATAGCTATGGGCAAATTGCAGAAGTATATTCTATTTCTGCTGGGCTTGACTATCCAGGAATTGGCCCCGAGCATGCGTATTTACAAGATAGTAAAAGGGCAACATATGTGCCTGTAACTGATGCTGAAGCTGTGGATGCTTTTGAATATTTATCAAGAACCGAGGGTATTATTCCAGCCATTGAATCAGCCCATGCCATTGCCCATGTTAGAAAAATAGCTCCCACTTTTGCAAAAGATGAAAATATTATTGTATGCCTTTCAGGGCGTGGTGATAAAGACGTTGCGGCCATAGCAAGACATAAAGGGGTGAATATACATGAGTAAAATAACTAAAGCCTTACAAGGCAAAAAATCACTCATTACCTTTTTAACAGCAGGTGACCCAAATCTTCTACACACAGAAGAATATATTTTAGCCATGGCTAATGCCGGTGCAGACCTTATTGAAATTGGTATTCCTTTCTCAGACCCCATAGCAGAAGGAGAGGTTATAGAAGCTGCCAATGCAAGAGCATTGCAAGCAGGAACTACTCTTGATGGTATTTTTGCTATGGTGCAAAGGGTGCGTCAAAAAATAAGTATCCCATTAGTTTTTTTAAGTTATATGAATCCTATCTATAACTATGGCTATGCTTCATTTTTTAAACAATGCCAAGATAGCGGCATTAATGGGGTTATTATACCTGATTTACCCTTTGATGAATATGTAGAAAAGGATTTAATAGCACCATATGCTAAAAAACATAATGTTGAAATTATCTCACTCATTGCACCAACATCTGATGCAAGAATAGAAAATATTGCAAAACAAGCCGATGGTTTTATATATCTTGTTTCTTCTATGGGAGTTACAGGCATGCGTAGCGAAATTACAACTGATTTACGTTCCATGACTACACTTATTAAAAAACATAGTAATCTTCCCGTGTGTGTGGGTTTTGGTGTTTCAACTAGTAGGCAAGTTGCAGACATAACAGACTATGCTGATGGTGCAATTGTTGGCAGTGCCTTGGTAAAAATTATTGCTGAACACAAAACCAATGCCAAAGAACCTCTGATGAAATTTATAAAGGAATTAAAGTCTGGATTGATATAAATGTATTAAAGAGATGCTGAAAACGCAAAATATGCACTTTTCAGCATCTCTTTATGACTATTGATAATAGTTGATATGTGCTTACATTGCTGTAAGTAAAAAGAGTATAGTTTCAATTTTATTAAAATTGAAAACCTAAATGAAACATATAAAATCCCACACCAAGCATAAGTAAAGCCAGCAAGATATTAAGTCCCTTGCTAACAGCTGCATATTTTGCATTTTCTGATAGCTTTTGCACCAAGCCAACAGAAGTTCCAGCTATGACAGCTAAAATACCATGACCCAAGGAATACATTAAAAACAATAAGATACCGAAGCCTAAACTGCCTTTACCCGCAACCACAGCAATTAGCGCAATGAGCACAGGTGTGGAGCAAGGTGAGGAAAAAATACCCCCCAAGACACCAGCCAAAAAAGCCCCAATAAATCCTTTCTTGGTGTTTTTAGATAATAGATGGCTAGAGGGTATGAGTTGATAAATACCAAGCATTTGTAATACCATTAACATCATCAAAGTACCTAGGGCAAAAAACCACGAAGAAGATGCAGTGCCTATTAATTCACCGGCCAATGATGCAACAATGCCAAAAAAGGTAAAGGTAATGGCACTACCCAGTGCAAAAATTAGTGAGAGCACAAAAGCTCTGTTGGTATTATATTTTTGCTCTTGCTCATTGGTGGAAATATTTGCTCCCCCTACATAACCAACAATTAATGGCACACTGGAAAGTGAGCAAGGGGTAAATGAAGTTAGTACACCTGCCAAAAAAGCTATAAAGGGTGCAATCCAAGTGGTGTTTAAGATTAGTTCAGAAAGCTGTGCTAAGAGTGCATCCATTAATTAACACCCATATCTTTAAGTATACTACGCATTTGTTCTTCTGTTAGCCCCCCTTGATGGGCTGTAAAAATATGTTGCTTTGTTTCCTTGCTACTATAGGAGGTAAATTTTATACCTGTAACATTATTAGGCACATATGGAGTGCCGTCAGCATTAAAAATTATCTGTGTGGGAATTACTTGCACAGGAAAACCCTTGGAGCCATCAGGATTTTTCCACACATCAACAAACTTAATAATGGCCCTGTTTTGCATTTCTGCGTTGAGCTTTACAAGTACGGGTGCCATCTCCTTACAAGGGATGCAAGAATCTGCGCCAAAGTCAATTATAATAGGCATTTTTAATGCCTTAAGAGCATCTAAATCAATGTTCTTGGCATGAAGGTCCATAATATTATTACCATGACTACTGGCTGTTAGGATAGTAGTGCTAACATGGCTTGTTGATGCTTCTGGTTTGTTAATATACCAAAGAGTTGCAACTCCAAGTATCATACAAAGTGGGATAATAATTTTTAATAATGATTTTGGCATGACATATGCTCCTGTGTTAATTTTTTGTTAAATGAATTATAAAATACTTTACTCACTTGCGTGGTCAACGCTATATGCCTGAGTACAGTTTTTTGTGTTAATACACGAATGTGTAGAGTTTTGTGTTGCAGTATGGGTAGGGGTTGTTATTTCATGTATGTATTTTATAGCTTGTGAGCATCCAGCTATATTAATTTGATAATGTGTCCATTTGCCCACATGCCAAAACTCCACTACTTGAGCTTCACATAAGATTTTCATGTGGTAGGATAGGGCAGATTGCGCCATATTTAGCTCTTTTGCAATCTTACAAGCACATTGCTCCCCATGCCTTAAAAAATCAATAATAGCAAGGCGTTTTGGGTCACAAAACGCTTTAAAAACTCGAGCTTTTTCTTCTTGCTCTGTAAGCATTTTAACCTCACATCAAAAATATTTGATGCATACTATTTATCAAATCAAAAAATGTCAATGTGAAAAGGAGCAAAAAAATAGGCTAATAAAGCTTGTACTCAATGGTAATTATTGATAAGTGTTGCTCTACAATTTGTTGCCATAAAATAGCTGTAATATTTAATTAAATATATTAATTATCTTGACTACAAACTGTGAATGGGCACTTAGCGTAAAGGAATTTTAAATATGGCACTTTCTAAAAGCATGGTTGGTATAGTTGAAGCACTACTTTCGGCTACGTTTTTTGGTTTAATTCCCATGCTTTTTTTACCAATATATAAAGCAGGGATAAGCCCTGAAACCAGCTTGGTGTATCGTTTTGCCTTAGCAGCCTTGATGATGCTTATCCCCATTAAACTTAAGAAACACTCATTAAGAATACCGCTAAAAGATCATATTTCTATATGCCTTGGTGGATTTGCTTATTATCTTGCAGCAATTTTTCTTTTTTCTTCATTTACCCATATTGCTAGTGGGGTCGCTATTACAATATTTTTTACAAATCCTATATTTGTGATGATTTTGATGGCGCTTTTTTATAAAGAAAAAGTTGAGGGTTATAAAATTATTCTAAGCATTATTACTTTGTTTGGCATAGCTCTATTTTCAGGTATTTTTGATTCTAAGATAGTTATAAATTTTATGGGAATTCTATTAGTTATTTTAGCAAGTATTGCTTTTGCCTTTTATGTGATTTCATTATTTAAACTTCAATGTGTGAAAATAAGTAAGGAAACAATATCTTTTTATCTTTTTGCTTATTGTGCTTTTTTTGCTTGTATATATAGCATGGTTACAGATCAGTTAGTTTTAGCAGATAGTTCATTTGTCTGGCTATTTCTTGGTTTATCTGCTCTTGTTACTGCAGTATTACCAAATATATTACTTATGTCAGCCATCAAAAAAATAGGCTCAGTACTTGCCACAATACTTGGTGTGATGGATCCTATAACGGCTGTTATTGTTGGAGTTTTGGTTTTTGGTGAAACTATGAATATTTATATAGTTAGTGGTATTATTATTGTTTTGGTTTCCGTTATGCTGATAACTATCATACCATTGTTAAAAAATAATAAAGTCTATTAAGAAAGTCCTTTATAGTAATTTAAATCCACATGATTTGAAGTGTTAGATCATTGTGTGAGCATTTTGTGTATCGTGCTCGCTAATTTTGCGTAATACTTTACAAGGATTACCAACCGCAACCACATTATCTGGAATACTTTTAGTAACAATACTTCCACTTCCTATAACTACATTATTACCGATGTTTACACCTGGCATAACTTGAACGCCACCTCCAAACCAAACATTATTTCCCACAGTAATGGGATGAGCAAATTCTAGTCCTTCTTTTCTCCTTTTGCTATCTATGGTATGTCCTGCTGTATAAAAACCACATTGTGGTCCTATAAAAACATTATCTCCAAAGATTACCTTGGCACCATCAAGTATGGTAAGACCGTGGTTAGCATAAAAATTTTCCCCTATTTCAATGTTATATCCAAAATCACACCAAAATGGACTTTGCACAACGAGAATGCTTTTTACCTTACCAAACAGTTTGGTTAAGAGCGAAACTCTTTCAGCATGTAAAGATGGCTTTAGTTGGTTAAAGGTAAAGCATTGATCTTTGCAAGCATCTAACTCTGCTAGAAGCTTGGCATCATAATTACCATTAAAAAGTATGCCTTGGTCACGTTTTTCTTTTTCTGTCATAGGTATGCCATATTTATATAGTTAATGCATATGGAGCAAGTTATAAATAAATTACAATAGCTATATTTCTGTGTTTAGTTAAATTGACTCATCTTTATGTAGCTTTGTAAAAAATAATTTTTAATTTTATTAACTTGAAAGCTTATTATGTTGTAATAATATATAATCCATTCAAGGTGTATACTTGCTATTTTTTCACAGTTTGTGCATACACTGTTATTTGTCTTGTGACCAAATGTAACTATAGGTCTGATAGGCATTTTCTGTATCGTATGTTTGCAAGTTCTTGTGTTAGATTATAAACAAATCCCGAGATTTTTAAGATGTTGCATGCTATTAATAATACTTTTTATGAAGAACTATATTTTCTAAGTATTGAAAAGAGTTCTTCTAAATCAATAGGTTTTCCAATGTGCCCATCCATGCCAACAGCTAAACAATTTTCTACATCCTCTTTGAAGGCGTTGGCTGTCATGGCAACAATAGGTATACTTTGAGCCCTAGGTTTATCCAAAGCACGTATATGGGTTGTAGCCTCAAGTCCGTCCATTTCAGGCATGCGTATATCCATGAAAATAAGGGTATATTTTTCTGGATTTTCAGAAAATTTTTGTACTCCTATTATACCGTTTTCTGCTATATCAATACCCACTCCAGTAGAAGCAAGTAAAGCCATAACTATCTCACGGTTAATTTCAATATCTTCCACAAGTAAGATATTTTTACCTGTCAAATCTAGCGGTTTGTTATCTTCGGCTTTTATATCATTAGGTGTCTGTTCTAAAGGTTCATGTTCAAGTAGTTGACAGGGTAGAATAAAACCAATTTTCGTGCCCTTATTTTCATCAGAATCAAAGAAAATTTCTCCACCCATTTGCTCAATGATCTGTTTGCAAATGGAAAGTCCAAGCCCAGTACCGCCAAATTTATTAGAAATACTATTATTAGCCTGCTGAAAAGGTTGAAAAAGTCTTTTTTGTTGCTCTTTAGCAACCCCAATGCCAGTATCTGTTACCGAAACTTTTATACGGCACTGCGTAGTGCTTCTTTCTAACAGCTCTGTTTGCAAAATAATATTTCCACCTTTAGGAGTAAATTTTTCTGCATTGGAAAGAAAGTTTGTGAGAACTTGCGCTATACGCTGACTATCAGTAATTATATACTCAGGAATTTGTGAATCTAAATGAAATGTAAACATCTGACCTTTTTCAGACATTCTAAAAGAAAACACGCTGGTGGTACGTTCCAATATTGCTGCAAAATTAACATTCTCCAGAAAAATATCTATTTCTTTAGATTCAATTTTAGATATATCAAGCACATCATTAATTATGCCTGAGAGGTGTATAGAAGCATTTTCTATTTTGGCTAAACAATATTTTGCCTTTTCAATGTCTTGTGAGTCTTTTCCAATTTTAGACATGCCGATAATTGCATGCATTGGTGAGCGAATTTCATGTGACATGTTAGCTAAAAAATAAGATTTTGCCCTATTGGCATTTTCAGCATTTTCTACAACGAGAGCTAACTTCATATTTTTATCTTCAATATCTTTGCATAATGATTGAATGGTAGCTGCAAGCTCACCTAGTTCATCTTGTCGCTGAAGTCCATAGACAGCATCATGCGCTTTAAAGTTTATAGTATCTGGTTTGCTAAATATATGATTAATACTTTGAATCAATTTTTCTAAAGGACCAAAGAGAAGTTTACGGATTGAAATATTAGAAAGCAATACATATGCAATGAACATTATAATACTAAGCCACAAAATGTTTTTAATTTTTTCTAAAGAAAACAGTACGCTATTGTCAAAAAATGTTATCACAGTCCAGTCTGTGCCTTCTATGGTAGCCAGTGCTACATAATCATATTGATTTCCATGAGGAAGTTTCACAAGGTCGGGGTTTTTAATATTTTTAAAATATCCTTTAATAGATGAGAGATGCTTATTGACAGCATCATGTAATATTGGGATATCAAACACCTCATTGACATGCCAAGCGCTGTCTTGCAATAAATGTGTAACTTCGGCAGCACTATCCATTTGAATTATTCCATTTTTATCCACTACAATACCACGCACGCTATTAGCTTCATATCTTTCAAAGGCTGTGAGTAATATTTTTTCAAAATCCAAACCGGTAGCTATAACCCCTAAGTATTCATTTTGTTCAGATAATACTTTATAGTTAATCCATACATGCGTTCGGCGCAAACTATGATTTGTGTCTATTTCAAGTTTGTAATCTTCTTTAACTTGATCCATTTTAAAAAACCATTGATCATCTGCTTCATCTTTACTTAATTGTTTTACTGGTGTGAATGAAGAAATATTTGTTGTGCTATCAATATTATAAGCTTCTAATGAGGGAAGAATACCAAAATATATAAAACCATTGTGTAATTTATTAATTTGGCTACTTGTTATATCAAAAATGGCATTTTTTGCTTTTAAGTTGTCACTATTTTCAAACCAAGTCCGTATATATTTAGAATTGGCAATTTCTTCCATCGCACTTAAATCATCCAAAAGAAAAGCACTCAAAAAAGTAGCCGTTTTAAATGTGTGTAGTTCAGCATAGTTTTCAGAAACTTCATCAGCCATATTCTGTACAGTACCCATAAGGATATATAACAAAATAGAAACAACAGTGATAAATGTAAATAGATTTATAAGTATAAATCTAAATTGCAAAGTATCTTTTACAGAAGTTATGCGCGTAATTATGTTAGACGCCATACTTCACCTCATTATATAAAAATTACACAAAAATATTTTACACAATATATTTTTTTAACACAGTTAAAAGTTCTTTTAATTCAATTGGCTTACCTATGTGCGCATTCATGCCGGCGTTTAAACACGCTGCTGCGTCTTCTCGAGATGCATTGGCTGTCATGGCAATGATAGGAATAGTCTTAGCTTTTGGAGTTTCCAAAAGTCGAATGGCTTTAGTTGCTTCATAACCATCCATTTCA
Organism: uncultured Desulfovibrionaceae bacterium; assembly: GCA_964370675.1. Classification (GTDB taxonomy): domain Bacteria; phylum Desulfobacterota; class Desulfovibrionia; order Desulfovibrionales; family Desulfovibrionaceae; genus CAYJAD01. The sequence goes on from CAYJKC010000008.1 coordinate 50,050, forward strand.
GGCATTTGAATGTCCATAAGTATGACATCATATGCATCAATATTTGCAGAAACTTTTTGTACAGCTTGCATTCCGTTTTCTGCTTCTACAAATGTCACTCCTGTATTTTCAAATATCGACATGGCAATTTCACGGTTTATGTCTACATCATCTACTAATAAGACTGTTTTGTTGGCTAAATTGAGCATGCTTGCATTTTCCACTACATCAACTGTTTCTAGCCTATCAACAAAATCCGAATCTGGCAGGTCGCAAGCCACTACAAAACCAATGCAAGTTCCTATATTTTCAGCAGAATCAAAAAACAACTCTCCTTGCATTAAGTCCACCACTTGCTTGCAAATAGAAAGACCAAGGCCAACCCCCCCAAACTTATGAGAAATGTGCATGTTAGCTTGTTGGAATGGTTGAAAAAGATAAGGCTGATGTTCTTCTGCAACACCTATTCCTGAGTCTATTATAGAAATTTTTATATAACATTGCTCTATACTTTTATTAAGTAATTCTACTCGCAATAAAATACTTCCTCCTGGTGGAGTAAATTTTTTGGCATTAGAAAGAAAATGCGAGATAACTTGTTCCATGCGCTGTTCATCAGAAATAATATAGTTAGGGATGTCCTTGTCCACTTCTATGCTAAAATTCCACTCGGCGTCTGCCAATCCATGGGTAACACGTTTAAGCATATTATTAAAATGGAAGGGAGCATATTGTAGGGTAACTTTTTTTGCTTCGATTTTGGACATATCGAGCACATTATTAATTATTTCTAAAAGATAAGTAGATGAAGTTTCAATTTTTTTGAAGTTTTCTTGAATTTTTTCTAAATCTTTTGACTCTTTTGCAATATTTACCATTCCCATAACAACATTCATGGGTGTTCGCATTTCATGCGACATGTGTGCTAAAAAGTTTGACTTTGCTTTATTGGCTGCTTCTGCTTTCATAGCTGCAGAAGATAATTCTCTATGTGTATTGCTTAAATTTTCGCGTAAGTGCTGTATGGTTTTGGCAAGGGTTCCTAGCTCATCTTGGCGTTCAATACCATAAATCGCCTTTTGCCCATCCAACATCTGGTCCGCAGAAAAAAGCGGTGTCTCTGCTACACTTTGCACCATATGTCTCAAAGGCTTAAACATGTATCTATGTCCCCAAATTCCTATTATAAACGCAAATATTGTTAATAAAAAAATGGCAGGCCACAACAGGGGAGAAAACTCAGTTAATGAAAATAAAGAATTAGCATTAAACAAGGTGATTACCACCCAGTCTGTTTTTTCAATGGCGGCAATGGCGGCATAGTGATAACCACTATGTGCAGGAAGGCTTACAATTTCAGGTTGTCTTGTTACGGTAAAATAAGAAACTATAGAAGCAATATATGGGTCAAGGAACTTATGCAATTCTTGTATTGGAAAAATTTCTTTTATATGAATGGAACTTTCATCCACCAACTTAACATCTTTTATGTTGCTGTCCATTTGCACAATACCGTGACTATCAATGATAATGCCCCGTAGAAAAGAAACATTATATGCTTCAAAAGCTGATTTCAAAACCTGATCTAGTGCAACGCCGGTGGCAATGATCCCTAGCAATGTACCGTTCTCGTCGATAACTTTGTGATTTATCCACACAAGAGTACGTTCTAAAATCTTATCCTTGTCAACATTGAGCACATAGTTATGTGGAGATGCAGCAGCCTCAAAATACCACCCATCTTGAGGATTATTTTTATTTAAAAAAGTAATTGGTTCAAACTCTTTGTATTTTGTTTGCAAATCAAAACTAAATTCTCCACCTGTGGCAGCAATACCAAAATACAAAATACCACTACCCATTTTTTTTGCATAGTTACGCATTGCCATATAAGCTAGCTTTTTTTTATTTGTATTTTGTGCATCACCAAACCATTCTGTAATGGCACTAGAACTGGCAACTTCTTTTATTTTGTAAACATTTTCAACTAGTTGAGCATTAAAATAACTAGCTGTCTCAAAGGAATACAATTCAGCATAATCTTTGGAAATATCTTTAACAAGGCTCATACCCACAAAATAAAAAGCTGAAAAAAGAATAGATAAAACAGCCAATAGAATAAGGATATTGGCTATATTAACCTTAAATCCCATATATCCTATAGCTTTTGTATTTGTTGATAAAAATTTTTCCAACATGTTTCACCACTATAAAAACTATTAAATTACACTTTTTTTGCTATGTATTTCTTCATGTAAATAGAAAAAGATAACTTGGAAAAGCACATGCACTTATCAATCATTTGAATTCTTACATGGGTTTGCATGTCCTTATAGTACAAACTGTCAAACTGTCGTAAAAATCAACCAGGCATGAAGTGTACCTATGTTTGCTTTTGTATTGCTACGCCTGTACGGCGAACACAATGTTGCAATGAGTATTTTTACTATTAAAAATTTATCTTGGCAATGAAAAGAACGTTTAACTTGTTATCTACCTTTAAAAAAGTACAAGCTAAAACGAGAAATTTATGGGAAGCTGTCCTAGATTATATTTTGTGGACATAAAGGATGTGTCAAAGCTATTTGAGACTTTACTTTGTAATGATTTCATAACATTCTGGTCTTCTATCTCGAAATAATCCCCAGTGTAAACGCTCTTTTGCAAGAGCATCTAAATCGAAGCTGGCATATAATATTTCTTCAGTATCGCGCTGAGCTTCTGCCACTTTTTCGCCAGTGGAGTTAGTAATGAAGGATGAACCATAAAATTGCAATGCTGAGCTTTGCCCACCATTGGCCTGACAAGGTGTTACTTCTTCAAGCCCAATGCGGTTGGCAGCCATTAAGGGAAGGATATTTGCTGCAGCATGACCTTGCATTACCCTTTGCCAATGTGGCATGGAGTCGCATTCTAAAATAGGTTCAGAGCCTATGGCAGTGGGGTAGAGTAGTATTTCAGCGCCTAAAAGTGCCATGCTGCGAGCAGATTCTGGGAACCATTGATCCCAGCAAATACCTACACCCACCTTACCATATGTCGTATCCCATACTTTAAATCCAGTATCTCCCGGGGAAAAATAGAACTTTTCTTGATAGTAATGGTCATCAGGAATATGTGTTTTACGATAAATTCCTAAAATTTTACCATCAGCATTCACCATGACAACAGTGTTAAAAAGTTTATTGCCGTCACGCTCATAAACACTGACTGGCAGCACAACAGCAAGGCTTTTAGCAAGACTTTGCATGCGCTGCACCGCAGGATTTTCATGTACTGGTAATGCATGGTCATAGTATTCATAGCGTCGCTCTTGACAAAAATATGGTCGCTCAAAAAGTTCAGGTAATAAAATGATTTGTGCTCCTTGCTTTGCAGCTTGGCACACTTTACTTGCGGCATTTTCTATATTTTCTGTTACATCATTGGTGCAACGCATTTGTATGGCACTTAAGGTGATATTACGCATGTCTTATCCTTGTTTTTTAGGTATTTGTTGTGTGATGCAATGTATATTACCGCCACCTAGTAAGATATCTCGCGCAGCAATGGGTAATATTGTGCGCTCAGGAAAAAGCTTAGCTACAATTTGTACAGCCTGTGTATCATTTTCATCATCAAATTGTGGCAATAGGATGTGCTTGTTTGAAATGTAAAAATTAACATAACTAGCTGCTAAGCGTTCATCAAGTGTGCGAGAATCTTCTCCCTCTGCAAAAGTGTAGCCCATAAGATCTTGTTCTGTAATACATATAGGCTTGGCAGGAATAGGCAATTTATGTATAGTAAAAGAGCGATTTTTTGCATCTTTTGTGTTTTCTAAAAAATCAGAACATGCTTTCGAAAGAGCATATTGAGGGTCATGAATATCATCTGTCCACGCAAGAATTACTTCTGCTGGGCGTACAAAAGCACAAATATTATCCACGTGTTCATTGGTTTCATCATTATGTATGCCGCGTGGTAACCAAATAATTTTTTCTGCTCCTAAGTAGGTGCAAAGCTTTGTTTCAATTTCTTGGCGCGATAAATGGGGGTTTCTTCCTGCAGAGAGCAGGCAACTCTCCGTTACCAAGATTGTTCCTTCACCATCACTATGAATGGCACCGCCTTCTAACACAAAGGGTTGTGCGCTATAGCAATCATCTCCAAGAATAGCGCAAAAAGCTTTAGCTACAGCATTATCTTTTTCCCACTTGCTATATAAGCCATCTACATCTCCACCCCAAGCATTAAAAGCCCAATCTACGCCGCGGCGCTGTCCTTTTTCGTCAATGACAAATGTAGGACCAACATCGCGCGCCCAAGCATCATCACTTTCTAGGGTAATTAATTCAATATTTTTTTCTTGTCCTAATAATTTTTGAGCGCAAGGCATATCCTTTTGCTCCACAAGCATATAAACTTTTTCTGAAAGAGCAATGCCCTTAGCTACTTGACTAAAGGCCTGTTGCCCTGCCTTAGCACCGTGTGGCCAAGATCCTAGGCGGCAAGGCCAAATCATTAAGCATCCTTCATGAGGGGCAAATTCCGCAGGCATATAAAAGCCATCAGCTTTAGGTGTGGTAAGTTTTGTCATAGAGCTTGATATGTTTAAAGTAGTAAATAGTTTAGTAATACTTTACGAAAGTCTGTTTTTAAAATCATCGTAACCAAAAGATTTTACGAGATGACATCTTTTTTCGGCATCCATACGCATAATATTAGGTAAGGCAATGCCGTTAAAAGTGTTGTTTTTAACCATAGAATAAATGGCCATATCTTCAAAAATAAGTCTATCCCCAATGTTTTTTGGGGTATCAAAACTATAGTCCCCAATAATGTCACCAGCTAGGCATGTATGCGAAGATAATCTGTAGGTATAAGCCTTTTCACCGGCAAGACCAGAACTTTTTAAAGGAGGGCGATAGGGCATTTCAAGTACGTCAGGCATATGGCATGCAGCCGAAGCGTCTAAAATAAGTGTTGTTATACCGCTATTTTCAACAATATCTAGCACCTCACACACAAGATAACCTGCATTAAGCGCAATAGCTTCGCCTGGTTCGAGATATACTTGCACTCCATATGTTTTTTGCACGCGAGTTACAATGCTTTCTAACAAGGCAATATCATAATCTGAGCGCGTAATGTGATGACCACCGCCCATATTTAGCCAGCGCATTCTATGTAAAATATCACCAAATTGTTCTTCTACTGCTTGCATAGTAGTAGCTAAATCATTAGCATTTTGTTCACAAAGCGTATGAAAATGCAAACCTTCAAGTATTGCTCCACCACTGCCAACAATACATTTTTCATCAAAGTTTTCACGCGTTACACCAAGGCGACTGCCAGGTGCGCATGGGTCATAAATGGTATTATCACCTTGAGTGGAGTGTTGAGGGTTAATGCGCAAGCCAATGCTTATTCCTGTGCAGCGATGTCTAAACTTCTCTAATTGTCGTAAAGAATTAAATACAACGTGCTGGCAAATATTTATAATAGAATCAAAATCTTCGTCTTTATAAGCCGGAGAAAAAATATGTGTTTCTCCGCCCATTTCTTCATGTCCAAGGCGTGCTTCATATAAGCCGCTTGCTGTAGTGCCGGTTAAGTATCTACCTATGGTTTTATAGCATGAAAACATAGAAAAAGCTTTTTGTGCCAATAAAATCTTACAGCCTGTGCGCTCTTGCACTCCTTGTAATATTTCAAGGTTTTTTATGAGCTTTTTTTCGTCTAGTACATAGCTAGGAGTAGGTATTGTATTTATATTCATAATTTTTTTAAGGGCAGAAAAAACTAGGTAGGTTAGTTATATAAAAACGCCCCTACCTAGCAAATGATAAAAACTATTCTACAATATCTGGGTTTTCCATCACAACCCAAGGCAGTCCCCATGTATTAAGAGCATCCATAAAGGGATCTGGATCTAATTCTTCCATGTTAAAGACGCCAGGTTTTTTATAAGTGCCATTAACTACTAACATAGCACCAATCATAGCTGGAACACCTGTAGTATAAGAGATGGCTTGACTGCCCACTTCTTTATAACACTCTTGATGATCACATACATTGTAAATATAAATGGTTTTTTCTTGCCCATCTTTTAGACCAGTAAAAATACAGCCTATATTTGTTTTGCCATGTGTGCGTGATCCAAGGGATGCTGGATCTGGTAAAAGTGCTTTTAAGAATTGAATGGGCACAATATTTTGCCCTTGAAACTCTATGGGGTCTGTTGAAAGCATACCAACATTTTCAAGGCACTTCATATGCATGAGGTAGCTTGGTCCAAAAGTCATAAAAAAGCGAATGCGCTTTACACCTGGAATATGCTTGGCAAGAGACTCAATTTCTTCGTGGTGTAAAAGATACATATCTTTCATGCCCACTTCAGGAAAATTGTATTCACGCTTAATGCTCATGGCTTCAACTTCCACCCATTTGCCATTTTCCCAGTAAGAGCCAGGTGCAGAAACTTCGCGTAAATTAATCTCTGGGTTAAAGTTTGTAGCAAAGGGATAACCGTGGTCGCCGCCATTGCAATCTAAAATATCAATGGTATGGATTTCATCAAAATAATGTTTTAAGGCATAAGCACTAAATACTGATGTTACACCAGGGTCAAAACCAGAGCCTAATATGGCTGTTAGTCCGGCATTTTTGAATTTATCTTGATATTGCCATTGCCATGAATAATCAAAATACGCTGTGAAGCCCAATTCTTTGCAACGTTTTTCATAAATGGCGCGCCACTCGGGGTTATTGGTGTCTTCGCATTCATAATTAGCTGTATCAATATAATGCACACCAGCATTAAGGCAGGCATCCATAATGGTTAAATCTTGATATGGAAGAGCTAAATTGAGCACAGCATCTGGCTGATATTCTTGAATAAGAGCTGTTAAAGCTGGTACATTTTCTGCATCAATTTGCGCAGTAGTAATGCGAGTTTCAGTTTTTCCTTCAAGTTCTTTTTTAAGAGCATTACACTTGCTTACTGTGCGGCTTGCAATACAAATATCGCTAAATACACTACTATTTTGGCAGCACTTGTGAATGGCTACGCCTGCTACACCGCCACAACCAACGATGAGTAATTTTGCCATTTTTTCTCCTATTATATTTTACTATTTTATCTAAAATTTTGATTTTTTTATTTGCACTTTTTTATAAAAATTTATGAATATTATGCATTATAAAGTAAAACAAGATAAACATTATTTTCTTTCAGTGCTTTCTGCCTCTATTAGTAAATCCTCTACATATTTTGGCAACATAAATGCCCCATGATGTAGGTTTGTTGTATAATACCAAGTTATTAATTTCCTTTCATTCCAACATTTTGCATCAAAGTGGTGAAGAGGGTGATATTTTTTGGAAGCAAATCCAAACATCCAATATCCCGCAGGGCAAGTTGGTATATGCGCTTGATAAACACGACTAATAGGAAAACTTTGATATACCTTACGGTGCATGGCTCTAAAAGCTGTTTCACCTTCATCAAAAAATGGGCTACCGTGTTGGTAAACCATGATGCCATCATCGCGCAGAGCTCTAAAACAGCTACCATAAAACTCTTTAGTAAAAAGTCCTTCAGTATGACCAAAGGGGTCGGTTGAGTCGTTAATAATAATATCATACTCTGCTTGTCTTCGCCGCAAAAAACGTAAACCATCTCGGTGAATTAAGTTTACATGTGGGTCATCAAAGCATTTTCCTGTTTCTGGAAAAAACTCACGACATGCTTCCACTAGCATGGCGTCTGGTTCTACCACGTCAATATTTTCAATTTCAGGGTATTGGGTAAAAGTAGCTGCAACACCACCATCACCTCCCCCAATAATGAGTACATTTTTTACTTTTGGATGCACTGCCATAGGCACATGCACAACCATTTCATTATAAATAAATTCATCTGATTGCGAAAAAATTACATCTCCATCAAGAACAAGTAAACGTCCATATTCAGAAGATTCAAAAATTTCAATTTTTTGATATTCACTTTCTGTGGAATATAATTGCTTAGAAACACGAATACTTATTTGCCCATTGGCAGTATGAATCCACATGTCCATATAAAACTATCCTTATAAATCTCACAAATATTTTATGACGTTTTGATAACTTGCAAAGAGTTTAGTAAAGGATCTTTGGCTCCTTGCAAGGAGCATCCCTTTTCTCTTGCAAAAAGAATATGGTCAATAATTTTTTGGCTCACTAGCTCTCCAGGGGCTAAAATCGGAATACCTGGAGGATAGCACATGACAAACTCTGCAGAAACTCGACCTGCAGATTGCTCCATTGGTAGTGTTTCTTTTTCAGCATAAAAAGGTTTTTGTGGAGAATAGATAACCTCAGGAATAACAAAATCAGTAAAATTTTGCCCGCTGCTTTCCTTAGCATGTAACCGCTTAATGTCTTCTAATGCACCCACAAGTCTTTCAATGTCTTGCATACGATCGCCTATGGAAATATAAGCCATAATATTTCCAATATCTCCAAATTCTATTTGAATATCATACTCATCGCGTAAAAGATCATATACTTCAATACCTGCAAGACCAATATCTTGCGTATATACACATAACTTGGTTACGTCATAGTCATAAACATTAACGCCATCTATTAAATCTCGACCATAAGCATAAAAACCATCAATGCTATTGATTTCTTCTCTGGCATATTCTGCCATACGTACAACTTTTGCAAAGGACTCTTTACCTCGCAATGCCAAATTGCGTCGTGATATGTCAAGGCTTGAAAGCAATAAATAAGATGCACTGGTAGTCTGTGTTAAATTAATGATGGTGCGCACGTAGTTAGGGTCTATTTTGTCGCTTAAAAGTAAAATAGAGCTTTGGGTTAAACTACCGCCAGATTTATGCATAGAGGCAGCTACCATATCTGCACCAGCTTTGATACCGGAAATGGGTAAATCTTCTGTAAAAGATAGATGCGTACCATGGGCTTCGTCTACAAGCATTTTCATGCCATTAGCATGAGCAAGTTTTGTTATAGACTCAATGTCAGAACAAATTCCATAATAGGTAGGGTGATTTACAAAAATTGCTACAGCATCTGGATTTGCTAAAACAGTTGTTTGAACATCTTCGTATCGCATTCCTAGCGCTATGCCAATACGATCATGAATAAGAGTGTTTACATATACAGGTATAGCACCACATAAAATAAGTGCATTGATAACAGATTTATGTACGTTGCGGGGGAGAATGATTTTATCTCCTGCTTTACATACAGACAAAATCATACTTTGAACAGAACTTGTAGTGCCACCCACCATGAAGAAAGCATGTGCTGCACCAAAGGCTTCGGCGGCAAGTTCTTCTGCTTCACGAATTACAGAAACAGGGTTACATAAATTATCCAGTGGTTTCATGGAATTAACGTCAATTTTAACGCATTTTTCGCCAAGCAAGTCTACAAGCTCAGGATTTCCACGACCACGCTTATGACCTGGTACATCAAAGGGGACTACACGTCTTCTACGAAATTCTTCTAACGCTTCGTATAAAGGAGCGCTTTTTTGGCGCACTATATCCATGACAACTCCTACAAATACAGTGCATGTTTTATAAAAAAACTAGCATATTAGGTCAATATTTACTATAATAAAAGTGTTACTCTCTTTATCAGTTGTTTGTTTTTTTGTCAAGAAATGCAGTATGAAAACAAAACCGTTTTTATTGTGTTATGCTGGATATGACTATCTTGTGCTTAACGCAAGATAAGAGTCTATTTTATTGCTATTTGCACTGAAAAAATACTTTGTTGATAGTCTTCAAGCCTTGGCATCAGTATGCCTTTTTTACTATTATAAAATCAAGTTGGTTTTGTATATAACTTGAGATGAGTACCAAAAAATTACTTTTTGTTAATTTTTCTATAGTTTTGGCATCGTCTTTGATTTTTTTCTGTTCAACAGAGTGCAAATTTACTATTGTTTTAACAGTGTTTTTTGCATCTTGGGCTTGTTTCCTTGCATCGGCTAAAGTTAAACTAGGGTACTCACCTAAAGCCTTTTTACTTCTTTGACCTTTTGGAGTTGTATATCTCAAGTAAAAAATTTTCCGTCCATTCTCTCTTACAGTTACATACAGACCATCACCTAAAGAAACATCATACTTTTTATCTTTAGGCTTAAAATTTCTAACAAGTAAATAACTGACTCTTTTTAAGCTCATGGTATATCAAAAAGTTGCTTAAAGGTTTAGTGTCAATGTGAGTACCGTTGTGACTACCATTTTGACTACCATTTTGCATGAGATGTACATAAACAGCCATAGACAATAAGATACAAAAAAAGCCTCAAATCCTTTATTTATTTAGAGTTTAAGGCTTATTTTCCCTTGCAATTAAAAGGCAAATGGTGCCGAGGGCGGGAAAAGATGACCCTTGGCAATGTGATATTACAAGTCTCTGTATTTATTAAGATAAATTTTCAGGTAGTCTAATTTTGTGTCTACATTTGTGGCACAGTTTTGTCAAGGCTTTAAAGCTTGCCTTTCGGCTCATAGCCCTCATTCGGGACTCGAGTATTGAACGATTTAACTGCACCTCCGGTGATGAGGTGTTAAGCGTCTATGCTTTTAATCTATTTTTTCTTGTTTTTCTAAGGGTGAATCTTTCATGGTGCTTTGTGATGCTATCATCTCTGCATTAAATTCCTCAATAATCACTTCTTCTCCTTCCCGTAATTGCTTATTGGGTTTCTTGAACCAACCAATAAAGTAGCGTGAAGCTAAGAGGCAGACTATGAAAATGCACATTAAGCCAAGAGCAGGGAGTAAGAGTATGTTATTTATCACCAATGTCGGTAAAATAGTGATTATGACAATTTCAATCATGGAAATGGGCACATAGGCAAGACCATAATCTTCTAAGGCCTTTGTTTTGAACTTTGGATCAACAATTCGCAATAAGGTAACCCCCATTGCTACCACGCCAGTGGACCAGCCAAACACAAAAATACTACGTTCAAACCAAAAATTATGGAAAATCCGGCGTCCTACAAGAAAAAAAATGGCAATGCAATAAAAAATACCGAAGCTAAATAATAATGTCATAGGCATGGCATATTGAACCACAACAGAAATTTTTATGCTTGCCACACCAAATGCTACAAGATAGTCCGTAATCCAAGAGCCTATGCGATTCATGATGTTTTTGTCTATGTACTGACCAAGATTGACCGTATCGAATGTCTTTTGTAATAAACACCCGCATAGCATGGAAATACACATCATAGGAATTTCATAATTCCCTGGAATGATTGTTTTTATAAAATCATACAAATAAAATGCCAAGCCGAAAGTTGATATAACTAATGCAAAATGCCATGTAAAAGGATCAAGAGCGATGGGATTGACAGTTTCTTTACCCATAGATACACGCTCATTTTCTGGCACAAAACCTGTGAGCATACTTTTAGGCAATTGATCTATATTTTTTACAAGGCGTGTCCAGCCTCTGCGTGTTCCTATGTTTATAAGAATCATACCACCCACAACACCAGCCAAAAGTCCTACAGTGGCCGAGGTGTATCCTACAGTGAGGGCCTCATCCCAGCCGGCATTTTGCAAAACTTTGCCTATAGCAGTGGCATAACCATGCCCACCGGCAAAACCAGCAGGCCACATTAAAGCAAATCCATGATATAAGTCAGGAAAAAGAGGTGTTAGTATTAAAATACCAAAAAGTAGCGCACATGCAAATTGTCCCATTTCAACAGCGGTATTATAAAAAAAGGTATCCCCCACATTATGCACAATATTTTTTAATGAAGTATTAGTTTGATTTTTTTGTCTACCAAGAAAAAGTGAACCAAAAAGAACCACTACTAAAAGATAGGGATATGATACCATGAAAGGAGATCCGTCAGTGCGCATGGCAAAAGGGATGATATCAAGGAATTGATACCCACCAAACAAAGCTAAAAATCCTGCAATAAGAGCCGATGGTACATAAATAAGTTGAAACAACTTCACCTTAGCCCGTAAAATGTGTGCTACTATCAACAGCATAGACATGATAGCAAAATCCATAACCATTTCGTACGGACCAAACATCAACACCTCCTTTTCAAAATATTTACATTAATAGACACCAGGCTAAATGACTTCAACTTATCAAAATTATAAGTTTTTTGGGAAATCTCTTAAAACGGCAGTTATTCAAGTCTACTGGCAGGATAATTTATATAAAGGTTTAATTTTTTTACAACAGCACAAAAAAATAATTGTGCAGAAACCTTTACTCGTTGGTAAAACAAAAAATATCTACTTAAACATGCTCACAAAAAACATTTTACTAACCTTATAAAATGAGGAATAGACTATATATGTTTTTCAGACAAAAAGGCGGATGACGCGAAGACTCTCGTCATAAACTTTAAGGATAAAAGATAAAAGCAGGACTATTAGGCGGCCTTAGGTCACTGACGGCTACTCTATATTTTTGCATCATACCTTGCATCAAGTGGCAAGGTTGATTTGTATACGTTATGAAAAATTACTAATTTTCGTAAGCTTGTAAATGGTATTAAGAGATACTCATTTAGATGATGAAGCTATGCAAAGGGTTTTAGCCATGCTAATAAAATTTTTGAGTAAGCAAAAACGGATGCCTTTTGCCTATTACAAAGATAGCGGCTGTAATGATTTGGGGGTAAGTGATATTTATTTCACAGATTAGTCATTAACGTTGCGTATGCTTTGCTCAAATTAATATTATTTGAGATTGACCTAGTAGGCATTGGCACTTATTCAGTAATTAGATTATACGAATATTCTAAGAACCATTTCTCTACTATAGATTAATCGTTCTTAAGGTAAAATGCAAGCATTAAAATAGGTTTTTGTTTTATTGTTTGTGACCTCTCATGTACTTATAATATATGTACTCTACATTTATTATCAAGGTTTTTGGTGTCGCCTATTTGGGTTATAGTCCCAGTTTGGAACTCGAACTAAAGCAAGATGGTAGGGGTAAATATCTAACAAATAAACCAGCAAAGTGTTTTTGTTATGCTATGTTGCTACAGTCAATAGAACGTTTTACCAAGTTTGGGGTAGTTGCCGTTTAGTATGAAAAACACTCAAAATTTCTATGGTATTATCCTTCACGCGATAGGGTACAATATACGAGTAGTGCTGTATTACCAACTCGCGCGTGCCAAATACACGCCCTGATCTTCCTTTGTTCGGAAACTGAGCAAGTAAATTTACTTGATTACGAATGGTAGCATATGCTTTTAAAGCCATATCTTCATCTTCTTTAGAAAGATAGGACATTTCGGCATCAAGGTCAGCTCTTGCTGCTTCGACCCACTTCATCTGCACTAAAACCCCATTTTTTGTCTAAAGCAAGCATACTGTCTTCCGTGGCAAAGTTGCCTGAATCTGCTTCCTTAATGCCGTGTTTAATTTTCTCAATCTGCCATTTTTCTGTGTGTACAAAGCTTTTAAGAGCCTCTACAGCTAAAAAAGACTTAGTTCTGCCAGTGGCTATTGCCAGTTCTGATAAATCTGAAGCGAGCTCTTCAGGAATGCGTACGGACATCGAAACTTGCATCATTGTACTCCTTACTTTGTAATACAATGTAATAAATCTAATCTTGTGTAGGACAAAAGTCAATGGATTTAATCTTTCTATAGGCGTATGACAGATGTTGGATTTGAGGTAAGAACATGGCAGTTTGTGCTTCAAAAATGCTATATATACCCCCTTGGAAATTGTGGAAATTTGGAAATTATTTTTATAATAAGTTAATTTAATTGATTTTTTATTTATACAAGATGGAAATTTTATGGAAATTTTTCTTTAGTGTGGAAATTTTATTTTGAACAGTAAGGTGGATGATTTTGAAGTACATTTTATTTGATTGGGGATGAAGTTTTAAGCGTCATTATCTTTGTTGAAGCTGGCTTGGGATGTCCATCTGCTGATGAAGCACCCGCAAGACATTTACTGTATCACCAGACAGGCAGTAAAAAATGATGTGCTGCCCCACTGGTAACGAGTAACAGTCAGGCAATAGCTCAGGTCGTTTTTTTCCAAGCTCAGGGAAGTCGAGTAACTTTGTAAAGAATTGCTCAACGCCATGCATGTATTTTTCAGCTTGGTGTTTACCCCATTCATCAAGAGAGTACTGCCAAATGGAGCGAAGGTCACGTCTAGCATGAGATGAAATTTTAAGGGCGCACTTAGGCACTATTTCGTATTCCCATGCCTAATGTCATCAAAGAATTGCCTAACCTCAGCCGCAGTGCTTAAGATTGTGATTTTACCCGTGGCAATATCATCCACACCCTCGGCAAGATGCTTTTGCAAAAGGCTTAACTTAGCTTGGGCTAATAATTGCTCGTTAGTATCCATAAGCCGCAATGCTTCACGGATGACTTCGCTAGCATTGTTGTAGTAGCCGCTCTCAACTTTAGCTTTAACCATATCTTCTAAAACAGGGGTTAGGGATATATTCATTATGCCCTCCTTCTTCAACTTTATAACAAAATATAACAATCTTTGTTATTACAGTCAAAGGGTGAATTAGCAAAATGCCTCTTTACAAATAAGACTTTAACTTCATAAACTTTTCCGCCACTATATTATAACCAGATTTCTAAGCACAGCAAACATAAACCACCCTTGCTAGCCCTAAGCGTCACACCTGTAACGCATTTCAAACATCTAGGTATATGGTAATACCCTTTCTTATATATAGTTCTCATATAACTCTTATATATTAGGCATATATATAAAGTGTATATCCAACTTTGATAATGCTTTTATATATCCATGGGGGGCTTCGTTTGTTTTATACATGCTTAGCCTCCGCCTGTGCATCCAAATATGCATCTAAATCTTTAACACTCCATACGGTGCAACGTTCAGATAGCTTCGTGCCTTTTGGAAGCTTCTTGTCTTTTACCCATTTCCAAAAAGTGCTTTGGCCAATGCCAATGTACTTAGCTGCGTCCT
>CAYJKC010000009.1:0-60212 GCA_964370675.1 uncultured Desulfovibrionaceae bacterium
AAAGTTTTTTGAAATTTTTTTCATTTGTGGGTATTTTTATGGGTACAGCGGCATTTTCAAGCATAAAATATCTTATAAAATCATATGATTATCACAATAAAACAAATCCCCTAGGGGACGCCAAATTTGAGTATAATGAAGGACATTAAGAGTTATAAAACCTTAATGTCCTTTTCTTTTTTACTTTTGTTTTGTTCCCCAAATGGTTCTGGCCCTTCACGGTTCTTCACCAAAAAGAGGGGCAAACAGGTTTAATGATTGGCCCAGATTTTATATGGAATGGTAAACTTTAAAAAGGTGACAAGATTAAAAAAGAAATGGTAAAAGCTAGACAGCAAGGAAGAATTTTTAACTTCTTGGACATTAAGTAAATGATGCAATATAAAAAATTAAATTGTTACCCACTTTAACGAAAATAATATAAAAAAATAACTACAAATTAAATGGCAGAAAAAAATATAAGGCTTATAGTTCTTCTGTAAGTCCTTATTTTTATGTTATTATTGGCGGAGAGAGTGGGATTCGAACCCACGTTAGAGTTTTACCCCTAAACTCGATTTCGAGTCGAGCGCGTTACGGCCAGCTTCGCTACCTCTCCGAAATGGTAAATGAGCTATTGCAATTAAATTCTTTGTTCAAGGAGTGTCCAAAAAATATCTTATATATTACATAATTGGTAAATAACACACTTTATTGAACTGACGCAGTAGCTTGCACTTTTTCAATACGCGGTAATAGGTTCAAAAAGTGTAAGATACAAGAAAGTTGTGTAATCCAAGATGTGCGGTGTATCTTAATACATAAGCAGTTTGGATTATCAAAACTGACGCCGGAGATTGCACTTTTTCAACCTATTACTACATGCCGAGATAGGCTTCGCGTACCTCCGGACTTGAAAGAAGTGCATCAGCTTTATCTTCCATAACTATGCGTCCATTTTCCATTACATAGCCACGATGGGCTATGCGTAAGGCTTGGTTGGCATTTTGTTCAACCAGAAAGACAGTTGTGCCATTAGCATTAACTTTTTCTATAATACTAAATATTTGTCGAATTATAATCGGCGCAAGACCTAAGGATGGTTCGTCTAAAAGTAATAACCTAGGTCGTCCCATTAAAGCGCGTGAAATGGCGAGCATTTGTTGTTCACCACCTGAAAGAGTACCACCTGCTTGGCGACGACGCTCGGCTAAGATTGGAAATAAACTAAACACGTATTCTTGGTCACGCTTAATTTCTTCTTTATCCTTGCGTAAAAAAGCACCTAAATCTATATTTTCTTGCACGGTTAGATCAGGGAAAATAAGCCTTCCCTCTGGAACTTGGCTAATGCCAAGCCTAACTATTTCATGAGGTTTTAGAGTATGCAGTGGTGCTCCTTCAAAAAGCACTTCACCACTACGCAATGGATTTACTCCACAAATAGTCATGAGCGTAGTACTTTTTCCAGCACCATTAGCACCAATTAGTGTTACAATTTCACCAGCATTAATGGTTAGGCTCACATCATGCAAAGCTTGAATATTACCGTAGAATGTTTGAACATTATTTAGCTTAAGCATTTTCTTCCTCACCAAGATATGCCTTAATTACTCGTGGATTGGAGCGCACTTGCTCTGGTGTACCGGTGGCAATACGAGAACCATATTCCATAACATAGATACGATCTGACATAGACATTACAATGGACATATCGTGCTCAATAAGTAATATAGACAGATTATATTCATCGCGAATATTGCGCACAAGCGTTTCTAATTCTTGTGTTTCATTGGGATTCATGCCAGCAGCCGGTTCATCAAGTAGTAGCAAATGCGGTTCTGTAGCCATGGCGCGTGCTATTTCAAGGCGGCGCTGCGCCCCGTAAGAAAGGTTTTTAGCCTTTTCATCATATTGCATATGCAAGTTCATGCTACGCAATAGTTCATAACTATACTCAATAGTAGCATTTTCTTCATCACGCGTTTTTTTATCGCGCATAATGGCCCCAAGCACTCCTGCTTTAGTTCTGCAATGGCGACCAATCATAACATTTTCTAAAACTGTCATCTCTTGAAACAGGCGGATATTTTGAAAAGTCCTTGCCATGCCCAATGTTGTTATATGGTGCGGCTTAACGCCATTTAAATGATGTTTTTTTTCATCAGGAGTGAATAAATAAACATCACCCTCAGAAGGTTCATAAATGCCTGTAATGCAGTTAAAGAACGTAGTTTTACCTGCACCATTGGGCCCTATGAGCGCCACAATTTCGCCCACATTAACTTCTAAATCAACTTCATTTAAGGCTCGCAAGCCCCCAAAGTTGCGCGACAGTGCATTTACTTGCAGTATGGGTTTCATGCCACACTCTCTTTTTTGCTATCATTAGCTTGCGGAACGGTATAGCGGCGGCGCTCACCAGTCACAAGTCCTTGAGGTTTAAAAATCATCATCAAGACCATTACAGCCCCAAAAATCAACATACGATATTCTGAAAATGCTCTTAAGTACTCTGGTACTAATATTAAAATCATTGCCGCAAGAATAACACCAGAAATGGAGCCCATACCACCTAAAACCACCATGGATAAAATCATGGCTGATTCCATAAAGCTAAAACTTGCTGGATTAATAAAGGATGTTTTTGCCGCAAATATTACCCCAGCAAACCCAGCCCAACATGAACCAAGGGCAAAAGCTGAAAGCTTTACACGTGTTATATCAACACCCATGGCTTCTGCTGCTATTTCATCTTCGCGTAATGCTTGTAAGGCAAGGCCCACCCGTGAATTTTTAATACGTGAAATAATTAATATGGTAATAAGCACAGAAATGAGCACCAAGTAGTAAATATAAATACTATTTTGGGCAAGATCTAGTTTCATGCCCATAAGCCCTGGAGGGGGAATATTTGAAATTCCGCGTGGTCCACCCGTTACATCGGCCCAGTTTTGTAGCACTAAACGCACAATTTCACCAAAGCCTAGGGTCACAATGGCTAAGTAGTCACCGCGTAAACGTAACACTGGAAAACCAAGGGCAAAGCCAAAAATGATGGCCATAATACCACCAAGAGGTAGGCAAACCCAGAAACTCAAAGCAAAGTATTGATTTAACAATGCATATGTATATGCACCTACAGCGTAAAAAGCAACATACCCAAGCACCAACTGTCCAGCAATACCCACAACTATATTTAAACCTAATGCTAACATTACATAAAGCAAAGCAGAGATCATGATGTTCGTTTGATACATGGAGCTAATTATAGGCATAATTAGCATACCTACAAGCACAAGCAGTGGCAAACCACGCTGAAACACAGTGCTGCTTACAACATTTTGAGTGGCTGTACTAAATCCTTGTGGTAGTGGGATAATAGGTTCACCTTGAGCTTTACGTAAAAAGCAATAATGCCAAAGTATAGCCAAGAAAAAAATGGCAATACCGAGAAAAAATACTTGTTCAAAACGCCAAATAACTATTTTTTCAATAGCGTTAACTTTAACTCCCATGAGTGGAAAAGTTAAAATCATGAACCATACAGCAACGATAAAGGCTTTAATTGCTACTTTCATGATTTATACCTTTTGAACCTTGGCCTTACCCAAGATTCCATCAGGGCGGAAAATGAGAATAAGAATAAGAATGGCAAAGGCAATCATGTCTTCATAGTTACCGGAAAAATAACCCGTGGTGAAACTTTCACAAAGCCCCAATACAATTCCACCAAGCATAGCACCAGGTATGGACCCAATGCCACCAAGAACTGCAGCAGTAAAGGCCTTAATACCGGCTAAAAATCCTATGGCAAAGTTCACTTGACCCATATGCGAAGCAATGAGTACACCACCTATGGCTGCAAGCGATGAACCAATAATAAAGGTAAGAGAGATAATGCGATCTGCATCAATACCAAGCAATAATGCCATTTTACGATTTTGAGCCGTGGCACGCATAGCCTTACCCATAGTTGTGTAGCGAATAAATAATGTTAGTGCTACCATGGCAATGGTGCTTGTAATTAGAATCATAAAATCACTGGACCCCATGATACCTAAGTCATACAAAAATTCAAAATTTGGTAAGAGACGGGGAAAAGCTACGAAATCTGACGTTTGAGCTAAGATAACATAGTTTTGCAAAAAAATGGACATACCAATGGCAGAAATAAGCGGAGAAAGTCTTGGCGCACCACGTAAAGGTTTGTAGGCAACCTTCTCCATGGTAAAGCCATATGCTGCACACCAAAGCACAGCCATGAGTGCTGCAATAATAAGTATGGCTAGAGCGGGGAAACCCATAACTCCTAGCACACTTGCCACCACAAAAGCCGTGAAGGCTCCAATCATGTATATTTCGCCGTGGGCAAAGTTAATAAGCTCTATGATACCATACACTAAGGTATAGCCAAGAGCTATGAGGGCATAAATGCTACCCCTTGTAAGACCACCAAAAAAAAGCTCGATAAAATATTGAATATCCATTTGCTACCTAAATTCAAACTACAAAAAAACACGGGACCACTAAGCGTGGTCCCGCTAAGAATATTAATCAATGGTAATTTTGTAGTCAGTTTCTACATATTTACCATTTTTTACTTCATACATGGAAAGACCAACACCTAGTGGGTCACCAATTTCGCTAAACATAATGTTACCAGCAGGAGTATCTAAACGCTTAGTGCGCAATACTTCCATAATTTTATCAGAGTCAGTGCTTTGAGCTACTTCTACAGCATTTAGCAACACTTGAGCTGCAGCATATGCATTGTAGAAGAATGCGCCTGGTTCAGCATTATATTTTTTCAAATGCTTTTCACGAGCTTCTTGATAAACCTTTAAGCTGCTCGTATCACTTGAAGTTGAAGCATAAACGCCTTCAGCATCCTTGCCTGCCATTTTGATAAAGGTATCATCTTTAACACCGTCAGGAGCTACAAAAGGAATACGCACATTGTCGCGAGCCATTTGCTGCACTAACTTAGAAGCAGTTGGATGATAACCACCAAAGATAAGCACGTCAGCTTTTTCTCTTCTAAGCTTACGCACAGTGGCGCTATAGTCCACAGCATCAGGGTTAACAGCTTCAAATAATACTATTTCTACTTTACCAGCTTTTTCTAAAAGCTCTTTATTGGTATCTGCAAAACCCTTACCATATTCACCGTTATCGTGAATGATGGCTACCTTCTTGGCATTCAACTTATCCACAACAAAGGCAGAAGAAAGGCGAGCTTGCACATTGTCATTAGCAATGGTGCGGAAGAAGTATGGATTTTCTTTGCTAGTGGTAAGACCTGGAGTTGTGGCAGAAGGTGACATGGAAACAATTTTAGCATTATTATAAATAGGTAATGCGGCCTTAGTTGCGCCAGAGCAAATGTGACCAACAATAATATCTACTTCATCAGATACAAGCTTGGTTGCAGCATTGGTTGCCATTTCTGGTTTACACTGGTCGTCTTGGGCAACAACTTCAATTTTCTTACCCATGATGCCACCTTTGGCATTGTATTCTTCTGCTAAAATATTAGCGGCATTCCAAGTTGGTAGACCATAAGAAGCTAGATCTCCGGAGTGTGCGCCGGGTACACCAAGTTTAATAACATCAGCTGCAAAAGCTGGAGTGGACAATAAAGCCATGGTCAAACCAGCAAGCAACAAAGATTTGCCTTTGTTCATCAGAAAAACTCCATTTAATAATGTTTTTATAAAAGCAAGCTTAGCATCATCAAAATTGCTTAGCTCATGATTATTACTAAAATTATTATAATAAAAAATTATAGAACAATCATACACCAATCGACTAAATGTGTTAAACACAAAACCTCGCTAATGAAAGCAATATATGAGACTTTGCCTCAACAAGCACAGTTCTATCATAAAGCGGGGCAATGGGTTAGTATGCCACAAAGGAGCTGTTTTTGTCAAATTGCTGTAAACAGCAATTTAGGCGCATTAAAAAATTATTTCTTATTCTTTTTTTTGTGAGATGAACGTAGATGCACACGCATGGGAGCATGTAATATACTAAAATACTTACGCAGTGACCGTTCCAAATAGCGTGAATAACTTTCAGACACGCGCTCGGCATCATTAACAAAAAATACAAAAGTTGGTGGTGCAATTTCTGCTTGGGTTAAATAGAAAAATTTAGCACGCACACGCTTAATAACAGGCGGCTGATGACGAGTTAATACTGTTTCCATAGCACGATTAAGCTGACCTGTAGGAATGCGTACTTGGCATTCGGCATGAATTTTTTGTGCCATAGGCAAAATTTTTCTAAGCCCTTTGCCTTCAATGGCAGAAACATAAAGCACTGGAATATGAGAACAAAAGGCGAGTATTTCTTTAATATTTTTTTCTAATTGTTTCATGCTGCCCTGCGGCACTAAATCCACTTTATTAACCAAAACCATAAATGGTGTTTTGCGCTCATGCAATAAGTCCATGAGCCTTTTATCTTGCAGGCTAATGCCTTCTGTTGCATCTAAAACAAGCAGGGTAATATCAGCCTTTGTACTTGATTTAATAGCTGAATTTACAGAATACTTTTCTACTGTGTCTGTAATTTTAGCGCGTCGTCTAACTCCTGCTGTATCCACAAAAACATAGCTTTCACCTGCCACTGCAATGCGCACATCAACGCTATCGCGGGTTGTTCCTGCCACATCAGAAACAATCATACGCTCGCTGCCACTTAAAGCATTAATTAGCGACGACTTTCCAGCATTGGGACGCCCAAGCATAGCTAGTTTTAAGCTCGTATCTTGAGAAATATTTGTTTCCCAATCATCAGGGATTAAATCTAATAATTCTTCTTGCAGCAGGCGTAAATTATGCCCATGTTCAGCCGAAACACCTACAATGGGAAACCCTAGAGCATGAAATTCTGCAAGCATTTGATCTTCGCGTTCAGCACCATCAATTTTATTAACTACAAGTAATGTTGGCTTACCCATGCGTCGTACATGTGCCGCCAAGTATTCATCTAAAGGCAAAAGACCATCACGCCCATCCACAACAAAAGCCACAGCTACAGCACCTTGCATGGCATCTTCTGCTTGGCGCAAAATGTCAGCCTCAAAACCACGTATACCTTCAGGACCTTCTACCACTTCAGCGTGAGCATCAAGGGTAATACCGCCTGTATCAACAATACCATAGAGAATTTCACCATGCTTGCGTACTACGCCTTCCATGCGGTCACGAGTAACACCTGGGCGATCGTGGGTGATTGCTCTATTGCTATGAATAAGCCTGTTAAATAATGTGGATTTACCAACATTGGGGCGACCCACCAAAACAATTTGAGGCAAAGCTTGAGAAGAATTAACTAACATGAAAATCCCTTAATAATTAATAAAATATTTTGTAGACCTATACTTACATACTATAAGATGTCAAGTGCGCCATTTGCGCTTTGCCAACCATCCCAGTGCGGCAAGACTGCAAAGCACTTACCCTGCAAATTTAATTCTTCAAAAGCCTTGGTATGAGGTAAAATTATACGCAAAGCATGTAAGCGCATTGTATGATTATGCCAAGGACCATACTTGCCATCACCAAATACAGGAAAGCCCTCGGCTGCAAGTTGCACCCTAATTTGATGTGTGCGCCCAGTAATTAATCTTATGTGCATAAGACTGCACTGATTTTCATGTCGTAAACATGTCGCAATACATTCTGACGCTCTGCCTTGCTCTTGTGTTAAAATGCGCACTCTTTCATCGTCACCTTCATAACGCTTGCCCATATTATGGTTAAGTAAGAGCGAACCATCATGAGGCCAAATGCCTTTAACCCATGCCAAATATTCCTTTACTATATTGCGCTGTTCAAAAGCATCTTGCAAAGCCCGCAAGCAAGCGTAACTGCGTGCAATTAAAATTATGCCTGAAGTGTCTTTATCTATACGATGTGCTGGCGTAGGTTTGAATATGTCTTGTTCATAATGAACTTGCAAACGAGTTGCCAAACTATCTACATGCCCAGTACCTGTGTGCACTGGTAAGCCATAGGGCTTATTAAAAACCAATAAATGTTCATCTTCATAGACCAAGGGCGGTAAGGGAAGCAAGCTTTGCTTGGTCTTTTGCTCTTCATCTACTACCATGGCAGAACGAGCCATACTCAATGCAAAAGGCGGCATGCGAATGGCATCACCTGTCTTGGTTAAAACAAAGGGCTTGGCACGCCCCCCATTAATACGGATTTGACCTGTGCGTAGCCAGCGATGAAGTAACGTTTGCGGTAAGTTTAACCTACGCACAAGGAATTGAAGTAGTTTTTGCCCCCCCTCAGAAGGTTGCACCACTAAAATATTTTTTTGCTCAGATTCAGCCATAGCTAAGCTTAAAAAGAAAAAATTAAAAGCACAAGTGAATATAATTATCTAAGACTAAAAAGAAATTTTTCTTGTCATAAATGCTTAAAATATACACACTTGCTACTTTTTTATATACATGCTAGGGGGTATTCGTTGCTTATTATAGCATTGTCAGTCCGCATTCTCTTTTATTTACGCTATATGCAAAAAAGCTTAGTTAATGCGTGCACGAAGATGATTTTTCTTCATAATTAATGGTTAATCTAGTGTATGCCCTTTCTAAAATGTTGAGGATTACAAACATGAAAAGTATTATTTGGGATATTGATGGCACCTTACTGGATTCCTCTGCAGGCATTGTTGCATCTTTTCAACATGCTGTGGAGGTTATGCAATTTAAAGCAAAAGATCCGATTGATTTTACTTCCTTTATAGGTCTTATGCCCCAAGAGGCTTTTAAAAAATATTATAATGCATCTGCTCAAAAAGCCCAAGAAGCCACCGATTATTTTAGGGCATTTTATAAAGAAAAACAAATCGGTAATGCTTTTCTATATGATGGCATGATTAATGTTTTAGCTGAATTTGAAAAACGTGGATATAAACAAGCCGTGGCAACAAATAAGCGTAGAGATTTGGCCATTGAAGTTTGCAAGCATTTTGGTATTAATAAATATTTTGCAAGCATTTGGGGCACAGATATGCATGGCACTTTAACTAAGACTGACATTATTATGGCTTGCTTAAAAGATTTACATATAACCGATAAAAATACCGTAACTATGATTGGTGATACTCACATAGATAAAGAAGCGGCAGCAGCTTGTGGTGTGAATTTTTTGGCAGTACATTATGGTTTTGGTAATTTAGATGAAAGCTACGTTGTGAATACTCCTATGAGCATTCTAGCGGTTTTTGATAAATTAGTCGACACTGAAAACACAATAAGATCTTGAAATAAAATATTTTTAAGTTACTAACCAACAAACTTGGTCATTAAAACTTATAATTACATGCTATAATCGCGAAATAATTCTTAATCTCTATTGCATATCATTTTGTGTTAATTGCCATTTGTGCTACTTCTTCAGCATGTATTTGAGTTGTGTCAAAAACTGGTAAAGAAATGTCAGTCTGTGAAATCAGCAAGCCAATCTCGGTACATCCTAATATGACACCTTGAGCACCCTGTGCTTGTAATTTACGTATAATATCAATATATTTTTTCTTAGATGCAGCAATTATTTTACCTAGGCATAATTCTTCATAAATAATATTATTAACGGTTTCAATATCTTCTTCATTGGGAATAATTACCTCAATGCCGGCATTAATTAACACTTGTTTATAAAAATTTTCTTGCATAGTGTACTTTGTGCCAAGCAAAGCAATTTTATTTAATTTTTTTCTTGCAATTGCTTTTGCGGTAGTTGCGGCAATATGCACAATGGGAATACTGATTTTTTCTATAATTTGAGGCACTACCTTATGCATAGTATTAGTACAAATAACAATAAAATCTGCCCCTGCATTTTCAAGCCTTAGGGCAATACTCGCAAGCATTTTTGCACTTTCATCCCATTGACCTTTGATCTGATATTCTTCAATTTCAGCAAAATTTACACTATAGAGCAAAATTTTTGCAGAGTGCAATCCACCCAGCAATTCTTTAGTTTTTTCGTTAATAATTCTATAATAAGATACTGTACTCTCCCAGCTCATGCCACCAATAAGACCAATTGTTTTCATGATTTCTCCATTAAGCAACCATAATTTTTTATTTTATTATTCATACAACCTAAATGATATATTGCAATTGCAATACATTATTCTACTTTATAGTATTTTCACAAGAGTCTAATATATACAACCTCACTTTGTTACTACGCGGAAATTCGCGCTTCAGCAAGATTTTCAAAAGTCGCTTTATCTTTTCAGCGCTTTGCGCTTCCCACTGTTCATGATGAAAGCCACGTTCAAATACAGTAAAATTATCACTGCCAGTGCAAACTATCATTACAGAGCGGTCGCGCTTAAAAGTACGCATATCAAGGCATTGACCATTTTGCAATTTGCCAAGTCGTTTCATAACTAAGGGAATAATAGTACTTTTATCGTGCATTGTTCTACCTATAAACAAAGCTGTTAAATTTTGAGTTGTATTTCAAACGGTGCCGGCTTATGGGTGATATTTTCTTCTAAGATATCACTTAAAATAAACATATTTCCTGCAAGATAACTTTCATGTTTTTGATATTTCTCTAATGCCTCAAAAAAACAACTATCTTCAAAAAATTCGCATAAAAACTTTGCCTTAGGTAAGATCAAAATATCTGGGTGTGCCTTATGAGGTTTTTTAATTTCCACATAATATTTCACTTGTGCTGTGTTATTGACCAAATAAAAACAAAGTCCTTGTACAATTGATAAGGAAAAATCGTTATGCATGGCAGTCTTATAAAGCATGGTAAGCTTAGACCAATAGTTATCAATTGTTCCAAAATCTTTTGGCGCAGGAGTGGTAAGAATATATCTTTTATCTATGTGTTTTGTATAAACTTGCTTCTTGTCTGCAATATCTTCAACATCTTTAAAATGTGCTAGGGCTGAATCCAGAAAGTACAACTGTCTTTTTATTTCTGCTTTTTTTTCTAAAATTTTTATTCTGGCATCATCTATCATTTGCTTGGTATTGATATTGCCGTCATCAAAAATATAATTCTTGAAATGTTGCAAAGGAATGCCCATAGGAACACATAACATAATAATATCCAAAATAACCATTTGATTTTTTGAATAATACCTATATTTAGTGTCAGGGTTTGTATAAGCAGGGGTTAAAATTCCAAGGTCATCGTAATGACGCAAAGCCCTATGGCTAATACCTTTCATCTTAACAACTTCACCAATGGATAAATAATTTTTCATAATTTTCTCTTTTCGCTTGACCCTCACATTACGTTATACTTTATAGTAGCCCTAACATATATCTCTCCAAGGGTAAACAATACAAAGAGAGAGAACTTTTCACGGAGTTAAATACATGATTAACGCAGTTACTTTTAAGAATGTCCTTACATTCACCTTGCCAAGCATTTCCATGATGATTTTTATGTCCATATATGTCATGGTCGATGGTATTTTTGTGGCTAACCTCATAAACACAGAAGCCCTTTCTGCAATAAATATCACCTTACCCGTGATTACGGTTTTTATAGCAGTAGGGACCATGCTTGGAACTGGAGGCAATGCCATTTGCGCAAGACTTTTAGGCGAAGGAAAAGCAAAAAAAGCAAAAGAAAAACTTACTCTTTTTTGTGTGACAGGTTTGGTGCTAGGAGTAAGCTTTGCCATATTAACGCAAAGTTTTTTACAAAATATACTTTATACTCTTGGCGCCAACGAAGATACATATCAGTACTGTTACGATTATTTAGTTGTGCTTGCCCTTTTTGCTCCTTGTGCCATTTTGCAAACTATTTTTGAAAATGCCATGATAGCTTCCGGTAAACCCAAGGTGGCTTTCCTTGCTATTATTGTAGGCGGGGTTACAAATATTGTTTTAGATTATGTTTTCATTGTTTACTGTGATATGGGCATGAAAGGTGTGGCACTTGCTACCGGATTGGGGTTTTTATTACCTTCGCTCATAGGCATATACTTTTTTTCCACAAATAAGACCCAAAAAATGTTACATTTTGTTTCATTTTCTTTTGATATAAAATCTATTTTTAACGCTTTCGGTAATGGTTCCTCTGAAATGGTTACGCATTTAGCTACAGGAGTCACTACATACTTATTTAATATAACAATGTTAAAGCTGGCTGGAACTGCTGGTATTGCTGCTATAACTGTCGTACTTTATGCTCAACTGTTCATTAACACATTATTCATGGGCTTTTCCATGGGTATAGCTCCCGTCATAAGTTATTATTTTGGAGCCATGAATAAATCAAAATTAAGAAAATTATTTACCATATGTGTAAAATTCATTGCTGTAAGCTCTGTTACGCTCATACTTATTGCTTTTGCCATCAATGAAACATTAGTCAAAATCTTTTTAGACAAGGGAACAGAAGCTTATGACCTCACAGTACATGGATTTTACATCTTTTCCATAGGCTTTTTGTTTTCTGGTATCAACATTTTTGCATCAGGATTTTTTACAGCCTACTCCAATGGAAAGGTGTCAGCTTTCATATCATTTCTCCGCACATTCTTCTTTATTAGCGTATTTATACTGGTGCTTCCGCAAATAATGGGGGTAAATGGTGTGTGGCTTGCTGTTCCCTTAGCCGAATTTTTAGCGTTCTTCTTGTCTGTATATTTTTTTATAACTAATAAAAAACGCTATATGTATGAAAATAAACCTAGAACTCTGCCAAGGCTTCTAAGATCTCCGTAAACAAAATATATTCAGAAATCTAAAAAAGGACCTTATGTTTATTAACTTAAGGTCCTTTTTTTGGCATATTTAATTCTTAAAGGAAAACAGTTTTTATAACAAATTAATTTTACAGAATATTTTTCATTTTAATTTTATTACATAGAACACCACAAAAAAATTTAAAATATTTGTTGAAAGCTTCAAGTATATAGCCGACGCTTGAAAAACATTTTTTTTGCATCGTAGGATTGCTATAAAATCGTATTTTATACACTTATTTCTGGCAATTTTATTAGTCTACTTGAGCTGTAAAAGTAATTTATTTCAGTGATTATCATGTTTTCAATGTCGATTACATAAGGAGCTTAAGGTAACATCATGATTTTGCATCAGAAAATGGCTGCCTAAAAAAATTAAAATTTCCTACTAAAAAACTTGCTTATTTTATGAATAATGATTACTATTAAGACAAGACAAGGAGAACACTATGAACAGCCTACAGAATATTAATTATGACATTGATTGGAACCTTACCCCTGAACATGCTGTAACTATGTATTTAGAATGGGGCAACAATGATTGGCATTCTGAATATCCACCAGTACGCTCTAAAGATGATTATTCCACATACTTTGTGGTAGATACTTGGGGTCAAGATCCAGTAATTCGCTTGGTGCGCCGTAATTCTGAAGCAGCAGTAGATGTGGTTACTTTTCCTTTGCCTGAAGATTTGCGTGAAGACTTTCACTTAGAGTATGGAAATCTGCGTGGTATTTTCGCGCCAACTCCACACATTAAGCAGTGGTTAAAAAATCAAATGTCTTAAATTTCTCAATCAACTCCTCATAAAAAGCCCATACTTATAAGTATGGGCTTCATTTTTATAGCTGAAATCATTATTGCAAAAGCGCTTCCCATTCCTTGGTCTTGAACCAATAATGACGACGTTCCTTTAACCAGCCTTCACTTTCAATACCGCGGATCCAGGCATCAAGGGCATTGATGCTATTATAATCTCCCTTACGAATGGCCATACTAATGGGCTGCGGAAAAATAATTTCATCGCTTACATGGCGTAAAAGCTCTGGGTTGCTTAATACTTCAAAGCTACCCAAGGGAGCTGAACCAAAAAGAACATGTGCTCTGCCAGCTATCATTTCTTGAACTGCTGGAGCTTCTTCATCAAAATAGCGTATTGTTGCATTTGGCAAAACAAGCTTTGCAGCAGTAGCTGCAGTGGTGCCTGTGCGAACAGCAACAATAGTATCTGCATTGTTTAACGATTGAAACTCTTTAATTTCACCTAGTTTATCTTTGCGCCCCACTGCTTCAATATTTGTAAAGTCATAGGGTGTGCTAAAGTTAACCCTCAAACTTCTTTCAGGTGTTATAGATAAGCCACTGATAATAACATCAAATTTTCCTGTGAGCAGGGCAGGAATTATGCCAGACCATTTAGTAGGCAATAATTCAAGCTCTAGCCCAAAGTCATTGGCTAGACGTGTGGCCACATCAACTTCAAAGCCAATATACTTTCCTGTTTTATCTTGCATAGCCCATGGAATAAAAGAGGACATGCCAACCCTTAGTGTGCCTCTTTCAATAGCTTGCTGCAAAACCTCGTTATTTTTTTCTGCTTTTGCCTCACTACTTTCCATGGCAAAAAGGCAACATACACACAGTAAAGAAATCATAAATAATTTTTTCATTTTTTATCCTTTTTTTATTTTTTTTAGTATGTATCATTTTCGCGGATAAAAACGCAAGCAGGAATAATTCTCAAGTCTAAAAGATAGATATATTTTAAGCTTAAATTATAGGTGAATAGAGAAATATATTGAAAAAATGAATTTTGTAGTTGACAATATACAAGGTTATGCTTTAGATTGCCAAAAGAATGAAAATTTATTTAGGATTTTAAATATGCAAAAGCAATACTTTACCACATCTTTCTTTAGCCAAAACGCTTTTTTTGCGTTTTTTGGTTATTTTAGTCATGCCTGTGGTCAAAGGATGTAATGCATAATTAGTTAGATGTCCTTGGGGCCGCAGGCAGTAAGCCGGCGGCCCTTTTTTATGGCAAAATGCCTAAGGGTCGCAAGCCTCAAGTTTTTTTGTCACATTAAAATAAAGGAAAACACCCATGCAGTTAGGAAAGAAAATTCGTCTTGAGCGCATTATTAATCGAGAAAGTGAGCGCGCTATTATTGTGCCCATGGATCATGGTACTACTCTAGGTCCCATTGAAGGTATTGAAGATGCTCGTGTTGTAGTAAATGATATGGCAAATGGTGGAGTAGATGCTGTGCTTATGCATAAAGGGCTTATCCGTTGTGGCCATCGCATGGGTGGTAGAGATGTAGGGCTTATTATGCATCTTTCTGCATCAACTTCTCTTGGCCCTAATGGTAATTGCAAAAGCTTGGTTGGTAGCGTGGAAGAAGCTATTCGTTATGGTGCCGATGCTGTTTCTGTGCATGTAAATCTTGGTGACCCTGATGAATGCAGTATGTTGTCAGATTTTGGGCGCGTGGCTGAATCTTGTGATCGCTGGGGTATTCCTTTATTAGCTATGATGTATGCCCGTGGTCCTAAAATTAGCAATGGTTATGATCCTAAAGTTGTTGCACATTGTGCTCGTGTGGGTGTTGAACTTGGAGCTGATATTGTTAAAGTAGTTTATAGTGGTGATATAGATAGCTTTGCTACAGTAGTTGAAGCTTGTTGTGTGCCGGTGGTAATTGCCGGAGGAGAAAAAATGAATTCCACTCGTGATTTTTTGCAAGTTGTGCATGATTCTTTGCGTGCTGGTGGGGCTGGTCTTTCTGTGGGGCGCAATGTTTTTCAGCATCCACGTCGTTTAGAGTTAGTTTCTGCATTACGTGCCATTGTGCATGAAAATGTTGATGTTGATACAGCTTTAGCCATGGTTGGAGAATAAGATGCCTAAACTTTGGTATAAAAGCGTACCCTATATTAAAGAAGATGTAACCCTTGCCCTAGAGTCAGGTGTTGATGGTTTAATTGTTCCAGCTAAGGAAGTCAGCTCAGTGCAAAGCCTTGCCAGATGTGAAGTGGTAGCAGAAAAAGATATGCCTTCTGTTTTACTAAAGTGCAAGGAAGATGAAGAAAACTTGGTTAAACAATTAAATTCGGGGCAAAATATTGTGCTGCAATCCGGTTTTGAAATTATTCCTGTGGAAAACTTGCTTGCCCAATGCTCTAATGTAACAGTGGAAGCAAAAGATATAGAAGAAGCAAGACTTGCTGCAGGAATTTTAGAGAAAGGTGTGCATAGTATTGTAGTGTTATCAAGTGCAATTAAGCAATTAAAAATGATAATCAATGAACTAAAAACAGTGCAACATGCTATTAAGCTTGAGGAAGCTATTATCACTAAAGTTCAAAATGTGGGGCTTGGACATAGAGTTTGTGTTGATACGTTATCAGTTTTGCAAAAAGGTCAGGGTATGCTTGTTGGCAATTCTAGTGCATTTTGCTTTTTAGTTCATGCTGAAACAGAACATAATGAATTTGTGGCAGCGCGCCCATTTAGAATTAATGCAGGTGCAGTGCATGCCTATGCACAATTACCTCTTGATAAAACAAGCTATTTAGAAGAATTAGGTGCTGGGGATGAAGTGCTTATCGTGCAATCTGATGGCACAAGTAAGCTTGCAACCATTGGGCGCGTGAAGGTTGAGGTACGCCCCATGTTATTAATTGAGGCCAAAGTAGGTGAGCAATATGGAGCTATTTTCTTGCAAAATGCGGAAACAATACGCTTAACTGCTAAGGATGGCACTCCTATTAGTGTTGTGCAATTAAAGGCCGGTGATAAAGTGCTCTGCCATTTAGATGTGGCCGGGCGACATTTTGGGATGCGCATTGCCGAAGATATAAAGGAAGCTTAGAGCGAGTTAATATGGTAAATCATAATACTGACCAACGCTTGCAATTAATTCGTCAAGAAATTAATGCCGTTGATGAAGAACTGTTACATATATTAAATAAACGCGCAGCCTTAAGCCTTGAAGTTGGGCAAATAAAAGCTGAGCATACCGATACAATTTTTAAACCTTCGCGTGAACGGCAAGTGCTTGAAAATTTAGAAGCAAAAAATAATGGTCCTTTACCCAATGCCCATGTAAGAAATATTTGGCGCGAAATTTTTTCATCATCACGTGCATTGCAGCGCCCACAAAGAGTTGCATACCTTGGTCCTGAAGGTACATTTTCATATTTTGCAGGTGTTGAATATTTAGGCAGTAGTGTGAAGTTTACACCATATGCAAACTTTCACGATATTTTTTGTGCTGTGCATAAGGGTGAATGTGAGCTTGGCATAGTACCTTTAGAAAATTCTCTTCAAGGTACTGTAGGTCAATGTTTTGATTTATTTTATAATTTTGAGGTTTTTATCCATGCTGAAGTTTTTTATCAGGTCAGTCATGCTCTTTTAAGTAAGGTTACAAGTCTTAACCAAATAAAGCGCGTTTATTCGCATTCCCAACCCTTAACTCAGTGTGATAATTGGTTGCGTATTAATCTACCAACGGCTGAGCTTGTGCCTGTAGAGTCAACTGCTAACGCTGCTAATCGTGCTATGGAAGATATGGAAAGTGCGGCTATTGGCAATATAGCCTTAGCAAATATCTCTAACTTAAATGTTTTGGCAAAAAATATTGAAAATAGTTCAGATAATTGGACTCGTTTTGTAATTATAGCTAAAGAAGATAACAGTTTACCTTTGCCAAGTGCAAGTGCACACGCTCAAGAACATAAAAAAACATCCATCCTCTTTACTCTGACGGATAGACCTGGCAGCTTAGCCGGTGTATTAGCTTGTCTTGCAGAAAATAGTGTGAATATGCGCAAGCTTGAGTCACGTCCTTTGCGCCTTTCTAGTGCCGAGAGTTGGCGTTATGTATTTTTTGCCGACGTTGAGGCAGATCTTGAACATGTAAGCTATGAAAAACTTGTGCAAGAATTACGTGCATTATGTAATTCTTTCCGTATTCTTGGTTCATACCCTACAGTGCCAGCTTTTAGTCATGTTGCTGATGATCAAGGTGGAGTTTTGTAAAATGTTAAATATTACAGTTCCACCCTCAAAATCCATGTCACATCGTTTGCTTATGGGAGCTGCTTTAGCTGCTGGTCGTTCAACTGTGCGCAACGTGCTTATGAGTAAGGATATAGAGTGTACCACAGCTGTGCTTACAGCCTTGGGGGCAGAAATTCACTATCAGGGGCAAGATGCTTTAGTGCAAGGTATTGATAAGTCAATTGATTTTCATGATATTATTTCTTGTTATATGCATGAGTCTGGAACATCATGCCGTTTGCTAACAGGTATATTAGGTGCTTTGAAGGGTAATTTTCGTATTCATGGGGCCAAGCGCTTACATGAGCGACCCATGGGCGCGCTAACCGCAGCCCTAGAAAAACTTGGTGTAAAAGTTTCGTATGAAGCTCAATCAGGATTTTTGCCTCTGTTATTAAGTTCGCAAGGCTTTAAGCAAAAAAGTGTACACATAAATATCGATGAATCTAGCCAATATTTATCAGGATTGCTTTTGGCAAGTCCTCTTTGCCCCAATGGTTTAACTATTTACTTGAAAGGTACAAAAGTAGTTTCATGGCCATACGTAGCTCTTACTCTACAAGTCTTAGAGGCTTTTGGGATTTCAGTGCTCATGCAGCAAAGAGTTGCTTCATCATGGCAAAATATAGATTGGCGCACATTACATGAAATTTCTCCTCAAGGTATACGCTTTAACGTAAAAGCAGGAGATTATACGCCAGGTGAATATGTTGTTGAGGGTGATTGGTCTAATGCATCATATTTTTTGGCCGCTGGTGCAGTAGGAAAAAAAACTTTGTGCATTAAAGGTTTACGCAAAAACTCTTTGCAAGGTGATAGGGCTATATTGGATATTTTAACATCTATGCAGGCAACATATCATTGGGATGGTGATGATATTGTCATAAGCCCCAGTAAGTTAAAAGCCATTGATGTTGATATGCAGCATTGCCCAGATCTTGTGCCTACTGTTGCCATGTTGGCAGCATTTGCGGATGGCGTGACAAATATAAGAAATGTTGAACATTTGCGTATTAAAGAGTGTGACCGTTTACAAGCGCCTGCCATGGAACTTTATAAGGTGGGAGTGGCAGTAGAAGTTTTGTCAGATGGATTATGCATTTATGGTCTTGGTCAGGCTCCACAAATTCCAGCAAATACAGTTTTTTGCGCTCATAACGACCATCGCATGGCCATGAGTTGTGCCTTGCTTGGTTTAAATGGGCAAGAAGTCGTTTCAGATGATTTAAGTGTGGTTAATAAGTCATTTCCTAATTTTTGGGAAGTTTGGGGTATGATATAGGACAAAGTATGGGTGATTTTCAAATACAAAACATGCTAATCGTTGGGCACTTGGGACGTATGGGTTCGTTTTTCCAACGCAAATTTAAATCCTTGGGGCTTAATGTGCGTGGCATAGATTTAGACCTGCAAGACAATGAGCACGAAAGCTATTGCCAAGATACGGATTTAGTTTTGTTGTGCGTGCCAGTAGCTGCCATGAAAAATGTGCTTTTGAGTCTTGGCCCACATTTGCCAAAGCATTGTATAGTTACAGATATTACCTCAGTCAAAGTAGTGGCTCTTGAACATATGCAAAAATACTGGTCAGGACCAGTGGTTGGTACACATCCACTCTTTGGTCCAAAACCACCTAAGGGTAGTGATTTACCAGTGGCCATTGTACCTGCTATGCGTGAATTTGAACCAACTAGCGAAGAACAAGTTATTATAGTAGAAAAATTATTTGAATCGCTTGGATGTCGCACATTTAGATGTACAGCTACAAAGCATGATAAAGCCATGGCCGCTATACAAAACCTAAACTTTATTACCTCTCTAGCCTATTTTGCCACCTTGGCTCAAGATGAAGACTTACTACCATTCATAACCCCATCATTTAAACGCCGCCAAGATGCAGCTCAAAAAATGCTCACAGAAGATGCTAAGCTATTTGAAGGGCTTTTTAATGCCAATCCACACAGCCATGAATATGTGCGTAAGTATCGTTCATTTTTGAATATTGCTGCTGGTGGCGATATAGAGTTGCTTAGTGCGCGTGCCGCATGGTGGTGGGAATAGTTTTTTGTGTAAATTTTTCTGCGTAGGTGCTGCAACGCTAAAAAAAATTTACCGAACCTCACTTATCAAATACAAAAGTAGCCAAATCTGAATCACGTAAGGGTTTAAGTGAGATGTTGTCCATATTGGTTGCTTTGACTTTTAAGTAAAAGCAAATTCAATCCTTAAATCATAAGTGTTTTTAGCCTTACGCTTAGCAAAAAATTTATTCTACACCTTAGAAAATCATATTATATTCATAAGCCAAAACCTGCGTATTGACAAATATTTCATAATTATATATAATAATATATTAAATTTAAGTAATCATATCAAAATCTTGCGAGGATACTATGCCTACAAACTTTGGAAAAGCCTTAACTTTTGATGATATTTTGCTTTTGCCCGGCTATTCTCAAGTAACTCCAGATCTTGTGGAAATTGAGACATTTTTAACGCCGTCCCTTCCGCTTCGTATTCCTTTATTATCTGCTGCTATGGATACAGTTACTGAGTCAGCCATGGCTATATCTTTGGCGCGTATGGGCGGCATTGGTATTGTGCATAAGAATATGGCTGTGGATAAACAGCGCCTTGAAATTGAAAAGGTGAAAAAGTCTGAAAGTGGTATGATATTAGACCCCATTACTGTGTCTTCTAATGATAGTGTGCACTTGGCTTTAACTTTGATGGCAGATTATCGCGTTTCTGGTTTACCAGTGGTAGATGGGCATAAACTTGTGGGTATTTTAACTAATCGAGATGTACGCTTTGTACAAGATGCTGAAAATACTCGTGTGCATGAAGTGATGACTTCTAAAAATTTAATCACTGTGCCCATGGGAACAACTCTTGATGAAGCCCGTCAGCATTTACATACATATCGAATTGAAAAATTACTTGTAGTGGATAGCGAAGATAGACTGCGCGGTCTTATCACTATGAAAGATATTGATAAAGTACAGAAATATCCTGCTTCTTGTAAGGATGATAAGGGCCGTCTATGCGTTGGGGGAGCCATTGGTGTTGGCGGTATAGAAAGGGCAAGTGAACTTTTAGCCGCAGGAGCTGATGTGCTTGTGCTTGATTCTGCTCATGGCCATTCTGCCAATGTTATTAAAACTATAGAGGAAGTCAAAGCAGCCTTTCCTAATTGTCAATTGGTTGCTGGCAATGTGGGTACATATGAAGGTGCTAAGGCATTACTTAAAGCTGGTGCGGATGCCATTAAGGTTGGTATCGGGCCAGGGTCTATATGTACTACCCGTATTGTAGCAGGTGTTGGAGTGCCCCAAGTAACGGCTGTTACTGAAGCTTCAAGAGCAGCTAATGAAATGGATCGTTGCTGTATTGCAGATGGCGGCATTAAATTTTCTGGTGATATAGTCAAAGCCTTAGCTGTTGGTGCACACTCTGTTATGATAGGTAGTCTTTTTGCGGGCACTGAAGAAAGTCCAGGTGAGACTATACTATATCAAGGACGTACCTATAAAATCTATCGTGGTATGGGATCCATTGACGCTATGAAGGAAGGCTCATCCGATCGTTATTTCCAAGAAAAAAGTAAGAAACTTGTACCAGAAGGTATTGTGGGGCGTGTGCCATATAGAGGTGGGGTCATGGACTCTATCTATCAATTAATGGGTGGTTTACGCTCTGGTATGGGATATGTTGGTGCCACAAACCTGAACGAATTACGCGAAAAAAGTGTATTTTGTGAAATATCTGCCGCAGGTCTTCGCGAAAGTCATGTGCATGATGTTATTATTACCAAGGAAGCTCCTAACTATCGCATAGATAATTAGTTTGGAAAAAAATTATTTAGTTGTAGTTGAATTTTTTATTATAAAGGGTTTTGCAATATGGCAAGCAAAGTTATTATTATTGATTATGGTTCACAAGTTACACAATTAATTGCTAGGCGTGTACGTGAAGCTGGTGTATACTCAGAAATTCACCCCTGCATTGTAAGTGCAGCAGAAGTAAAAGCCATGAATCCTTCAGCGCTGATTTTGTCTGGAGGGCCTGCTTCGGTGGGTGAGGACGATGCACCAACTCTTGATAATGGCTTTTTAGAGCTTGGCATTCCTGTGCTTGGCATTTGCTACGGCATGCAGCTTCTTGCTCAAGACCTTGGCGGCGAGCTTGCTCGCTCAACCACTAGAGAATATGGTCCTGCTGACCTTAAAATGCATAATGAAAATTGTGCGCTATGGCATGGGTTAAATTGTGCCAAGTCCACACGCATATGGATGAGCCATGGGGATAAAGTAAAAAAGGTGCCAGCTGGTTTTGAAGTAATTGCAAGCACAGATACCTTAGAAGTGGCAGCCATGGGTAATGATGAACGCCAAATTTATGGTGTACAGTTTCACCCCGAGGTGCATCACAGTGAAGATGGTGTGCCAATGTTACGTAACTTCTTATTTCGTATCGCTAAAATTACCCCCGATTGGACTATGTCTAGCTTTGTGGAGCGCTGCATTAAAGAAATGGCAGAGCAAGTGGGTGATAGGCATGTGGTATGTGCGCTATCTGGTGGCATAGACTCCACAGTGGTAGCTGTGCTATTGCATAAGGCTATTGGGCATCGCCTGCATTGTATATTTGTAGAT
The DNA here is from genome assembly GCA_964370675.1 of uncultured Desulfovibrionaceae bacterium. Classification (GTDB taxonomy): domain Bacteria; phylum Desulfobacterota; class Desulfovibrionia; order Desulfovibrionales; family Desulfovibrionaceae; genus CAYJAD01. The sequence goes on from CAYJKC010000009.1 coordinate 22,466, forward strand.
AATGGTGTTTTGCGCATGGATGAAGGTGAAGAAGTTGTGGCGTATTTGCGCGAACATTTTGACTTAAACCTAAAATTTGTTCAAGCTCAGGACCGGTTTTTATCCCTACTTGAAGGCGTTGATGATCCAGAGAAAAAGCGCAAAATCATAGGGCATACTTTTATTGAAGTCTTTGATGAAGAAGCTAAAGCCTTGGGTCAAGTAGACTTTTTAGCTCAAGGAACTCTTTATCCTGATGTTATTGAATCCATATCGCATAAAGGTCCCAGTGCTATAATTAAAAGTCACCATAATGTTGGCGGTTTACCTGAGACTATGAACTTAAAGCTCATTGAACCACTACGCGAGCTATTTAAAGATGAAGTGCGCAAAGTGGCTGCAGAGCTAGGTATGCCAGATTTTATTGTATGGCGCCATCCTTTCCCAGGGCCTGGTCTTGCCATTCGTATTCTTGGTGAAATAACCAAGGATAGACTTGATATATTACGGCGTGCTGATAAGGTAGTGCAAGAAGAATTGAAAAGCTCTGGTTGGTATAGTAAGGTTTGGCAAGGCTTTGCAGTTCTTTTACCTTTAAAAACTGTGGGTGTTATGGGTGATGGTCGCACCTATGAACACGTTATTGCACTGCGCATTGTGGATAGTGTTGATGCTATGACAGCCGACTGGGCAAGGCTTCCATCCGAGCTACTTGAGCGCATGTCTAGCCGCATTATTAATGAAGTTCAAGGTGTTAATCGTGTGGTATATGATATATCTTCAAAACCACCTAGCACCATTGAATGGGAATAAACGTTACTAAATAAAGGCTAATTTTTATAAATGAGGTAGTGCATGTTTGGGATTGGGAGTACAGAACTTTTAGTTATCTTGGTGGTAGCCTTGGTGGTCCTTGGACCTAAGAGTTTGCCTGGTATTGCTAAAACCTTGGGTAAGGTTATGGGCGAATTTCGTCGTGTGAGCACAGAATTTCAGCGCACCATGAATGCAGAAGTAGCTCAAGATGAACATGAAAAATTAAAAAAAGAAGCAGAAGAAGAACTTTTTGGGACGAATTCTGCTGATGCCAGCACAGCTAAAGCTAAACCAAGTGATAATAAGGATGCAGAAGATGCAACCCAAGCATCAGAACAAAAAGCTGAAGCAGTAATTAAATCGGATGCAACTACCCCTAATGAAACAGTAGCACAAGAAGAAGTGGCAAATAACAATGCAGAAGATGCTTGCGCAACGCAAGAAGTGGACATAAATTCTCCATTGGCTAAGGCTGTAGCTAAGGCAGAGGCTGAAGCAAATACAAATGAAGAATCTAAGGACAGCAATAATCGAGGCTAAGGCATGCATAAGGTGTCAGATAAAATTTCAGCAGATCATACAGATCAAGCAGAACGGGGCGAACCTACACAAGAGCAAATTAGCTTATTTGACAGTGTAGAAAATGCTTCCGAGCAGGCGCAAGATCTAAAGCAAGACGCTCAAATTAATGAGCCAGATGATGCCTTTGCACAATCTTTTTTTGCTAGCGAATGTGCTTGGGATGGTAGAGAAACATCAAATGAAGAAGTGAGCAACTATGATCCCATGGGGCATGAGCTTAGTGAGGCTGAGCTAGAAGAGCTTTCCAGTGTTTCGTCAAGCACAAAACGTGAACCCCCACCACGCAAAACGCCAGAAGAACGTGGCACTTTGCCCCAGCCAGACGAAGAAAAGCCAGAACGTGCCATGACGCTTATGGAACACCTTGGCGAATTGCGCACCCGTTTAGTGCGCTCATTTATTGCAGTTGGGTTAGCCTTTATGGTTTGTTATACCTTTGCAGAGCGTCTTTTTGCTGAACTTTGCAAACCATTGGTGAATGCTTTGCCTGAAGGTTCAAAATTAATTTTTACCGCCTTACCCGAGGCATTCTTTGTATATTTAAAAGTTGGTCTTGTGGCAGCAATTTTTGTGGTAAGCCCTTATTTATTTTATCAAGTGTGGTCATTTATTTCGCCTGGTCTTTACGATGAAGAAAAAAAATACATGATTCCCATGGCCTTAATATCGGCTTTCTTTTTTATATCTGGAGCTAGTTTTTGCTTCTTTGTGGTATTTCCCTATGCCTTTACTTTTTTTGTAGGTTTTGCTAGCGAGGATATTGCAGCTATGCCCTCACTTGGTGAGTATTTAGGATTTTCATTAAAACTACTCATTGCATTTGGTTTAATTTTTGAAATGCCGCTATTTACTTTTTTTCTGGCACGTATGGGTATTGTGACTGCTGATAGAATGCGCAATTTTAGACGTTATGCTGTGCTTTGCATCTTTATTACTGCAGCAATTCTTACCCCCCCAGATGTTATATCTCAGTTACTTATGGCCATGCCCATGATGCTACTTTATGAAGTAAGTATTGGTGTTGCCGCAGTTTTTGGGCGAAAGAAAAAAACCGAAGCTGAAGAAGTGGAGGAAGATTTGTCTTCTCCCATTGATAATACAGCCAAAGGATAAGGTTGGAGTTATTATGCAAAGTATGGTACGTAAGGCTAGTATAAGCCGTAGCACCAAGGAAACCATTATAAGCCTAGATTTATGCCTTGAAGGAACAGGTGATATTGAAGTAAATACCGGTATGGGTTTGCTTGATCATATGTTAACTCTTACAGCTTTTTGGGCTGGGTTTGATTTGAAAATTAACTGTCAAGGCGATCTTCATATTGATGCACACCATAGTGCAGAGGATGTGGGTTTGTGCCTTGGTCAAGCCCTTGCATCTGCTTTGGGAGAGCGCAAGGGTATCGCGCGTATTGGCTATGGTCGCGTTCCTATGGATGAAGCTATGGCAGATGTATGTGTTGATATTTCTGGTCGTCCGTGGCTAGAATGGCGTGGTGATGAATTATTGCCACCGGTTTTGGCTGGTGAGGAGCGCGACTTATGGCGTGAGCACTACAAAGCATTTGTTAGTGCAGCGCGTTTAAATTTGCATGTAAATTTTTTATATGGGAAAAATGGGCATCATTTACTCGAGTCTGTGGCCAAGGGCCTTGGGCTTGCATTGGCTGCCGCTGTGCGAGTGGACGGTCAAAATATACGCAGTACCAAAGGAGGTCTGGACTAATGCACATGAGAAATATTCTTTTTGGTGTTATATGTTTATCTTTTTTAATGGTAGCTTGCCAGAAAAGCACAGCTGATATTGAGCGTAGTTCTTCAGTGATACCGCTTGATTTGACCATTGGTGTGGTTCCATTTTCGCAACCAACCACCACAAGTAAGCTTATTACTGGCTTTATTCCTCAAAACCAAGGGCTTATCACTCAAGATGTACTTGCTCAATTAGATATAATGCTACGTAGCTCTTTACATACAACAGGGCGTACTTTTAATTGGCTTGCTGCTCCTTTAACCATTAATAATAATGACTTTCATGAGTCAGAAGTTCCGCAAGCTCTTGAGCATTGGCTTGCTTATGGGCGAGAATATAGGGTAGATTTTTTGTTAGTACCTCAAGTGCTTAACTGGCATCAGCGTGCAGGTTCAAGAGCTGGTGTGACTGAGTCTGCTCATGTGCGGGTGGAGTTTTTCTTATTGGATATTCGTCATGGACGAGTTTTTCGCCGCTCTGTTTTTGAAGAAAAACAATTGGGCTTAGCTGATGATCTTTCTCGTGTGGGCGATTTCTTTCAACGTGGTGGTGGCTGGGTTAAAGCAGAAGAACTAACCCAAGATGGTATTGATAAAGCATTAGACGAGTTAGGATTGCAATGATAATCTTTCCTGCTGTAGATATTCAAAATGGTAAGGCAGTGCGCCTAAAACAAGGGCGCGCTGATCAAAGTACAGTATTTGAAAATGACCCCATCAAGGCTGCCATAGATTGGCAAAATGCTGGAGCACAGTGGTTGCATGTGGTTGACCTTGATGGCGCATTTGATGGCACTCCTACCAGTGCAAGGCTTATTAGCGATATCTGTAAGCAATTAAGCATACCGGTTCAGCTTGGTGGTGGTGTTCGTGATATAAATGTTGCCAAGGCATACATTGATGCTGGGGTGCAAAGGTTAATTATTGGTACTATGGCACTTGAAAACCCGGTCATGTTTAAAGAATTGTGTGCAGCTTTTCCAAACCGCATTGGTGTATCATTGGATGCTCAAGATGGAACACTTAAAACCAAGGGCTGGGTTGAAAGTGTTGATATTAGCGTTGAAGATGTGCTTCCACGCTTGCATGAAGATGGTGCAGCCTTTATTATTTACACCGATATTGCCCGTGATGGCATGCAAAGTGGTGTAAATGTAGAAGCTATGCAACGTCTTTGTTCCATATCAAAGCTGCCAGTTATTGCGGCTGGGGGAGTTAGCACGCTTGATGACGTTAAAGCGCTTTACCCTTTAAGTAGGCGTAGCACCTTGCAAGGTGCTATTAGTGGGCGCGCTCTTTATGAAGGTACTTTGAATTTAAGCGAAGCCATAAAATGGATTGCTGAACAAGCATAGTTTTAAATTTAAGGGGGTTAGAGCATGACAGAATTTAGTAAAACGAATTTGCAAAATCTACCAAAGCCTTCTGCTAAACGTGGGAACATTTTCAAACTTACTATACTTACGCTCATAGCTGTTATTGTAACGGCAAGCACTCTCTATTGGTTGTCAAGGGATGAGGAAACTAAAGAAATTATATCAGAAACTGTTAAGGAAAATGTGGATACTGCCATTAAAGACACTCCACTAGAATCTGTAGCAACCTATCTAGCACCACCTCCGCCACCAGAAGTATCAAAACCTCCTCAAAATCAAATTACCGTCAGCACCACACCAACAGTTGAACCCATAGATACACCCATATTGGACCCCTCTACTGAGATTGGTACTGTTATGCCAAAGGTAGAAGAAGATAATCGTGTTCCCATGACATTTATTGATGACGCAGCAAGGTGGTTAGTTAGCCGCTATAGCCCTAGTAAAGGACTAAATTTTGGGCTGGCTGCTACTAATTATCGCTATGGTCAAACTATGCGTGGATTAGTTGCACAGGGGCAAAAGGATATTATTACTGCTCGTACAGAGCTATTGCAATATGCCTTTAATCCTACCATGCTCAATGCATTATATAATTTATATGCAGACAGATTTGTGGCTGCTCTTGGAGATGCGGCAGAGTTTCCTACTAAGGGCAAGGCTTTAACGCCTGAGCAAACTTCTGCTATGTATAAGGCATATGCTAAGCAATTTCAGTCAGTAAGTGGTGTTTTACATGGTATTGCTGCCACCAATAATTTTTTAGAACTTGTGCAAGGTGTTGAAGATTTGGGTCAAGAATCGGTGGATGTTCTTACAAAAATTACTGATGCTGTTTTTGACCTTGATAATGCTCGTGAGGCTAAGGATAGCACGGCAGAAAAAGCTGCCCAGTTACGTATTGATGGATTAAATGCTCAATATCAGCGCATACTTGCAGAGCGTGAACAAGCTAGTAGAGATTTAGTTAATACTATTCAATCTAAAGCCCCAGCAGCACGAGGCACGGATGCTGATACAATTATATTTGTTGCAGAATGGATTGAGCGTCGTCAAGCTAAACAAGGTAATGCCATGCAAAGTGTTAGTGTTATAGCTCAACTATTAGACGACTTGTCATCGCGCCTTGGTAATGCTGCCAATAATTAACTATGAGTAGCATTTTATTTGTGGGCGGCACACGTAGTGGTAAGAGCCGTTTGGCAGAAAAATGGGCTGAGCAGCAAGGTACTATACGGCAATATATTGCTACAGCCTTGGCAGAAGATGTAGCAACAAAAAAACGTATTGGTGAGCATCAAAAAAGACGTACTCAAGGTTGGTCTTGTTTAGAAGCACCTTATTTTTATCCTCAGCAATTACAAAATATTCAAGCAGACGTGGTGCTTTTGGACTGTCTTAGCATGTGGCTAAATAATCATATGGCTAAGGGACATGATGATAAAAAAATTTTGAGCTTGGCAGAAGATTTGGCGAGGTGGATAAAAGATTTTCCTATTCCTTTAGCTGTTGTAACTTCTGAGCTTGGGCTTGGTATGGTTCCTATGTCTGAACTTGCACGTAGATATCGTGACCTGCATGGTGAACTTAATCAAATTATGGCTAATGCTTGTCAAAATGTTATTTTTGTAAGCTGTGGCTTTGGCTTATCACTAAAAGGTAAAACTACTCAAGAATTAAAAATAATTTAGGTAATTTTATGAAAAAGTTAACATACATTTTTTTACTATTTTTATTATTAATGCCCATGCAAGCTTTTGCTGGGCAAGATGCTGTACAAACTATTAAAGACATACAAAGTGCTTTGGACAATGCCAATCAAGAGCTTTTTGATGCTTCTATAGATATGGAAAGCCTTGTGGGGCAATGTTTAGACGTTGTTATGGAAGATGCCAGCAAAGAAGGGCAACAAACTATTCCACCTGTACTTGCACTTATTTTATCCGCTGCCAATATGAGTGCTGAGGCAAGAGAAACTTTGCGTAATACGCTCATTACTGAAGTCGGTGAATTTATACGCTTTGGGGTGCGCTCCGGAGCCTTTGCCGGAAAAGAAGTAAAAACAACCCCACCTGGTGGTGTGTTAGCTCCATTTTTGACCAATACTTCTATGGGGCGCAAAGAAATTACTAATATTGGACCAGCCATTCCAGAAAGTGGTGCTGAATACGTGACCTTTGTTTTGCGTGATCATGAAAATGGAAGGTCTTATCCCGTGGAAGCATGGCTTCGCGCCACCAATGGTCAGTGGAAGGTCATTGGCATTCGTAATGTGCGCACCTTAATGCGCATGTTGCAAAATGAGTCAGAGCAGATGATGTAATTAATCGATGCTGAAAAACACAATAATCACTTGAAATAAAATATTTTTACAACTCAAGCAGACTAACGAAATTGCCAGAAAGTCGCATTACATGCCCCTGTTTCTGGTAATTTTAATGATTTATTTTAACGGTAAAATTTTTTTGTTTTTAAGTCGATACATGGTTTTTCAGTGCCGACTAATTATACTTTTTCTGCTACAACTAAAAATACTGGATTTTCTGGCACAAGGCGTGTGCCTGCACCAAGTTTTGTGCTTTGATTTATACTAAGCTGTAATACTTGCCAATTAAAAGTTGTTTGCTGAAAAAAGTTTTGCACTTTGTGCAGTGTTTCAAGTAGCACGCAGCTAATAACTATGCGCCCACCTTCATCCAATGAATATACAAGGTGTTTAAGTATTTCTTCACCATTAGCATCACTTAAACCACCTCCTACAAAAATACCTTGTGGTCTTGGTAAATCTTCTAAACATGTTGGTGCAGCGCCATGGCAAATGTCTAAAATTAAAGCACCCATTTGCTGACGATTTTTTTCAATATCTAAAATTCGCTTGTTATTTTTTTCTACTGCAACAACCCTGCCTGCATAAGCAAGAGCACACATTTCAAGGGCCACTGCGCCAGATCCTGCCCCTATGTCCCACAAAGTATGCTGAGGTTCAATGCGTAAATAGCTTAATGCTGTGGCACGAACAGCATTTTTAGTCATTAAATTATTTTGGTGTTTTAATGACTTCGCTAAAAGCCCAAGGGTGGGGCGCAGATATTGCTTGGGTTCAATAATTACAGTGCAATAATTGGATACTTCATCACTGTGCTGCATGGCTTTGCTAAGGCTCATGCTATAAAGTTTTTCATTAGTTTGCCCCATGTTTTTAGCTATGTGCATGGTGAAATGACGTGCTCCACGAGCATATAAAAAAGCTGCGATTTTTTGCGGGCTTGCCTTGTCATCAGTAAGTACGCAAACAGTTTTATTGGTAAAAAGGGCTATATTTAATTGGTGCCACGCTTCTGGTCTACCGTGCAATGTAATATTTTGCACATTGTGCCAAGCTAAACCAAGTTTAGCACAAAATCGTTGCATAATACTAATGCCTGCATGAATACGCACGGATTTTTTCCCAAAACGTTTAATTAGGCTCACCCCAATACCAAAATACAAAGCATCGCCATCTGCTAAGACAAGTACACGTTTACCTTGAGTGCGGGATTGCTCTATAAAATTGAAAGTATTTTCTAAAGGGCTTGTAATGGCATGTAGAGATACATTTTTGGCTAGAGCCTCTTTAGGCAATTGATTAAGCAAGGCTTTGCCGCCTACTATGCAGTGCGAGCCGTGCAATAGTTTGCTTTCTTTATGGTTTAGCACTTGCCCATACATAGAAAGCACTTCTATGGGATATAATTTTATATTCATACACTAACCAAGTTTCTACCGTCAAAATGAAATAAATGCACCTTAACCTTGCGCCCTGCAAATGTAGAGGCAGTCAAGGCGCATTTTTGAGCAATGTATTCTAAAATATGTACAGCCTTTTCACTGGTAAGGATAATTTCAAGAGCGTGATTTGCCGTAACACAGCTTGTTATTTGCTGAGCTTCTTTTTTGTCAAGTCCCGCATCAATACACCATTTAGTCAAAAGTTCAAAATCCAAAGTGGCACTATGGGCATGAGTATAGGCATGACCTTGAGCAAGCTTGACTAATTTTCCAAAAAAACAACCCCAAACCAACTTAAAAGGATACTTTGCAGCTTCTTGTAATGAAAATTGTGCAAAATCCGCAACCTGTACAGCAGCTTGAGCTGGTAATTGATCATATTTTTTAAGCAATAACCTCTCAGAGCGTCGTCCGGTGCTTAAACAAATTATAGGGCAATTTGTGGCAGCAGCAACTTGTAAACCTTGACTAATGGTAGCTTTCCAAGCTTTATGGCTAAAGGGTTTAACCGTACCTTGCGTGCCAAGTATGGAAATTCCACCCATTATACCAAGGCGCGAATTAAAAGTTTTTTTTGCAATAGTAAGCCCATCCGGAACAGATATACACACTTCAATGCCACCAGTAAAATCATATTGCTTAGCAATTTGTAAAAGTCCTGCTCGCATTTGTTTACGTGGAGCTGGGTTGATGGCAGCTTCTCCTATGGGTAATGGCAAGCCTGGTAATGTAAAAGACCCAACACCAAGACCGCCATTTATCAGTATTTGCCCTTGATTATTATGAAGCTTAACAGTGGCATGAATAAGAGCTTGGTGCGTGACATCAGGGTCATCTCCAGCATCTTTTATTACTATACCAAGGGCTTGGTCTATACCATCAATCTTCACCTCTTTAATAGGAATTTGCAAAGTTTCTTGCCCATACATATTTTCAAGAGGTGGTATGGGTATTTGTATATATGATGGATAATGCTCTTGACTTAGCATAAATTGAAGAGCAGCCATGGCGGCAGCAGTGGCTGCTGAACCAGTGCTAAATCCCTCACGCAACATTGTCTTTGACATATTGTTTACTTTCCAAAGAACACAATGGTAAAATTTCCTTAAGGTATGTTCTATGCATAGCTAAATAAAAAGCTAAAGGTTTTCCAAATTGACGCCCTAACATACCATCAACAAATAGCCTGCTTATATCACGCTCTTGCATAAGAACTAATTGAAAATATCCAAAAATATTTCGTTCTTCTTTGCTCATTCTTGCTAATATTTTTTTGCATACTTCTTGAGACCTAGGTCGATACAACCAAAAATACATAAAATCTAGAGCATTAACCATTAAAGTGCGCCTAAGGGCTGGATTTCGTTCACCAACCTTTTTCATAAAACGCTTAGGTTTAACCATGAGATTTAAAATATCATCTTCTGGAAAAAGCAATTCAATTTGCACATAGCAATTGAACATTTGTTGAAATTTTGTTTTGTAGTCCCAGCGGCGCATGCGTACATTGTTTTTATGATCAGCATAACCCTCTATCAATGCTGCCACCGTGTCCGAAGCCATTTTAGAAATAATAGCAGAACCCATTTGTATAAAATTACTAGGGTCAGCCACTTGAGTTAAAAATAATATTTCATATATAATTCCACTAAATAAAATGGCCATAGGTATGGCAAGCGCACTACGAAATATATTGCCAATTATAGCAGCTTTTGGCAAACCTCGAATGATATTATGCCAAGCAATATATAAACCATTAACGGCTGCCATAATGCTATAAACCATAACAGTGTGATTTGACACTGTATAACCAAGGGTATTTTGTAATAATATAATACGCACCCCAAGTTCTAATAAGGGTACGGAAAATCCCGTATACATTAACGAATCGCAAAGCCTAGACCAACTAACATGGTCACCCCAGCGTAAAAGCGTTGAGCGGTGCAACCCTCCACCTGCCACCACAGCTTGCACAATATTACGTACACCAGTTATGCCAAACCAAATTAATGGTCCAAACCAAGCTAAAAACCACCAAGTTTGAGTATACTGGAAGGCTATGCAAGCAGGAATAAATCCTATTAATACCTTTAAAATATTAGCAAGACGTGAATTAAGATATTTTGGCGCAGGCATAGCATCTGGTGTGGATGTGGAGTGGTGTCGTTTATGAGTTTCTTTTTTCACATTACCTAGAGCTGCAATGTTGCCAGGCTTTGCGATACGTGCTGAAGAAGATCGCGGTGACCATTCTTGTTCTTTAATATATCCATAATGATAGTGACCAGGTATAAGGCGTATAAGACGCGTAAGTAAGCTTTGTTGTGGTATAAAATCATTGGGGGTTAGGCGCATATTATAATACATGGTCATATAAAATGGCACAGCAGTATTTTCCTTTTGCTTTTCTAGTGCTTTTTGCGCATTTTTAGGCAGAGTGTCGTTAAAGACCAAGCCCATGCCTATATCACTTTCTGGTCTGCCTGTGGCATCGCTACCCATATGCACCCACAAAGGTTTTGAAGTATAAAAATTCTTAAAAAGCTGAATATTACCTAAAATATCTTGCAGTACAGCACAACGCTCTGCTTGTTCTACTGAGATTTCTTGCCCCTCTTGGTCTTGCTGTAGGCGATTTTTTAACTTTGTAAGCACAACATGCTTAAGCCTTGGAACGCTAGCTTCATTAATGGCAAATTGTAATTCTACAATTTCATTTATGTTTTCAATTTTATCATCATTCCATACGCGCAAATTAAAAAGTTCAAGGTGAGTGACTAAGCCTTGACATTGCCATAAAATTTCAAGCACATCTTCAGCATCTAAGTTGGCAATGTTTAGTGTTATTAAATTATTATTATAAATGCTTGATAGCCAATCAAGCAAAGCTATGGGCTTTAAGCGTAAAAGCTCAGGTGTGTTAGGCTCAGTGCTTGGCACATATGGTGAAGGTAGTTCAGGATTATTTATAGGTGCAATATAATCATTATATATGCAGGCACTGGTAATGGAATTTAAAGCTTCACAATAAGTTGCTTGCTTTTGATGCATATCTTGGTCTGCGCATGGTTCTATAGTTTCAAAATTGGCTTTAGCTTGCTCTATTTGTGGTAGCAAATGAATAAAAATGCACTCAGCAAGATGCACCAGTGATGCTTGCCCAACGCCAACAAATGCTTTAAAAATATCAGGTGTTATGCATGGTATGCCACTGACATCTAAATTAAATTTATTTGCTAGACTTAAGCGATGTTTGGTATTCCACGCATCCAAAACCATGAAGACGTAACGCTGTTGCCAAGCAGATGCCTCGCGCCCAAGCTCCATTAAATGACGCATGGGTGCTTCGTTTAAAAATTCTAAAAAATCATCAGGCGAATATAAACCACGTGGACTCCAAATAAAATGTGCATATTTATTTCTAAAAGGCACAGCGTATTCAAAGCCAATGCGTACCTTTATGCCCACAATGGCGGCAGCACTAAGCACTTCACGTGCAGCGTCTTCTTCAATATAATTATAATAAATAATAGTTAGATGGCGAATGCCCCTAATCCAAGCATCCATAACTAAGTGTGTAGAGTTTTTACGCCCCTTGGTATTGGCATCGTGCACATGATGGTCAAAAGCCAGTTGACTCCAATCTTCTGGCATCTCAATAAGACCATAATGTGCTAAAAGTTCACGCACTACATGAGGTGTTCCACGAGCTGCTCTTCGAAAGTCTGAAGCTAAATAAATTTGCCGTTGAATGTTACCATGAGAGCGGATTAACTCCTTCATAATTTCAATAAGAACACGCGCGGTATTTCGCCTAAAATTGGTTTTGGCACTATGTAAAACTTCATCATATAGAGAACTTAAGGCGTTGAGCCGATTTTGGCTATTGCCCATCTCTAAACTATCAATAAGCCTTGCTACAGAATAGGCCACGCGCATTTCTCGCGAGAGAGTGAGAGTTTTTATACCATGTGGGTGAAGATTGGTTTCAGAAAAAGTTTGACTCCATTTCATATTGTCGGCTTTGCCTACAATGGAGTTTACAAGGGTCAATAACTCAAAATCTTGTTTATCAAAATATAGCTTTGACCACCACATAACTACCTCAACTGTTAATATTTAGTTGCATTTAATCAAAATAAGCTGTGCCTTGTGCCACCAAATTAACTTTACCACCTACAATGGCCTTTAATTGTTGTATATCCTCTTGTATATTAATCGTCAAATTTCCACCTGGTTGCTGCATAATATAACTATTACATTTTGTTTTAGAAAATAACCACAATGCTAAAGCTAATGCTCCAGAACCACAAGCATTTTCATAATGTTCCGCCCATGGCTCTTTTACAACTACAACGGGATGCATGAAAAAAGTTTGCTCATCCTCATTATTGGAGTTTACATTGCTTGAAATATGATGCCACCAAATACAACCTACTGCTAACTCCTGTTCTAAATTATAATGTTTACGAAGTTTTGCAGCTTGATTTTGCCAATCTTTGGCACAAAATGCTATACTTCGTTCATCTATTAAAAGGTGGCTAATGCCAGGTAGTTGAACAAGGTTAATGCCTTTATCAAGCTCTTGGATGTAAGGGATGCTTGTTAATGGTACACTTAATTTTACATCATAGTCATTAACATGAGGGCTTTTTGAAATTTTTTCTACCTTAGTATGTAAAGGTTGATTGAAACCAGATGAATGCACAACACCTTGCCAAGTTGTGCTATCAGCTTGCTCTAAAGCCATGAGCAAAGCAAGACAACGCGTTGCATTAATGCAAAATTCTCCGCCAGCCATTTCTAGTTTGCCTTTAGATATATCTATAAAACCAGCTTGTTCTGCACCAATATGGCAAGGTAAAAGACCTTTTGTGGCATATAGCATGCGCTTATTCTTACCATGGTCAAGTCCTTCAAATAGCAATGTCATATTACCGCTAGGACTTAGTTTATAAAATGGTATGCAACTCATGTTTTAAGTATTATATTTTTAAGAATAAACGTCAACTAAACACTTTTTGTAAGCGCTGCTAAAAAAGCTCTAGCTTGCCAATGTCATATGGCATATGTTAAAAAGCATTGAAACGATAGTAATTTTATTTTAACTAAAACAAAAATTGCATAAAATTAAATTCTTATAAATAATATGTCAGGGGGAGAATATGAAAGCATGCAAAATTATTAATTTGATGATTTGTCTAGTACTGGTTTTTTGTGCTGAAAGCATGGCTGCTGGTGTCATGTGTGGCAAAAAAATTAATAGCTTTGATTTTGTGGTAGATTACTCTGGTTCCATGATGATGCAAAGTGCGGAAATAGGAGAACCAAAGATTGACATTGCCAAAATAGTACTAGCGCGCATTAATTCTATTATCCCTGCTTTAGATTATTATGGGGGTATGCACACTCTTGCTCCGGCTATTACCATGCTAAATCAAGGCCCTTGGGACCGCAACAGCATGAATGAAAGCATCTCAAGAATTAATGATGACTTGCCTATTTTTGGCAGACTTACCCCCATGGGTACAGGTTTAAAGGGTTATGAACCTTGGATTTCTAGCATGAACCGCAATGCAGCATTAATTATTGCCACCGACGGAGGCAATAATCGAGGTCTTGGCTTAGTGGATGTGGTTAAAGATATTTATGCTAATCAGCGCGATTTAGTGGTGCATATTATTTCCTTTGCGCAGACCCGAGAAGAAAGAGATGTTATAGCCCAAATTGCTACCCTTAACCCTCATACCTTGGTGGCAGATGGCATTAAGCTTGCCTCTGACGATAGAGCACTTGAGCAATTTGCCACTGATGTTTGGTGCGACCAAACAGAAGAAGTTATTGTGCTGCGCGGTGTAAATTTTGCTTTTGACTCTTCAAACTTAGATCATAATGCACAAAACATTCTTAACGAAGTGGCAAATATTATTAAAGTTAATCCTGGTAAACGCATTATGCTTGGCGGTTGGACTGATATAGTTGGGGATAAAAGCTATAATATGACTTTATCGCAAAATCGTGCCAATGCAGTAAAAAACTATCTTTCAGCGCAAGGTATTCCTGCTAGTCGTATGGATGCTGTGGGACACGGTATTTCGCACAAGTATAACAATAATACTAAGGAAGGGCGTTATTTAAATAGGCGTGTGGAAATTTCTTTTGAATAATTAAACCATAGAATTGATAATATTTATTTTTATAAAAGTGCGTAAAAACATGAATAATAGACGTTTTATAAATGCCTTATGCCTCATAGCTCTTATAATTTGCTTTATGCCACAAGAGCTGATGGCTGAAGAATCACAGCAAGTAATACAACAAAAACTCAACACTATAGCGCAAAATATAGTACAAAATGCCGCCAGCAGCATCACTCCATCCAAAGCAAATAAAGCTGTGCGCAAAGAAAATAATTATTTTGTGGCAAGCTATGTGGAGGTTGATGCCCATAGCCTAAGAACTGAGCTTCGCCCAAGCGAAAGAGCTGGGCATTATGTAGGTTTAATTAAATATGTTGAATATTTTTATGAATGCCAAGGTGCTTCAAAGCAGGCTGCTTTAAATGCTAGTTGTGTCACCGTAAAAAGTAGGCGTTTAACGGAAATTATATCTTACGACGGTAAATGGCATCATTAAATTTTTGCAGCTCCAACGTGCATTTTATGAATTATATTATCATCTTTTGCGCTTATTAAAGCACTCTTGATTGCTTTCATATATATTGTTAGTATGTTCCCATGACGAAAAAACTTGCTATATTTCTTCCTCCATTACAGAGTGTTAGTGGTGGTTTTGCTGTGCTTGTTAATCTTGCTAAGCATTTAGCCAGTGCTGGTTATGATGTTTGCTTTGTGGTCAAAGAAGGTGAGATGCTATATGCAAGCTACACGCAAACCTTTCCTCATATTGAAGTTCCCATAGTGTACTGGGATAATATTGTGCTTGGACCTGATTATGTTTGGATTGTGCCAGAAGGTTGGGTTAATGCGCTCTTGCTTGGGCTTAAAGCTAAGGCTCGTTGTGTAGTTTATATGCAAGCTTGGTCATTTGGGCTAAATGCCTTACCAGGTGAAACACGCTGGGATCAGCTTGATGTTGATTTTATATATGTTTCTGACCCTGTGCGTATGTGTTTGCAAACTATCACTGGTAAGGATGGTCCTGTTTTGCGCCCCGGTATTGATTCTAAGCTTTTTTACCCTACAGCAATGTCAGATGATCCAGTTAAAAATCCCATTCGTATTGCTTGGATGCCGCGCAAAAATAAAGTTTTTTCCGACTTAATTCAACATGCCTTGCAAGATCGCCTTGCACGTTTAAATCCGCATATACGCATACAATGGGTGCGTTTACAGCATTTATCTCACGCAGAAGTGGCTGAAACATTGCGCACTTGTCATATTTTTTTAGCAACAGGTTTTCCAGAAGGCTGCCCTCTACCTCCCTTAGAGGCCATGGCGTCTGGCTGTATGGTGGTTGGTTTTGGTGGACTTGGTGGTTGGGATTATATGCGTCAAGCGCGCTTTATAAGTGATGAGGCAATGCCCTATCTATATGAACCATGGTTTAGTTTACGCAAAACTTCTTTTGAGGGTAATGGTTTATATGTAGCAGATGCTGATGTGCTTGGTGCAACTCTTGCTCTTGAGCAGGCTTGTCTTTTATTGCACACTGGTGGACCAAAGCTTGGTACTTTGCGCGAAAATCTTCTTAACACTGCCAAGGATTATTCTTTGGAAAATCAAGCAACTAATATATT
This sequence comes from uncultured Desulfovibrionaceae bacterium, assembly GCA_964370675.1. Classification (GTDB taxonomy): domain Bacteria; phylum Desulfobacterota; class Desulfovibrionia; order Desulfovibrionales; family Desulfovibrionaceae; genus CAYJAD01. The sequence continues at coordinate 38,495 of CAYJKC010000009.1, forward strand.
AAATTTAGTAACAAATTATTATTCACAATAATTCGAGGTTAATTTGTCGAAAAAAAAAGCCCCTGCCACCCCTCCCCAAGAATTTGCATTGCCTCTTGGTGGAGTCGATAGTCATGCTCATCTTGATTTAAAAAAATTTGACGAAGATCGAGATGTTATTATTGCACGTGCTAAAGAATGCGGCGTTTCGCATATTATAAATATTTTTCTATCCCCAGAAGCTTATGCTGAGCGCAAGCACTATTTTGAAGGGCATGAAAATATTTTTTTTAGCTTAGGTATACACCCAAGCGACGGGTTAAAATTTTCTGAGCAAACTCTACAAGCTATGCACAAGCACTTTTTAGATGATGCTCGTTTGCGTGCTGTGGGTGAAATAGGGCTCGATTTTTATTGGGATGATTGCCCCAAAGACATACAATTAGAAATTTTTGTGGCACAATTAAATCTTGCACGTGAACTAGATAAACCTGTGCTCATTCATAGCCGCGATGCCACCGATGCAACCATTGCGCTCTTAGAAAAAGAAGGTTTTGTGGATTATCCACTACTATGGCATTGCTTTGGTGGAAATGTGGCAGAGCTTAAACGCATTGTACATAATGGTTGGTATGTGTCCATCCCCGGTGCTGTAACCTATCCTAAAAATGAAGAATTACGCGCTGCCTCTGCTATTACTCCTTTAGATAAACTTATGCTCGAAACAGATTGCCCGTATTTAGCTCCACAAGAATGGCGCGGTCAACGTAATGAACCTGCCCTAACTGTGTTTACAGCGCATTGTATAGCCAAGGCAAAAAATATGGATCCTGCAGAACTTTGGCAACATTGCGGAGATAATGCACGCAGACTTTTTAATATTGCATAATATTGTTTTTACAAAATGTTGGGTGACTAACGCGATGAAACTTTATATTTAACGTGTTTAAAGTATTGCAGTAAATTAATGGGCATTTAATTGTTGTGATTTTTTTATGCTAAGCCCTTTAATGGAAAGCAGAGAAATGATTAAAGCTGTGATTATGCCCATATAGCTATAAATATTTTCGCCGCTTAAAGCTGCCGTAAGACCAAAGGCACCCCCCATACCCATGGCTAAAGTTATGCCACGCGCTCTTAAAATATAGCGTTTGTGTGCGAGCATGCCCACAAATACTGGTGTAACTATGCCACAAACATAAATATCATTGGCCATGAGTAAGAGCTGCAATATACCCTTACCGCTAAGGGCTAAAGCAACACCTCCAAGCCCGATGCATATGGTGCATAACCTACAAACTTTAACACTGTGCGTGCGCAAAACATCATTACTGCAAATGGTTGCGGCAGTAATAAGGCTTGAATCTGCCGAAGAAATAAGCGCACTAAAAATTCCTAAGAAAGCAAGTGTGCTAGCCCAAGCTGGTAGCTCTTGCAATAAAACCGTACTAAGAACTTTTTCTGGAGCAATATTAGTTAGCTCTGGAGTGAAAGCTCGACATATAATGCCCAGAGCTACTATAAGCATGGCTGTTAATAAAAGCCAAAATATGGCTAACATTGCACCACGTTTGGCCGTGTTAGCATCTTTTGCGCTGTATAAGCGCCCAAACAGCATGGGGCAAACTACATAACTACCACCAACTATAAGTAAAAAATATGTAAACTTGCTAAGTGGAAATTCTGCATTAATCAATTCAAACTCTATGCTACTTAGAGGATTTTGCAGATCTGCTGTATTTATATTTATATACAGCAACCCCACGCTTACTATGAGGGCTAACATAAGCAAGGCATATTGAATAAGATCACTTTTAATAACTGCTGCTTGCCCGCCAATGCAGGCATAAATGACGACAATACTAGAACCAAGTAGCAGAGCTAATGTAGATGGCTCAAAGCTCTGCAAAGTGTTAGCAATGGGTGTTGGTAAACCGGCTATGGCTTCTGGTATGAGGGGTGAAATCAATGCTGCCATGGCGCTTAGTTGTGCAGATGTTATGGCTAACCATGCTAAAATGATAATCACTGATGATAGCGGACGCGCTGATGGGCTTAAGAAGGTACTAATCATTTCTGGCAGAGTATATGCCCCACTTTGGCGCACTCGATGAGCTAGGAAAAATGCTAGTATAGTTAAACCGATGGCTCCAGTGCCAAGCCACCAAAAAGCTGGCATACCCACTTGCCATGCAAGGCCCGCCATGCCCAGTGTAGCAGAGCCTCCCACACATGAAGCCACTATGGAAAAGGCTACACCATTTGCCGAGCTTTGGCGATTATTCACAAAAAATGCTGTATGCATATGGGCTTTGGTACGTTCTTTTGCGTGGGACCAGAGCGAAATTAAACAAAGTAATAAGGAGTATAATAATAACCAAATCATAATTTATGTACCTTAAGTTTAATGGCTAAAGTTATGGATTGAGTTAATTTTTTAATGTCAGCATGACTAGCAATATAGGGTGGCATAATGTAGATAAGCTTTGCAAAGGGTCTAATCCAAACATTATTTTGCACAAAAAAATCTTGCAGAGCGGCAACATTAACATTTTCATGCATTTCTACCACTCCAATGGCACCCAAGACGCGCACATGGGCAACACCTTCTAAGCTTTTGCATGGCGCAAGACCTTGCTTCAATTCTTTTTCAATGCTTGCTACTTGTTCTTTCCAAGTATGGTTTGCAAAAATATTTAAGGATGCTTGTGCCACAGCGCAGGCAAGAGCATTGGCCATAAAGGTTGGACCATGCATAAAAACTTGCTCGTTGGCGCAAATATTTTCTGCCACCTCTTCTGTGCAAATGGTGGCTGCAAGGCTCATAAAACCTCCAGTCAATGCCTTTCCCACACAACAAATATCCGGAGTAATGTTTGTCCAATTGGCCGCAAACATTTTGCCAGTGCGTCCAAAACCTGTAGCAATTTCATCAAATATAAGTAACACATCATGAGCGTTGCAGAGTTCTTCCACTCTTTGCAAATAGCGTGGGTCATAAAACCACATTCCTCCTGCTCCTTGAACAATAGGCTCTATAATAAAGGCGGCTAGTTTATTGCCATATTGTTTGAAGGCATTTTCCAATGGCTCTAGGCAGGTTTCGTCAAAGGCAGTGTTCATGGTGCCATCAAAAGCACATTCAGGGCGTGGAATAAAAATATGCTGTGCTAGTACATGGTTAAAAAGAGTATGCATGCCATTAACAGGGTCGCACACACTCATGGCACCTAGGGTATCACCATAATAGCCTCCACGTGGGCTAAGAAAAAGGGTGCGCTGTTTTTGTGCGCGCCCATGTTGATATTGCATGGCCATTTTCATGGCTACTTCCACAGCAACGGAGCCTGAGTCAGACCAGAAAATTCGCTTAAGCTTTTTTTGGCTTGCAGTATTATTGAGCAGTAATTGAAGAAGAGTTTGAGCAGCTTTTATGGCTGGTTCATGGGTTAAGCCTCCAAACATTACATGGGGCATTTTATCAATTTGATCCTTGGCTGCTTGAATAAGTTTTGCATTGCCATAACCATGTGCAGCACACCACCAAGATGACATGCCGTCAATAAGCGGCTCTGCTTTATTTTGTAAAAAAATATGCATACCCTGAGTATGCGTTACCTCATATACAGGCAGTGGATTTATGCTTGAAGTATATGGGTGCCAAAGATGAGCTTTGTCAAAATCAAGTATGGTAGATGAAGAAGAAATATGACTTCTTTTCTCTGTATTTGTTTTCCAAATGTTAACCAATTGTGCAGCCAGTAAGGCTAATGCCTTGGTGCCTTTTGCCCAAACCTTAGGGTTAATTTCTGGGTGCGAAAATTCAGCCATGTAGGGTAGGGAGTAAATGGGTATTTTAGGCGCATGTTTTGCAATGGTTTTAATATTATCTGCTTTAATTAATAGGTCATTCTCATCTGTTTCAGTGCAGATAATGGCAGCAATGGTTAAATTGTGGGTTTGTAAGGCATCAATGCTAAGTAGGGTATGATTTATTGCTCCAAGAGTATTTTGCATAACCAAGATAATTGGCAAACCTAGGCTTTGCATAAGGTCAAGCATAGTTTCTTGATCATTTAGTGGCACATACACTCCGCCAGCACCTTCAATGAGCATGGGGCAATGCTCTATGTTCATGCTCAAATGCAATATCTCGCGGTAAAGATCTGAGATACTAAGATTAATACACTCTTGCTCACTGGCTAAATGTGGAGATGCCGGCATGGCAAAGTGGTGTAAAGTCTTAGGAGTAAATGCAGAAGGAGTTTCAAGTGGCATATGCTTTAAGGCCTCTGCATATATGGCGCAGTCGCCTATATATTGATTTGCTTGCGCGGCATCGTGAGCTACAGTTCCAGTTTGTATTGGTTTAACAGCTAGATAACCTTGAAAGTCCTTATGATGCAAGGACCATAAAACATGGTTAAGAGCAGCAGTAACAATACTTTTGCCAATGCCAGTTCCTGTACCGGTGATGAAAACTCCTTGTAGGGGATTAAGTGCTTGCATCAGTAATAATTTCCAAGTTTTGAGCTTTAATCATGGTACAATCTTCATCAATGCCCATGCCCTTAGTGGTTAAGTAATTGCCAGTCATCAGAGCATTGGCGCCGGCGGCAAAAATTTCGTGTTGCCTTTGGGCTAAAACTAAGGGGCGACCTCCGCAAATGCGCAAGCTTGCACTAGGTAATATATGGCGAAAAATGGCAATAATACGCAAAGCTTCACTGGCTTCTAGGGGGCGTTGCTTTTGTAGTGGTGTGCCAACATGCGGATGCAAAAAATTAATGGGAACATGCTTTATGTTGTTATCTCTCAAGGATATGGCAAAATTTATGCGATCTTCCCAGCTTTCACCTAAACCAAAAAGCCCTCCGCAACATACACTTAATGTTGCTTGTTTGGCGCGTTTAACCGTGTTTAGGCGTTCATCCCAAGTTTGGGTGCTACATAGCTTGGCATAGAATGCGCTACTTGTTTCTAAATTATGATGGTAGCGTGTAAGACCTACAGATTTAAGGTAATTAAGTGCGCTGTCATTTAACTTGCCAAGAGATGCACAAAGTTTTCCTTGCCACTGCTTGGGTAGATTTTCAAGGATTTTTGCTATGCTTTTTATATGCTTATCTTGTAAAGCTCCGCCACTGGTTACAATGCCCACACGGCGTAAAGGGTAATTTGTTAGTATATCAAGACGTTCTAAAATTTCTTCTTGGCTAAGCAGGTCAAAGCTTGGAGCATTGGCATTGTGGTGTATGCTTTGGGCACAAAAAGCGCAATCCATGGAGCATTGTCCACTGCGTGCATTTATTATGGCACATAGCTCTACTTTATTGCCAAAGTGATGTTGGCGTAATTTTGAAGCAGTGCTAAATAATTCGTGTTCAGGACAGTGCACAAGCTCCAGGGCTTGTTCCTTAGTATAAACATGGTTCATGAACAAACACTTAAAAATGCTTTATTGGTTACTTACATCAATTTCGCGCACTTGACCGCGGGCGTCATTAACTCGTTTTTTAAATTCTTTACGCCATTCTGGTCCATCAATATGCTTGGCAAGCCATTCACTAATATGCAAAACAGGTCGTTTTTGTTCAAGGCTAAGCAATATGCGCCCAATACCAACCTTGCATGAAGGGCAACTTACTAAAATAGGACCGGCATAGTTTTGCAAAGCTTGCTCAATATTTTGGCTTTTACGCTCACGCAGGCGATTATATATGGCAGGTGATGTCATGGCACCAAGACCAGACTCTCCACAGCATCCTGAGGATATGGTAAAGCTAGCGCCTGTAAAGGCTGATAATTCTGTGAGCAATTTTTCACGCCCAGCTATACTAGGAAGACCTGCCCATTCTCCATGGCAAGAAGCGTGATATAGGCGCGGTGCGCCCTCAAGATTTGCCGTAGGTGTAATGGATGCCAATGCTAATTGGCTCACACTGCTTGGCTCTAATTTCTGTTGCTTTAAAAACTCCATACGCTCTAAGCTGTCCATACAAGTGCCACAAGCTGTGGCAATATATTGCGGATTAAGCCCTGCTTGCTTAGCCTGTTCTAAAAGTTCTGCAATGGACTTTTTCATATGTTCGGTATTACGTTTATATAGTTTTTCCATGCCAGAAGTTAGTAATGGATAGCCGCAACATAGATGACGTGGTGGTATGATTACACCATGTCCAGCTTTAAGTAAGAGCATTAATGAAGCCATGCCTATGCGATCATAAAATAAACTGCCCCCACATCCTGGGAAATACATAACTGCTGGTTTAAGCTCATTAACTCCAGCTGGCACAAACATATGACCACGCTGCAACTTTATGGATTCATAGAGGTTAGTATAACCAATCTTTGGTCCCTTGGTGGCAAAAATTGGATTTTGAAAACGAGAACGCCAAGATTTAGGCATAAAATTCAAAACCTTATTTTGAGTTTTTTGCCCCAGAGAAACCATTTTAGCAGATTTTGGGATACGTTGCTGAGGGTGCTGCACAAGCCAAGTTAAAATACGCGATTTTAATGGATGCCCACCAACGCCCTCGTTTTCAAGGGTTTTGCGTAAAGCTAGGGCCACTTCTCCAGAAGGAATGCCCACTGGACAAACTGCCGTGCAACGTCCACAAGCTGTGCAATGTTCAACCATTTCTCTAATATGCCCAAGTAGTCTTTCTTCTAAACGCCCTGTACTTACTTGGGTATAATAGATGGCTTCAAGCAACATGCCAAGGACCATGTTTTTATTGCGTGGGTGCCACTGCATGGAGCGTTCGGGATAGGTCATGGGGCAAACATGCTTACACTTGCCACAACGTGTACAATTTTGAACAGAGCCAAGTAAATGTATTAATTGTTCTTTGCCGGGCAGACCGCTTTCGCTAATATCGTGTATTAAGCGGTTAAAAGAAAAGGTAAAGGGGCGCACCGGTAATTCTTTTTGCACTAGCTTTGCAGGGTTTAAGATATCACGTGGGTCAACTCTTTCTTTGAAATTGCGTAAATCTTCAATCTTTTTGTCACTAAGAAAAGCAATCTTGGTAATGCCTATGCCATGCTCGCCAGAAACTGAACCGCCCATTTCTTGAGCAGTGTTCATAACACGTGCAGCAACTCGTTCAGCTTCTTCTAACATATGATGATCGCTAGAGTTAACTGGTATGTTGACATGGCAATTTCCATCACCTGCATGCATATGACTTGCCACAATAATACGGCTTGATTGCATATAGTCGTGAATTTTTTGTGTTTTGCGAGCAAGGTGAGGGTATTTTTCTTGTAACTCCTTTAGAAAGAGCACACTATGCATGATCATTTCTTCGTCGCTAAGCTCACTGGATAAGACATCACCGCGAGCAGCCTTTGATGCATAAGAAAATTCTTTATTAAACTCCTTATCTTCAAGAGGAAAACCAGTTAGCCGCCCTACAGATTGTAAGGCATAGCGAAAAGCTGTGGCAGCACATTCTAAATTTAATTGCTCAAGAAAAAGTGCAAAATCAGGGATACGCTCAATGGGTATGACCACATCTTCATTAATCTTAAAACCAGAGGTGCGCTTTGATATAGCCGATAGTTTATGTCTATCTTCCCAAAATACCTTGGCTTGTTCTGCGTGTTCTGCCACTAATATGTCCACATAATCTTGTTTTTGGGCTAGAGCTACAATTTCTGTGACGCATGTATCTAATAAATATGGTTCGTCCCCATCAATTTGTAAGATAATTACAGATATGGGGTCACCATCAAATTTTTGTGATTTTCTTTTGTATTCAATAGCTTGAACATATTTAGCGTTAAATTCTTCTAAGGCGGAAATGCGTGCATAGTCACCTTGTTCACGCACGCGATCTCTAAATGCCACCAGTTCACGAATTACAACAGCTGCAGGATGCATAGAGCGACCAAAAAACTCTAAGACCATTACTCTAGAATGTTTAGGTTTTTTGTGAAGTACAAAACAGGCTTGAGTTATAATGCCGTCAACACCTTCTTTTTGAATGCCCGGCAATCCTCCCAAGGCCTTATTGGAAACATCCTTGCCAAGACCGGGTAGGCGCACTTCATCACCTCGTAATTGCACCACATTACGCACACCGCCAGAAACATCTTTTACTTCAAATATGGCAGTATCTTCACTAAGGATTTTATGGCGAGGATGATCTTTACGCTCTACGGTAATAATTTCACCTGTGGGTGTGACCATGCGCCACCATAGTAAATTATCAAGCGTGGTACCATATTCAAAAGCGCAAGGTCCGCCGGCATTTTCTGCAATATTACCACCTATGGAGGATGCTAGTTTTGATGCAGGGTCCACCGAGAAAAACAAATCCTGTTCATGGGCTGCTTTAATGGCTTCGTGAGTTAAGACCCCAGCTTCACAGGTGATGGTTTTTGCTTCAAGGTCAATTGGTTCAATGCTGGTTAGGCGAGTTAAGTTTACTATTACAGTACGTTTTCGGGCAGGAACTGCTCCTCCAGTCATGCCGGAGCCTCCACCACGTGGAATGAGGGCAAATTTTTTGTCGTTGGCAAGGCGCACCAAGGCTGCCACTTGCTCAGTATTATTAGGCTCAACCACACAAAGGGGCAATTCCATACGTAAATCTGTAGCATCAGTGGCATTTTCTACCAATGCACCAGGGCGTAAAATTATGCATTCTTCAGGCATAATTTTACGAAAAGCATCAATTAATTCAGCGCGAAATGCCATTTCTGCACTATGGGCTGACCAAAACATGGTAATGCCTTCACCAATACTTGTGGCATAGTGATGAGCTAAGGCTAAAGAGTCAGCTTCATAGCGATTTTGAACACTTTGACGCACTGTTTCAGCATCAATAAAAGGGTTGTATGCTACTAAAAAAAGTTCTTCAGCAATGGCAATGGCAAGATTGCGTACCGACTCTGGCCATTCTTCAAAATCATTACGATTTATGCGTAAAATTCGATTTACAACATAATCGGGTAGGATGGATATATGTGGACCTTTATGTGCCATGATATTTAACAGCCTGCTACCAAGTGGAATATGGACGACTCACAAGGAAAGAATTTAAGTATTTTTTATCATAACTTACTTCTTCTCCAAGCCAATCCGGTTGTAAAAAAGTTTGATTTTCGCTTTCAAGTTCTATTTCTGCTACCACAAGACCAGCATTTGCACCTAAAAAAACATCAACTTCCCAGATGTCTTGCTCATGAGGTATGAGGTAGCGCATTTTTTCAATGAGGGGTTTTTTAGCAAGGTTATCAAGAATTAAACGTGCTTCTGTTACAGGTATTTCATATTCATATTCACTACGTTTTAGCTCATCATTTAATGCGGCTTTAATGGTAATATATGCCATATCACCAGCAGAACGCACCCTAACAGTGCGCTCTGCATCAGTACTTAAATAGCCTTGAATAAAATGTATGCCTGTAAGCTTTAGTTCCTTCCATGGTTCACCATGTACAAGAAACTTACGCTCTATTTCTGTGCCCATATTGCCCTCAATCCCTAAAACTTAAGAAAAAACTAAGTTTTAATCCCATTGACGTTTATCTTCAATGGGTCGTATTTGCGGAGGTAAACTACCCGGAGATAAAGTTTTTAATACAGGGCGTAATTTAATTTTTTCGCGGAATTGATGTAGTAATTCATCTTCACGTCTAAAATCACTTGTTTCTATATAGAGTATCATTTCATCAATGCCACCAGGATTTGTAACTTCAATTTGCCAGCGCTTAATTTCTTCAAAGTGGCTCATGACTTGTTCAACCTGATGTGGATAAACAAACATACCCTTAATACGTGCTGTAGTATCAACACGCCCCACAATAGTGCCAATGCGTGGGCTGGTACGCCCACAAGCACAAGGTGCGCGGTCAATATATGAAAGATCACCTGTGGCTAGACGGATAAGTGGGTAGGTTTTATTAAATGCTGTAACAACAATTTCGCCTACTTCACCGTCTTTTAATGGAATACCTGTGTCTGGGTGACAAATTTCTACAAAGCAGCGGTTAGCAACGTGCAAACCATTTTTATGAAAACACTCATAACCAATACAACCAACATCAGCTGTGCCATAGGCTTGGCGTAATAATAGGTCATATTTTTTTTCTAATTGATTGCGCATTTTTTCAGAAAGTCTTTCGCCTGTCATAAAGGCTACTTCTAAAAATAAATCTTTGCGCAGGTTAAGTCCTTTTTCTTCTGCTTTTTGAGCTAGGTGCATAAGAAAGCTTGGTGTACCCACATAGCCAGAAACACGCAATTTTTGCATGATGTCAAGCTGGGTTGAAGCATCAGATGGACCAGCCGGAATAATTGCACAGCCAAGATTACGTAATGGTTCTTCAAACATAAGCCCAGCAGGCGAAAGGTGATAGTTAAAAGTAATTTGCACTGTATCACCGGGGCGATAGCCAGCAGCATAAAAAGCTTCAGTATAGCCCCAATAATCTTCACCTCTATCTTCTGGGTCAAAAATCGGTCCGGGGGATAAGAAAATACGTTTTAAATCACCAATATCCTTGGTTAATAACCCTCCAAGGCGTGGTCCCATAGATTGTAAGAAAATTAATTCTTTTTTCTTTAAGATAGGAATATGCTTAATATCTGTGACAGCTTTAAATTTTTCAACATTAAACTGTGCGCGATCAAAACGCTTTTTTACATCTTCAGAATAGCGATAAGCGTATGAAAGCAAGTCTTTAAGTTGAATTAAGCAATATTGTCTACGTTCACTTTCATCAAGAACTTCCTTGCGGCTATAAATACCTTCAGTACGGTCTTTGCGTGTCATGCATATACTCCGTAAATAAAATGCTAAAATGGTTAAGCAAAAGAAACTGTCATAACAATTAATTAAATCTAAAGGAAACATGCTTTAAAAGTTATACAAATGCAAGAAAAATTTTTTTTAGCAAATATTTCAATGTACTATAGTCAAAAATATTTTTGGTGATTTTTGATGATTTATAGGGGTATGTGAATACTTGATTAATGCGGTGAAGGGCAAGCATTTAAAAGCAATACGCGGGGATTAACGTCCCCGCGTTTAAATTTTGTCTTCCATGACATCCCCCTGTGCAATCCTATGCCTGGGACCCTCCGTTTGGGGGATTTCCCGACCCAAGCCCAATTGTGCAAGGGTCGGAAAATCGTGTGGGGAGGGAATATTAACAAGGGCTAGTTTTTGGCTTTGCCCATTGTTTATTAGCAAAATCCATGGGATTTTAGGTTAAATTTGTTTTCATTAAGCAGCCATACTGGCGATAAGTTCACGCGCATTTTCATTGCTTGGATCAATACCAAGTACGGACTCTAAATGTTCTTTAGCTTCATTTAAGCGACCCAAAGCTATTAGTATACCTGCAAGGCTAACTCTAATGGCATTGGCTTCGCTTGATACGCAAATACTTGCTTCAAGCGCTGGGATAACATCATTGAGACGACCTAGGTGATATCCTTCGCGCACTAGGCAATTGAGTGCAATAATATTTTCTGCATTCATTTCAAGAGCGCGAGAGAAATGTGCATAAGCTTCTTCATGCTGATCTTGTTCCATAAAAACAAGTCCCATTCCAGTTAATGTTTTATCTGTTACTTCAATGGTAGAAGCCTTGGTATAAAGAACCATAGCCTCATCAAGCTTACCATGCTGTACAGCAATGGTTGCAAGACCAAGATAAGGTGCAATATGGGTATTATTGCTGGCAATGGCTTTACGATAGTATTCTTCAGCCTTATCCAAATCGCCCATAAAAAGGTAGCACTCGCCTAATTCTTTGTTAATTTCATAATCAAGATGACTGCTCATAATATCCTCCCCAAGGATGATAGTTTTAAGTGTGAATAAAATTTCAATGACCCAATGTCATTTGGGAAAAATGATGCATAGAGTGTGCCATTTGATTATTTATTTGTGATTTTAGATGCTTAGTTGAAGATGATGTGTTGCTAGGAATTTTATTCCTACATAAAGACAAGTTCTTGACAAAGGGATTGTTTGCTTGTTTTAAGGCTAAATTATAGGGTTAATATTAATAATGCCAAAGAATAAACATGTAGCTTTATGGTTACATTTACCTATTTACATAGTTAAGTATGATGGTAAGCACAGCATCAATATCAAGTTCTGATGTATCAATGGTAATGGCATCCTTAGCAGCACACAAAGGAGCAATGGGGCGGTTGCGGTCTTGGTAATCACGTTTTTTTATTTGCTCAATGAGGCTTTGCAGGTTTTGGCTATGTCCATTTTCTTGCAGCTGTATTTGGCGTCGTATGCCTCTAATGTCTGGTGACGCATCAAGAAAAAATTTACTGCGTGCCATAGGAAAGACCACCGTGCCCATATCACGACCTTCTGCTACAAGGGCAGCATTATTTCCAATTTCACGCTGAGCATTTTTTAATATTTCACGAATAATGGGTATAGTCCCAAGCTTTGAGGCCAACATGCCTACTGCTTCGGTGCGAATTTCATTGCCTACTACTTTTTCATTGCACATGATAGTGCTTTTAGCTCCGTAGCCACTAAGACTAAAATGCCACTTTGCACAATGCTTTGTTATTTCATCTTCTTGTAGGTCATGCACTTCATCCCCAAGTTTAAGTGCAAGGCAGCGAAACATGGCTCCAGTATCTAAATAAGGTAGGCTAAGTTTTTCTGCTACCTCTTTAGCAATGGTGGTTTTGCCAACTCCAGCTGGTCCGTCAATGGTTATAATGGGTAGAGTGCTCATGCAAAAATCTCATTAAGGTATGATAAAAGTGTATAATTTTCTTTTTCTGTACCGATGCTGACACGCAAAAGGTGCGGCAGAGAGTAACTTTTTAGTGGCCTAATGATGATGCCTTTTTGTAGTAATAGCTCAAAAACATCTTGGGCAACATGCGTGCTTGGTGGTGCAAACATTATAAAATTAGCATGGCTTTGGTACACAGTGCAGCCCATATCTTGCAGACCTTTTGATAGTTGTTTGCGCCCTTGGCTAACTACTTCTAAGGTTTTTTCATAAAAAGTATGATCGTCAAGGACAGCAAGTCCGGCTTCCTCAGCCAAAATATTTACTGAAAATGGCAAGCGTGTGCGCCACATATATTCTGCAAGGCTAGGGGGTAAAATACCATAACCTAGTCTTAAACCAGCTAAACCATAGCTTTTGGAAAATGTGCGTAAAAAAATAATATTATCACGGTGGTGCCCTTGAACTAATAATGAAAAATTCTTTTCATCAGTAAAGTCCATATAGGCTTCATCAATGACTAAGTGACAATGCTTAGGTAGGGCTTTTGCAAAGTTTAGTACTTGTGTAGCCTCAGGGCAAAATCCGGAAGGATTGTCCGGTGTGGTTATAAAAACGAGGGCAGTATTTTCATTAACAAGCTTAAGTAATTTATCAAAAGGGAATGAAAAATCTTGATTTAAAGGGCTTTGTCTAAGTTCTATACCGCCGATTTGGGCTTGAGTGGTATAAATTCCAAAACAAGGCTTAAAGCAAACAATGTTATGTTTTTTTGCTTCACAACATATGCGCATTAAAAGATCAATAATTTCATCAGAGCCATTGCCAAGAACAATGCGTGCAGTATCTACATGGTGGCGCGCGGCTAGAGCCTTTACTAAGCGCGGGTTCCCGGCTTGTGGGTAGCTATAAACTGTGTTGGCAAGTTTGCTTAACTTTTCTTGCACAAGTGGCGATGTTCCTAGTGGATTTTCATTACTAGCCATTTTAATAACTTGTGATAAATTATATTTTTCACGTATTTCAGCTATGCTAAGACCTGGAACATATGGTTTTAAGGCTTCAATTTCAGGACGAACTTGTGATGAATTATTATTTTTGGGCATGATTAACCTAGGTTGTTATTAGCCGAGCTTTTAGCTCGGCTAATTAAATAAGTTATTGAGGGCGAATGGTAAGCACTGGTTGCTTAGCGTTTTTAACCACTTTTTCTGCTACAGATCCAAATAAAAATCGGTCAAGACCTTTACGTCCATGTGTACCCATAATTATCATATCTGCTTGTTCTTCTTCTGCTTTATTAACAATTTCCTCAGCAGCATAGCCTATAAGTACATGACCCTTAGCTTGGATGCCAGGAAAGTTTTCAGAAACAAATGTATCCATAGATTTTTCTGCACCTGTAACTATTTCACCCACAAAGTTTTCAATGGTATTAGGTGGCACGTGAAAACCAACATATTGGCTTAAAGATGGAGCAGTATAAACCACTAAAACTTCAGCCCCTGTTGCCTTGGCCAAGGTAATGGTATACTCAGCAATGGACTTACTGTGATCTGATAAATCAACAGCACATAGAATTTTTTTAATTTCCTGCATAACTACCTCACGAGTTGTGGTAATAAATATTTTATATTTCCTGTGTCTATTTTAGTGTTTTTTTCTAAGATAGACAAGCCCTCTTGTGCAGGTTATAGTGAACTTGCAATAAATATTTGCTGTGAATAGCTAGAGGATATGCAAACGGCAATCTTTTCCTCTAAAGTTTTTTAAAAGTATGTAATTTGTGTGTCTTATAAAAATGTCATGCTATGGCAAAGTTCTTGCATTAATTTTAACGAACGCCAAGGTTTGGAGGCGATATGGATATACGCACAGAACAATTACAAGCCCTGCTTAAACAGCAAGAGTTTCAAACAAAAAAATCGTCATCAACTCAAAATGAGTCTGGTGAAGGTTTTGCAGCAGTTTTAGAGCAGGCGTCCCTTGGCGGCACGGAAAATGACGTTAAAGCAACTCCTACTCCACCAGGAGCACAAGCAAGTCTTGTGGGTCAAATGTTGCTTGTAGATGCGGAAAATATTTCCGTAGAACAAACCATGACTAATGATGCGGCATATGATTCTGCTGCTATTGCCATGGATAAATGGGAGTCTTACGTCAATACGCTGCGCACCCCAAGGGAAGGCAATTTGCGCGATGCTTATAATGCTCTTGAAGATGTAGCGTCGCATGTTCAAACGCTTAAACAGCAGTCAGAGCCGCTGCTTAAGCAAAACGACAACCTAGCAGGCATTGTTAATGAGTTGGATATTCTTACAACTACGGAAAAGTTTAAATTTAACCGTGGTGACTACTTAACATAGTTTGTAGGTGTGAGAAAAAACCCCGCGAAAGCGGGGTTTTTTGTGAGTTATGGGCTAAGAATCTAGCTGAGTTTACTTAGTAAGGTATCTTTAATGCTGTCAATGCTACCTTCGCCATCTAATTCAATATATTTTGTTGAACCTTTACTGGCTAAGTCTTTATAAAAATAAGCTGCTGCAAGAGTTCCATCTACTGTGTTGTAGTAGATGTCGTGACGCTTGTTAATTGCATCTTCATCTTGGTCGTCGGAGCGAGCAGAAAGTTCACCATCGCACACACGACATACTTCACCATTAGGTTTAATGGCATCAATAAAAATATTGTTGGGGTGATTGTTGTTATTTTTACATAGGCGGCGGCCCATAATGCGATTTTTTGCAATTTCACGTGGAAGTAAGATTTCAATAACATAATCTAGGGCTATATTTTCGCTTTGTAATGCTTCCCAAAGTTTTTGGGCTTGCACGGTGTTACGAGGGAAACCATCTAAAAGCCAGCCATTTTGACCCTTGCTTTTTAAGGTTTCAAGTACCATGGGTATGGTAATATCGTCTGGTACTAGGTCGCCTCTATCAATATATTCTTTAGCTTTTTTACCAAGTTCGGTTCCTCCGCCAATGTGTTCGCGAAAGATTGCACCGGACTCAATATGTGCTAAATTGTATTTGTCTTTAACCAAGTCGCCTTGGGTTCCTTTACCACTGCCATTTGGTCCAAAAATAAGAATATTCACCGAGTAAACCTCCTAAAGTATTGCTAATACAATAAAAATATGTCTATAGATACATTCTATAAGCGCATATTTTTATTCGTGAAAAATATCACTTGCTCTGTGCAATATACGTTTTTTTGTTTTTTTTGTCAATGTGCATTTCTTAAAATGCTTGACCACCAAAGCCTTTTTGTCTGTGGTGCATGGCCCAACGAGCAACCTTAGCTCCCATGTCGTAACCAAGAGAGCGTGCGGTAAGGCCTACAGGATCGGCAGGCATGCGTGCTTGAACTCCTACAAGGTAATAATCTATGGCTTGCTGTTTATCAATGCTTCCACCTTGACCCATGGACCATAGCAAAGTGCCAGTGGCTACTTCGTAAAGTTCCATTTGTATAGAAACTTGCGAATCGCCAACAGTTCCACCGTCAAGATAGTGAGTTATATATCCGCCTACTAATATATTCGCTCCACGCGCGCGCGCTAAAGCAAGGGCATCTTCAACGCGGTGTGGTACTAGCCTGTCATCATATTCAAGGGCAGCAAATCCACGTTGTGCAAGCCACACTTGCCATAATTGCCTGCTAAGGGCGCGGCTTATGCTTAGGTGTTGTGAAATATTTTGGGTTACGCGCAGCGGTACGAATAGTCCACGTAGTTCTTCAGCTGGAGCAATATTAGGCTGCACATAAACTCGTATGGGGCTAACATTGACAGCAGCATCGTATGTCATATGATATGGAGTTGCCATTTCCCCATGCGTACTTGAGGATAAATTATTTCCAAAGCAACCTGTAAGACCAAATATTGAAACTATCATAGTTGCTAAAACTAAATATTTAACTATGTGTGAGTGATATGTTTTCATTGTATCCTCGTAGTTGGGGCATCTGTGCTCTGTATGGATGTTAGCAATTTTTCTTGTGAGCGTTGCAAATTATAATAAAGCGAAACTCGTTTATGGGCTGACAGATTTCTAAAAGATGTATTTTCTGTCAGATTAATGAGTTTTTCCATTTCTCTTTGTAAAGTTTGCAAATATTGTGCCTCATTATGGGACATGTGCCCCCTACAAAGTGACATTTGTATCAATTGCGATAAATCTTCGGCCATGTTTTTAATGCAAGCAGGATTAATAATAGTGGCATAACGATGACGATTACGTGCTTCTTGCCATAGGCGGCGTAAGTATGAAAAAAATTTCTTCATATGTTAAACCACATGATAATAAAAAATATTATGCTACAGAACCAACCAATGCCACAAAGGATAAAATACCTAAGATATAAAGAGGGGCCACTCCACAAATGGTTTGCGACCAAGAAAGGCGCATGGCATAGCGACACCCAATGATAATGCACGCAAGGCTCCAAATAAAGCCCACAATGGTGCCAATGGCAGGAATTACGGCTAAAAGCAATGGGGCAGAGCCATAGGCTATCACTTGAAAAATAAGTGAAAAATTTGCATGGGTCTTAGCCACCAGCTTAAACATGGTAAAATAAAATAATGAGCCAAAAAATATTTCTATGGTAGACATGGCTGTGCCTAGAAGTATAGCCAATAAAAAGTCAGATTGTGGGGTTAATAAGTTTAATATGGTTTGTAATTCTGGATCATTGGCGGCAGACGGCTCTAAGCTAGTGCTTAAAACACCACCCCAAAAGTATTCTATGCTAATTTGTAATACGCGCACAATTAGATAAAAAAGCATAATATGGGTGCGAGAAGTTTGGGGCATAAGACCTGAAAAAAAACGCGAGGGTGCAAATAAAACCCAAATTACTGTTTGATAGAATGATGTAAAATAACCGTTTTGACTAGCATATTCCCATGGGTTAGCAATGGCAAAGCTTTCTTCCTTGGCCTGCTCGGCATATGCAGCGGCAGCTTTTTGACGATCTTCAAAGCTTATTTCTTCATCATTAATGTCTTGCTTATGGTCAGTTGTCTGCTCATGATTAGCCTGTTCTTGAACAGGTTCTGTGTCGTGACTTTGAGTATATAGTTGGTCATTAGAAGACGGTATGTGTGCACCCTGTGGAACAGCATTATCAGAGTAGATAACTGCATCACCCATGACATCTTCGCGTGTTACTCTAAAGCGATGCTGGCATTGAGGGCAAGTGGCCATAACTGAAGTAGCTGGCAGCTTATCTGCTGAGATGGTGCGTGTAAATTCACATTGAGGACAAACAATTTTCATATAGGGGTTGCTCCATGGGGCTTTGGAAAAATATAAAATATTATGACAAATCTTAGCATATTTGTTTAAAATAATTTTTATTTTAACGTGTTATCTGTTTTTAAAATCAAATTTTTTCTGCATATAATACACTTTTTAAGGCTTTGAAATTTTGTTGTGCATATTTAATTGATATATGTACTAAATCTTAACTTGGCAACTGAAAAATATGCTGACTTACATCTTGATGTGTCCATGTATCAAAAAAACTGCGTTCAAGGCGTGGGTAGGCTTGGCTTAATTTATGTTCAACATGCCCTGCGGCACTAAATGTAGCAAGCCTTTGACGAAGCTCTTGCTTATTTTTATAGATATGGCTGTAATGTAAAATGGGAATATGTGGTGCAAGAAAAAAATTGCATGTTAAACCCGCTACTTTTTCATGCACACTGCCCACAAAATGCACATTTTCTCCCAAGGGAAATAAGCGTAATTGTATATCTGGCCAAAGCCCATGTCCCATGCGCACGTGTTGCTCATCGCCTTCAAAGGTCATACGTGGAAAATATACACCAATATCTGACTGATTTGCTAAATATAATAATTGTTCCCAGCTTTGTGGTGTAAGGCGTTCATCTGCATCTAAATAAAGGATCCAATTACCAGTACAATTATCAAGCATGGCATTGCGTTGAGCTGCAAAATCACTATTTAGATCGCGTGAAAAATGTTGCACCTTGGTCGCGCAATTCCATGTGGAATCAGGTATTGCACCATCCCATATGACCACCACTTCATGAACCCAAGCCGGAATTTGCGCAAAAAAATTGTTCAAATGAGCTTCACAAGGGTGGGCGATAAGCCCCACTGAAAGCTTTAGACTTGTAGATTGACGTGGTATGACTGGCATGGCTTGACAACCTAAAAATAATTTACGCCAAGTTGTTAAAGTCTTACTGCGTTGCTTTGGGGGTGTAGCCCATTGAATAGTGGAGTTATAAGGCTTTGGTCCATTTTTAAGCATGAGGCTAGTTAGAAAGTATAATGCCCATGGTGATGTATCGGCTAATAAATGAAGATTTGGTGGTAATGGGGCAAATTGTTCTAAAAAGGCACGTGTTAGGTTTAGGTCACTTTCAATAACAAGAATTTGCGCTGTTTTGTTAGTGGATAAAGCCTTAGATAAATCAAGACTTAGATTGTTACAGCCAAGCACAATGTACCAATCTCGATCTTGCCCATGCTCTAATAGACGTAATATATTTTTTTGATTGTGCTTGTCTGGCATGTAGCTATGGGCAGGGATGTGAGAGTCCACTGCCCAAGCTAAAACTTCTTGAGTGTAAATATGCCAAGGGGTTAATAGCTTTGACATATGATTTTGCCTAATCTTAAAGCCAAATAAACTTAAAATCCTGCACTACTTCTGGCGCTAGGCTTTTATGCACGGGGCAAGCATGAGCTGCTTTTTCCATAAGCATTTTATCCTTGTCGCTAAAGTTATTGGCAGGCATGGTAAAAATGACTTCAATGCGTGCAATGCGTCTTGGGCTTGAAGACATTTCCTTAGTAATGCTCATGGTGGCACCGGTAATGTCGAGATTATATTTTTCAGCGTGTAGTCCGATGATGGTAAGGGCGCAGGCTCCAAGCGAAGTTACTGTTAAATCTGTGGGTGAAAAGGCACGCCCTTGACCTCCATTGTCAGTAGGGGCATCGGTTATAATGGTTGTGCCGCTTTGCTCATGTGTAGCAGATACGCGTAGATTGCCTAAATATTCAGCTGTAACAGTTGCCATAATTTTCTCCTAATAATCTGTGTGTTAAATTGTGTTAACAATTTTTTTGCGCCAATTATGCGCAAGGTGAATAAAATTCTCTGCCCACCAAGGGCAACTTGGCGCGTAAATATGCATGTATGATGCAAATGTATTATGCAAACACAAGCCATCTTGCTTGTGTACCATGCCTGTCCCTTTTTGCAAATCTAGGCATAATAACTTTTCAAGGACATTGTTTTGTGCATTTTGATCTGAAGGCAAGCAGCAAGAGTAATGAAATTCATGCCCACGTAGTTCAAGCCCTTGTGAATGAAAAGGATTGCTTGATGTGACCTTTGCCTTAACATAACCAAGCCCTTGAGGACGTTTATGAAACTCAGCAATGGCAGGAAAAACTCCAGACATAGGATAGGTTTTGCCTTGTCTAACTATGGCAGATGCTAAAACCATAAAACCGCCACACTCAGCGTAAATGGGCATGTTGCTATCGGATAATTTTTTTAATACCTTTAAATGCGGTGATGCGCTTAATTGTTCTAAAAATTCTTCAGGGTAGCCACCACCAAGGTAAATACCATCAATATCGCTTGGCCATGGCTTAGTATCCAGCAGTGATAGAGGGATAAGTTTTGCCCCAGCTCGGCGTAAAGATTCTAAATTCTCTTCATAATAAAACCACAAAGACTCATCAAGTATATAACCAATGCGAACATTTAATGGATTTTTAGATTGCTCAGGCCAAAATTTTGCAACTCTTGGTATGGGGGGAGCTGATTTTGCAATGGACAAAATATGCTGTAAATTACAGTGGGTGGAAACAAATTGAGCTAAGTTCTCTATGATAACATTGGCATCTTGTTCTCTGGCATCGTTTAGCCCCATATGGCGCTCTGGCAAGGGATTATCTGCTAAGCGCGGTAATGCTCCAAGAACAGGTATATCTGTATAATATTCAATGGATTTTTGCACTATATCACCATGGCGCATGGAACCAACTTGGTTTAAAATAACGCCAGCTATGTGTAAATCTTTTTCAAAATTCATTATGCCCGATAAAACCGCTGCTGCAGTACGGGTCATCTTTGTCACATCTAATGATATAATTACTGGGGTGTTGAATATACGTGCAAGTTCAGCACTTGAGCAGGTGCCATTAATATCTTGACCGTCAAAAAGCCCGCGATTACCTTCAATAATGCTTAAAGTAAAGTTATCTTGTTTTAAACTATGAACAAATAATGATTGTAAGGCATTGGACTCTAAAAAGTATGGGTCAAGGTTTGTGCAAGGCCTTTTTGCTGCTAAGTTTAACCAGCGTGCATCAATATAATCTGGTCCCTTTTTATATGGTTTTACATTAAGACCGTCATTATGAAGTGCACGGCAAAGCCCTAGCGATAGCAAGGTTTTGCCAGACCCGCCCGATAGACCTGAAATTAATATGCGTGGAATATTCATAAGCATAAAAAAGGACAAGGCATTGCCTTGTCCTACAAAAATATTCTATGTATTTGTTACTTAATAGCAAAAAGTGCTTTAAGAAAATTACATAGTGTGCAGGGTTTAGCTTTCGCCTTCGGCAGCAGATTGCTTGCCAGCACCCTTAAGGCCGTACATGGTAGTAGAACCAGAGGACCAGAACTCAAGAACTTCTTCGTTAACAAGCTTGGTCAAAATCTTTTTTACGTCGCGAGGACCCTTGCCTTCAAAAAGGGGCAAAAAGTCTTGGAAGTAAAATTTAGATTTACTAGCGGCTTTGCTTTGAAGAAATTCAACAACAATGTCTTTTTCACTACTCATTATAATCTCCTAATTCGGCGGCGCATATGCGCCGCCGAAAAGTAGTTCGCGAGTCCTAGAACTTAAATTGGGTGCTTTGACGCCAAGTGTAGTAAGCAGGATCGCGGAAGTCGTCAATAAGGTGGTGGGTGAACTCAAGGCCAGTCTTCTTAAAGA
>CAYJKC010000010.1:0-56439 GCA_964370675.1 uncultured Desulfovibrionaceae bacterium
CATTATGGGGTATAATGTGGTTGAATGTCAAGGATTGAACTTGCATCAGGTGATTCCGGTTTGCATTTTTTTGCATTAGCATAAAAACAAAGTTTTCTTGGTTATAGTTATCAATCGGAATCAATCACGTGGAACTTGTATTAGGAAGTTTGACTTTTTATGGCTATTGATGCAAATTGTTATATTAATAGAATTGATTTTTTACTGTTTAATTGTTCACCAACTGCGGAGAAAAATATGCGCATGTTAAATCTTGGTTGTGGCTCAACTTTTCACAAAGATTGGGTCAATGTGGACTTTATAGATCATGGTGGCAAGGTCTTAGCATATGATTTGCGCCTTGGTATTCCCTTTGCTGATTGTAGTTTTGATGTGGTGTACCATTCGCATGTTTTAGAACATATGCCCAAGGCTTGGGGTGAGTTTTTTATTGCCGAATGCTATCGAGTATTGCGCCCGGGTGGGCTTTTGCGTGTGGTAGTACCAGATTTAGAAAATATTGCGCGGGTATATTTAGAAAGCTTAGATGCTAGTCGTAAGGGTGAACATGGTGCAAGTGAACGTCATCAGTGGATGTTAATAGAATTACTTGATCAATTAACGCGCAGTTATGGTGGCGGTGAAATGCTAAATTATTGGAAGCAAAATCCTATGCCACAACAAGATTTTGTTTTGCAAAGACTTGGCAAGGAAGCTGAACAAAGTATTGCTCATGCATGCGGTTTGCCACCAATCAAGCCAAAAACAGCCCTGCCACCCATTAATACGTCCTTTCTTTTAAGTGGAGAGGTTCATAAATGGATGTATGATGCTGTTTCATTAGCGGCATTGCTTGAGCAAAATAATTTTGTGGACGTGCAACAAGTGGCGCATAATGAGAGTTGTTTCTCAAAAATTACCCATTATGGTCTTGATACTACAATAAAAGGTCAAGTACGAAAGCCGGACTCTTTTTTTATGGAGGCTAAAAAGCCTAGTGAAGCACGAGATATATCTTTACGCGTAGTTATGTTTTCTACCACAGACTCTGGTGGGGCATCCATTGCTGCATTGCGTTTGCATCAAGCTTTATGTGATATTGGCGCATCAAGCCATATGTATGTGGCACAAAAACAATTTTTTCAAGATAGGGTGCATATTATACCTTCAAAACCAAACCCTATAGGTGGTGGTATCACTTTTGATGGCTATCAAGCTGAAAGTTCCGTTCGTAAAGAGCTTATTGCCTATAGGCAACAATTGCATCAAGCTACATCGGCATATACTAATCGCTCCAAGGGGGCAGAATATTTTTCTATGCCCGGTCAATGCGTACCGCTAGAGCATGTTCCCTTATTAGAAGATGCGCATATTTTACATTGGCATTGGGTGTCTGGTATGCTTGATGCTTCATTGGATGTGGAATATTTAAAGGGTAAAAAAATTGTTTGGACCTTGCATGATATGAATGCTTTTACTGGAGGTTGCCACTATAGTAATGGTTGTCGCAAGTTTGAGACCATGTGTAGCGCTTGCCTTGAGCTTGGTTCAGACCAAGAAAACGACCTTGCTTTTGAAACGTGGCGGGCGCGTATGCGCACATATTGTAAGCTTAATATACATGTTGTTGCACCCAGTACCTGGCTTGCCGATGAAGCTAAAAAAAGTGCTTTACTTGGCAAATTTCCAGTGCATGTAATACCATATGCTCAGCCATTACATATATTTAAACCATTACAGCGCCAGAGCATACGTTCTCAATTGGGGCTTAAACAAGATTCCTTGGCTTTACTTTTTGCTTCGCAAAGCCTTACCAATACGAGAAAAGGCAGTATTTACTTGGTGCAGCTTTTACATGCCTTAGCAAAAAATCCATTAAAAGAGCGTATTACTGTATTTTTGCTGGGTAACAATGCAGCACCAGAATTTACCAATGCTGGTATAGATGTGCAATGTCTTGGGCTTATTGATGATGCAACGCAAATGGCAGCATTATACAATGCTGCAGATGCTGTTATTGTACCATCGCTTGAAGATAATCAACCCAATGTAATATGTGAATCTCTTGGCTGCGGTACACCTGTTGTTGCTTTTGCCAATGGAGGCATTGGCGAAATGATACGCCATAAAGAAACGGGCTTTTTAGTTGAATCTAAAAGTGTTGATGGGCTTTTGCAAGGTGTGCTTTGGGTTGATAGTGTCCGTGATGACCCTCTTGTGCGTAGGTTATGCCGAGCTCATGCTTTGGAATGGTGGGAACCTACAAGGGGTGCTCAAAAATACTTGGATTTGTATAAATCCATATTACAGAGATAAAGAAGGTAATATGAAGGATGAAGTTTTAACAATCTTCTTAAAAGATTTGCAACAGGCGTCATTTGAACAAAAGCAAAGTGGTGTTAAACAATTACGCAAAATGGCAAATATTGCCTTTAGTAAAAAAGACTATATAGGCACTTTAAACTATACGGCTGCAGCAAAGTCATTACAGCTTCCTTGTGAGGGTGTTGATCAATTACGAGCCTTGGCATTTTTACAAAAGGGTAGTGTTGTAGACGCTGTAGAGGCATTGAAGGAGGAGTTGCGCTGGTTCCCACATAATAAAGGAGCGCAAGATGTTTTGCAAATCGTCCAAAAAAATATTGGCGTACCGCAAATTACTCTAGACGATGCACAGTTTAAAACCCTATATCCACGCATTAGTCAATACACCATGGTGGGTATACTACGCTTGCAAGATCTTTTTGCGCATGCAAAAGATGTCTGCCTTAACGGACCAGCAGGAAATTTTGTGGAGTGTGGAGTTGCCGGTGGTGGTACAAGTGCTTTACTTGCTTGGGTTTTACAACAGTATGATAGCACAGGGCGAAAACTTTTTGCTTGTGATAGTTATAGTGGCATGCCGCCCTCTGACGAAAATGATACTCATGCCGGCATGCAGGCAGAAGCAAGTAATTGGGGTACTGGCACTTGTGCGGCACCAGAGTCGTCTGTTATGTCTATTTGCGAGCAATTAGGAGCTAAGGATAGGTTGCATATTGTAAAAGGCTTTTTTTGTGATACTTTACCAGATTGGAAAGAACGAATGGGTGATATTGCTGTCTTACATATGGATGGAGATTGGTATTCTTCCACTAGAGATATTTTGGTAAATCTGTATGATAATTTAGTTTCAGGAGCTTATGTGCAAATTGATGACTATGGGCATTGGGATGGTTGTCGCAAAGCCGTTCATGAATTTGAACAAGAACGCGGGATACGCTTTGATTTACATAAATGCGATGGTACTGGGGTTTGGTTTATTAAAAAGTGATTGCAGTTTACTTTTTTAGTAAAGCTTGAGCATATTTTTCAACTGGAGCAAAATCATCATATAAAGGACCAATGTCTAAAGTCGGCTCATGATTTATTTTAGCGTGGATCATGTTGGTGATATTGGTTGAAAAAGTATTTGATTTGTTTTGTATTACTTCTAAAACATTGGATTTTTCATCAGGTATAGCCATGACCATAAAATTTTGCACCTCAGATAGGGGAGTATTGGGGCTTACGGCAAATATCAATACATGCGGAAATGATTGCTTTAATGCAGCATAAATACCTTGAAATATAAAGCTATCTTCACCTTCAAAGGCAGAGATAATATTCATTAATACGGCCCCATGCTCATGAACAGCATTGTGCATGGCTTTAACGGCTTCAACAGTACCCATATGAAAAGGTACTGAGTAATGAGAGTTAAAAACATCTACAAATACAAGGTCATATTTCTTTGTATTGTTGTTGATAAAGCGCCTTGCATCTTCATGAAAAATATTCATGCGTGCATCATCTGTCAGACCAAAAGATGACTTAGCAAGCTTTGTCATACCAGGGTCCAGTTCCACCACGTCTAATTCTAGCTTTTCGCCATTCAAGCCGCCATGACCTGCTAAAAGCCACTTGGGTACAGAGTATCCGCCTCCCCCAAGCATAAGAACTTTTTCAGCATGGGGAAAGAGCACTGTGCCAAGAGCATAGTATTTTGTGTAAGAAAATAATAGTTCTGACGGTTTATCAAGATATGTTCCTGATTGGGCATAGCCTGGATCTGTTGCCATATATAAGGCATTTCGTCCTTCACTTTGCCCATACATGAGGCGAATATTATTATATGGTGTTTCTACAGGTGGTGGTGCGCCTTGCTCAATCATGCTTTGCTCTTGGCTTGCATTGAACATGGCAATCATGGGTATGGCTGTTAAAATTAATATGCGTGGCATAAGAGCAATGGGTCCGCCAAGATACCAAACTAAGAATGAAAGCAAAACCATGGTAGCAGCAACGCCCAAGAGTATGTGTGTACTTGAAAAAAATGAAATCAGCACAAAACCGCCAAGAAATGTACCTACAATACTACCAGTTGTAGATAAGGCATAGAGACGACCAACCGTTGCACCGGAGGTGGCAAGGTCTGCTAAACGTAGCCTAATAATATAGGGTGAAACCATGCCAAATAATATGGCAGGAAAAGCAAATAAACCAATGGCTGCAAGCACAGCAGCAAGGTAAATATTATCGGTGCTAGTAGTAACAGCTATGCCCACAAAGCGATGCCCAAGTGCTGTAAAAGCACAACCTGCACCAGCACCTGCTAGAATGCGTCCAAGTATGGTCTTGGATAGAGTTTTATCGGCTAAGCGTCCCCCAAGCCATGCTCCACATGCAAGGCAAGCAAGCACAACACCAATAAGGCTTGTCCAAACTATGACTGATGTACCAAGGTGTGGAGCCATAACTCTTGCACCCACCATTTCAAGCACCATGATAAGTGCACCACTGACAAATATTACAAATTCTAACATATATTTTACATATTAATGGTTAAAATAGTCCTAGCACGCGCCCTGTTTCCACATCTACATCAATCTTACGAAATGATGGTGCTGAACCGGTACCTGGCATAAGCATAATATCCCCTGCCACAGGTGCTATAAGACCTGCTCCGCCAAAGTGTAATACATCACGAATATAGAGCATCCACCCTTTGGGTACACCCTTAGCAGCAGGATTATCAGAAATGGAATATTGGGTTTTTACCATGCATACTCCCATTTCATTGGCATTGGGTAGAGCTTGCAATTGAGCCATTTTTGTGCGTGCTTCTTGCGAAAATTCTACTCCATCTGCCCCGTAAAGTTCGCAGGCAATGCGCTCTATACGCTCACAAAAACCTGTATTATCTTCATATAGATATTGAAAATTCTTCGGTTCGTTACTAGCTTCTATGACGGCATCACTAAGCTCAAGTGCACCATCTCCACCATGTTGCCAATGAGTAGACACAGCAAACTTTGCTCCAGCTTGTTCTACAATCTCACGTAGTCTAGTAACTTCATTTTTAGTATCGGTGGTAAAAGCATTTAAGCAAACCACAGCAGGTATTCCAGACTTTTTTACTACTTTTAGGTGGTGTAGTAAGTTAAGAGTTCCGCGTTCTACAGCACCCACATCTTCTTTGAAATACTCTTCGGGTAGAGGACGACCTGGAGTTGGTGAAGGCGCACCACCATGTACTTTTAAAGCTCTAATGGTTGCCACAATAACAGCGGCATCTGGCACAAGACCACTGGCACGGCACTTAATATTCCAAAATTTTTCATAACCAATATCAGCTCCAAAACCAGATTCTGTCACATGAAAGTCACTACATTTTAAACCGATATAGTCTGCAATTACAGAGCTTTGACCAAGGGCTATGTTAGCAAATGGTCCCGCATGCACAAGTACAGGCTGACCTTCCATGGTTTGGATTAAGTTTGGCTTAATGGCTTCAACAATCCAAGCTGTCATGGCACCTGCCACTTCTAAATCATTGGTAGTAATGGGCTTACCTGAGCGATCATAGGCTACAACAATCATACCCATACGTTTACGCAATTCGGCTAAGTCTTTGCTGATAGCTAAAATAGACATAACTTCTGATGCTACAGCAATATCAAAATGCGATTGCATCATAAAGCCATTCTTGCTGCTGCCATTGTCAACTCCAATAATAATATTGCGTAAAGCTTGGCAACAAAAATCCATGACCCAACCCATTGAAACCCTTGTGGGATCAATGTTTAAGCGCGGCATACCGGATAGTCGCTCTAATGTTGCATCATCATAATTGCGCTCATGTTGCATGCGCGCGGTAAGTGCTGTCATGGCAAGGTTGTGCGCATTCATTAGGGAGTTGATATCTCCGGTAAATCCAAGAGAATATTGTGTCAATGGAACACATTGTGAAAGACCACCGCCTGCTGCGGAGCCCTTAATGCCCATGGTTGGTCCACCGGACGGCTGACGTATGGCGGCAGAAGCTTTTTTGCCTCGTTTACCAAGACCTTGAGTTAGACCTATGGTGGTGGTAGATTTCCCTTCTCCTAATGGAGTTGGAGTCATGGCTGTTACGTTAATATATTTGCCATTGGGCGTGTTTTTTAAGCGCTCAAGGGTTTTTTTGTAGTCAATCTTACCCATAACATGCCCATATGGCAGGAACTCTTGCTCCTCAATGCCCATATCTCGCGCAATATTTGTAATGGGTTGCATATGATTTTCAGCCTCTGCCGCAAGCTCCCAGTCAGCGTGTTTGGTAGGATCAAGTTTCATTTTTGCAACCTTTGAGTTTAAGGGTGATCTGGTAAATCGTTAATGGTGCTAAGTTCATTAGAAATAACAGCCATAAGAATTTTTGAAGTATATTTATTGTCAAATTGTGCTGTATTGGTAACAAGCTCTCTTGCGGCAGTTTCAAAGTCCTTTGGTGTTGCATAAGGTCGGTTGCCAATCATGGCACAAAACGAGTCTACCGCAGCGCATAAACGTCCTGTGGGGCTAATATCCTTAGCTTTTTGTGGATAACCAGAACCATCTAGTCTTTCATGATGCTCTAATATGCATTTAGTTAATTCATCAAAGGCTAAATCAAGTTTTTGCATCATCTTATAGCCAAGGAACGGGTGCATGACAATTTTTTCGCGCTCTTCTTTGCTTACTCTACTAGCCTTGGTATAAATAAAATTGGGTATTTTGGTCATGCCTATGTCGTGTAAAAGTAAGGCTAAAGCCATGCGGTCAAAAGAGCGGCGCGTAGCATTGTCTTTTGATGTGGTTTCAAGCCAAAGCCATAGCCCAAGGCTCATGCAGTTAACCGCATGGTGTGGTTGGTTATAAGGCAAATATAGGCGACGCATAAAATATTTTATTCTATGTCTATCATGCCAAAGCCATTCGGTCACCACCATTAAAGCTTTGTAGAGCGGTTCAAACATAATCTTTACTGGATTTTGGCTAAACTCACTCAGATTCATAATGAGTGCTCGCATGCAAATGTCTGCAATTTCAGCATCTTTTAAATTGGCATCTTGTAGCACAAGGTCAAGTTGTTTTACTATATGTTCAGAATATATATGGTGGTCTGAACGAGCAACAAATAAGAGTCCCGCAGCGCAAAGCTGTTTTATTTCTTCAACTTGATCGTTGGTGAGACGTTGATCTTTGCGACTGTATGGCACAAGTAGCAATATTTCTTCTTTAAAGAAGAATAAATCAAGTGGTAGACGATATTTTGGAAAAGATCCTAGTATCTCACAGCTAATCTGGTAATATTGTTCATTAATATTACCTGGAACATCTTTAACCTTTTTAGCCATAATTACTTCCAGTATACTTTTACAAGGTTTGTACCTCTGGAGCGACCGCCTTTTTGGGGTTGCCCAGCGGTGATAATAACACGTTCATCAGGGTTAAATGTAGGATTTTTCATAATAAACTGTTCAGCACGTTCAGTGTGGCTTTCTAATCCTGCGGGGTCATTGATAAACACTGGTGTTACACCCCAAGAAAAGTTAAGTGCTCTTAATGATTCCGGTTCTGGTGTTAATCCATATATTTGTTGCGGTGGACGGCAAGATGAAATTTGTCTTGCAGATGCTCCACTCATACTATGTGAAACAATGGCCACAGCTTGAGATTTTTCTGCCAAAAGGCAAGATGAATAAGCCAAAAATTCATTAATGCCCTTATCTGCCTCTGGTTCTTTTAGTTCGTGGCGCTCCATCAATATTGCCTCTGCTTGCTTTGTAATTTCACGCATATATGATACAGTGTCAACGGGGAAGTTACCCATGGCAGTTTCTTCAGAAAGCATAACGCAATCAGCCCCATCTAAAACTGCGTTGGCAACGTCAGTGGTTTCAGCGCGAGTGGGTACTGGGCTTGACACCATGGAAAGTAGCATTTGCGTTGCCACAATAACAGGTTTTGATGCTTTGTTACAGGCTTTAATAATGCGCTTTTGTATGCCTGGTAGCATGGGGAGAGGGCACTCTACACCAAGGTCGCCACGAGCTACCATAACTACATCGGCTTCACGCAATATTTCATCAAGGCGGTCTACTGCACCTTGACGCTCAAGCTTTACAATTACTGGTAAGCTTTTGCCTGCGGCAAGTAAGATATTTTTTACATCAATTACATCTTCTGGTGTTTGCACATAAGAAATAGCCACGGCATCTATGCCAAGGATAAGCCCTTGAGCAAGGTCTTTGCGGTCTTTTTCTGTTAAAGCCGCAACCCTAGTTGCTTTACCTGGTAGGGCAAGACCCTTGCGTGAGGTTACTATGCCAGTATTATGTGCTTCAAGTACCACAAGACCGTCTGCGCGTTTTTCTACAACATTAAACTGCAAACCACCATCAGCAAGAACTAAGCGATCATTAGTAACCAGACTTTCAAGTATAACTGAATGGTCAAATGGCAGATAAGGCATTTCGTCACTTTCTTGTGCTTTTGGTCCAAGGAGTAGCTGCATGCCTTTAGTGACATTTATTTTTTTATCATCTTTAAGGTTTCCAAGGCGTATCTTAGGTCCAGAAAGATCCTGCATAATAGTTAATGGTACGTTAATTTCTTGTTCTGTTTCACGTATGTGGCGAATAATATCCACAAACATTGAAGCATCACCATGTGAAAAGTTAAGGCGAAAAACACGCACACCAGCAACGGCAAGAGCACTAATTTTTTCCTTGGTATTAGAGGCAGGTCCTATGGTGGCAATTATTTTTGTTTTCATGATTTTCCCACATTGTTAAGTTAAAAATTTCAGTTTGCGTAGATTTTATTTTAGTGGTTTGTTTTTTAATATCACCAATAACATCTTGTCAATACACTAAAAAACTTTTGTTGAATAGCCCTAAAATCAAGCATTTTTTTGCCAAATGATTGGTGATAGTTTTTGTTCTTATCAAATTAATGTTTAGTATAATAAGGTATTATATGTTTTTATAGCCTGCTATTGCCCACAAAAATCATTTTCTAATCATTTTTATTTTTATTGCATTGCTATTAAGGCGTAATAAATCTTCGCGTCATAAAATAATTTATCATTGAAACACTGTGTATGTAAAATGATTTTTTTAGACTAAAATTATTATAGCTAGTTATATAAATATAAATGCAAAAAAACTTTTAGAATATTCAACTTTTTTTATTCATAACTATTGACAGTGTCTTGGAACTAAGTCAAAGTGGGAAAAAGTGGGATGAAGTGGTATTAGGTGGTAAAATATGTCTGAATTTGAAAAAAGCCATTATAGAAGTTTAGACGCCAAAGGGCGCCTCATGCTTCCTGTGGATTATAGAGAAGCTCTAAGTGCTATATCTCCTACAGGTAGCTTTGTGCTTACTGGTTTCTATGGTCGCCTTGTGGCTTATAGTCCAGAAGCTTGGCAGCTTACCAAGAAGGAGCTTGCCAAGGTAAAAAATCCACCATTAGCATTAGGACGTTTTATTAGTAAGGTGCGCGGACTTGCAGAGGAGCTTGTTCCAGATGGGCAAGGGCGCGTTAGAATACCACAATCGCTCATGCGTGAGGCTGGGTTGATTAAAGATGTTTTACTTGTGGGTTTAGATAATAAGTTTGAAATTTGGGATCAAGCCACCTTTGAAGGTATTGAGCTTAACGATGTGTCAGATGCATTAAGTGCCAATAATATAGATGTTTCATTATAGTTATCATTGGTTTTAAGTATTGTTTTAATGGTTTTATTTTGTTCCTTAATGCGTGCAGCGCAAAAATTTAAGGATTAAGGGTGTTATAATTATGGGAAATTCACAAGAAAATGCTGTGCATATTCCCGTTTTGCTTGAGCAAACCCTTATAGCCTTATGCCCAAAAGCAGGTGGACGCTATCTTGATGGAACCTTGGGTCTTGGTGGGCATAGTTCTTCTATTTTACAAGCAGCAGAAGGTATAGAATTATGCGCTTTAGATCGTGACGGTGACGCTCTTAATCTTGCCAAACAACGATTGCAATCAACAATTGATGCTGGTGCCTGTGTTCATTTTTTTCATACCCATTATAGTAAGTTTGAAGCTGCCTTGGATGAGCTTGGCTGGGATAAACTAGACGGAGCTTTAATAGACATTGGCGTTTCATCATTGCATTTAGATTCAGCCGAGCGAGGTTTTAGCTTTAATAGTGATGGTCCGTTAGATATGCGTATGGACACGCAAATGCATGACATAAATATTCGCACTGCTGCTGATATTGTTAATAGAGAACGCTTTGAAGTATTAAAAGAAATAATTCAAAAGTTTGGAGAAGATCCTCAAGCTGGGCGCATCGCAAGAGCCATTGTGGATGCGCGTCAAAAGAAAAGTATTAATAGCACAGCTCAACTAGAACAGATTGTGTATAATGCCTACCCCAAAGCTTGGAGAGCAAAAGCTAGAAATCACCCTGCAACGCGCACCTTTCAAGCATTACGCATGGTTGTTAATGATGAGCTAGGGGAGCTTGAGCGTTTTTTAAATTTGATTTTGCGCAGGCTAAAAATAGGCGGACGTTTAGCAGTTATTTGTTTCCACTCACTTGAAGACCGAATGGTTAAGCAAGCTATGCGTTATTGGGCTACAGGGTGTCGTTGTCCAAAGCATATTATGCGTTGTAAGTGTGGGCATAAGCCCGAAGTGCAAATTTTATACAAAAAACCCATTACTGCCACTGAAGATGAGCTTAGAGAAAATCCAAGGGCAAGTAGCGCAAAATTGCGCGCAGTTGAGAAAATTTATGAGGTGGCAATATGATGGAGCGTGGCAGTAGTGGATGGATTTTATGTTTAGTTCTTGGAACTTTGTCTGCCATGTTTATGAGTTTGGTTTTGGTATGGGTTAATATTGAACGGATGGATACAAGTTATTTTATTAATTCATTACAGATAGATATTAAGGAAAAAAAAGCGCATATGGCCAAGCTTGAGGTGGAGCGAGAGTATTTGCTTTCACCCTTTGAATTGGGACGTAGAGCAGAAATGCTTGGCCTACATCAGCCTGAAATGGGGCAAGTGCGCTGGCGTGATGATATAAGTAAGTAATTTGTAATCTTACATAATTAAAACTGCTGTGTAGTTTTGGAGAGGACTATGGCAATTTTTAAAAGAAAGATTCGCAATAAACGCGATAAACAACCTATTGCGCATGCCAATAAGTTAAAAATTGGTGCAAAAAAAAATCCTGCAAGCAATAGCTTACGTGCAAAACTTTCCAAGGTAAATTGGGGTATTGTGCGAATTAATGTAGTTGTGGTTGGCTTTGCTTTATTTTGGGTAGCGCTTTGGGGTCGTGCGTGGTATTGGCAGATTATTGAAGGTTCGCATCTGGCAGATCAAGCCAAAAATCAACATATTACTTCTGTATTGGTAACAGGCAAGCGTGGAAAAATTTTAGACCGTCACGGGCAAATTTTGGCACGTTCAGTAGAAAGCCTCTCTGTTTTTGCGCGCCCAGCAGAAGTAGAAGATATTACAAGCACTGCTACCACGCTCGCAGCCATTTTAGGTTTGCCAGCTCAAAAAATTTATAATCAACTTTCTAATGATTCAAGAAAATTTACTTGGATTGCACGCAAAGTAAATGACTTTACAGCACAAGCTGTTCGTGAAGCTAAGCTTAGTGGTATTGGGCTATCAAAAGAATATGAGCGTGTTTATCCATTTAAACATATGGCTGGTCAACTCTTGGGTTTTGTTGGTGTTGATGATCAAGGGCTTGAAGGGCTTGAGCGTTCATTTGATAAGCATTTAGCCAGCGTTTCCACAAGGCAATTGGTGCAGCGCGATGCGAGAGGACGTAGATTTTTCTTACATTCAGAAGGTGTAGAGCCAGCTGGTCGAGATTTGCAGCTAACTATTGATACGCAAATTCAGTTTTTTGCCGAAGAAGCTGTGGCAAAAGCTGTTGATGAATATGGTGCGGCGTGGGGTGGAGTTTTGGTAGTTGATGTAAGTTCAGGGCAAATATTGGCTTGGGCGCAATATCCTTTTTTCAACCCCAATGCCTATAGTAATTTTGCCCCCAGTCAATATAGAAATCGTTTAGCTTTTGACTCTTTAGAGCCAGGTTCAACGGTAAAACCATTCTTGGTGGCAGCCGCTCTACAAGAAAATGTTGTTACTAAGGATAGTATTTTTGATTGCGAAGGCGGTAGGTGGGACACCATGGGTATTAGCATTCGCGATACTAGCTTTCATGATGACTTACCTGTTAGTCAAATTGTACGTTATTCAAGTAATATAGGTGTTGCCAAAATTGGAAAAAAATTGGGAGCACCTGTATATCATCGTTATTTAACAAATCTTGGTTTTGGATCTCGTACTATTTTACCTGTGCCTGAAAGTAAGGGTATTTTGCGCAACCCCAAAAATTGGAAGGGTGTTGATGTACTTAGTGCATCATTTGGGCAAGGTTTTTCAACAACTGCACTGCAAATGACTCAAGCTTATTTAACTTTAATTAATGGTGGGATTTATAAGCCACTACGTCTAGTTTTAGATAAAAAAATTCAACCAATAGCCAAGCCAAAGCGTATATTTAGCGAAAAAGTTAGTAAAGAAGTGATGAGTATGATGCGTGACGTGGTGCAAGAAGATGGAAGTGGCAAAAGAGCTCGCATTGAAGGTATTGAAGTTGGTGGTAAAACAGGTACAGCCCAAAAGGCTGATAAAAGAACTGGCTCTTATGGTGATGGACGTATGGCATCATTTGTAGGTTTTGCACCAGTTGATAATCCAAAATATTTAACGCTGGTTATGGTTGATGAACCTACAAAAACATCCTTTGGTGGGGTTATTGCTGCACCGGTATTTCAACAAGTAACACGCTTAGCCATGACTTATGGCGGAGATTTGCCAGATGTTGTTTTTGCTAATAATACAAATGAACTTCTGATTAAGCGTGGAGCACAGCTTAACCAAGGTGCTAGAAAATACAAAGTTTCTAGTAATCCAACCCCCATGTTTTCTACTCAAAAATTCATGGCTTTAAGTGTCAAAAAATCAAAGCAAGTTACCTATAATACTTTGCCAGGGCACATGAGTAAATCAAATACAGTAGTGCCAAATGTAGTTGGAAAAACTGTGCGCACAGCTGTAGAGCTTTTTGCGCGCGGTGGCATTGTTCCTGTGTTAAAGGGCAATGGTCAGCGTGTTGTGCGCCAAATTCCTGCCCCTGGTACAAAATGGCCAGAGCAACAAACTACGGAGTATATACTATGGCTTTCGGAAAATCAGTAATGACATTTTCTAGCTTAATCCAAAGTTTACCGGAACTTGTGGCAAGCACGGATATGCAAATTAGAATTGATTCACGCTTAGTGGTTGCTGGTGATATTTTTGTGGCAATAGCTGGAGTGAATGACGATGGCGCAAAATATATTCCTGCTGCAGTAGAAGCAGGGGCAAGCGTTATTGTATGCCAAGAAGATTGTGATGCTACTAATGAAGCAAAGGCTCAAGGGGTGACCATAGTTTTGCACGATGAACCACGCAAAGCCTTATGGGAATTAGCAAAAATTTATTATAATACTGAAGAATTATGCAAAAAAAATAATACACGTATTATTGGCATAACCGGAACCAACGGTAAGACTACTAGCGCATATTTATTGGAGCATCTTTTTGCAAAACTTGGACATAAGGTAGGCGTTATAGGTACTGTGAGTTATCGCTGGCCTGGCAATGAACAAGAAGCACCATTAACCACCCCAGATAGTTTGACATTACATAGTACTATATGTGCCATGCTCAAGGATGATGTTGATATAATTATTATGGAAGTATCATCTCATGCTTTAGAGCAAGAAAGGGTTGGTGGTATAGATTTTGATGGAGCAATTTTTAGCAACCTTACTCAAGACCATCTTGATTTCCATGTTGATATGCAAACTTATTTTAATGCTAAGGCAAAACTTTTTATAGATTTACCAAGGCATAGTAAAACCCTTGCCATAAATATTGATAATGAATGGGGTAATAAATTGTATGGTCTATGCAAAGCTAATACCCAAAACTTTGTTTTTGGTTTGCAAGCAGGTGAAAAAGCCCAAACCAATTTAGTGCAAGGAAAAATAATATCTATGTCGCCTTTAGGATTGCATTTAGCCATGCAGTGGGGAGATAAAAAATGGTCTTTAAATTCACCGCTAGTAGGAGCATTTAACGCTTCTAACCTTTTAGCAGTGCAAACTTTAGCTCTTGGTCTTGGAGTCAAAGTAGAGGATCTTAAATATTTAGAAGATTTTTACGGTGTATGTGGGCGTTTAGAAAGAGTAAAAAATAATAGTAACTTAAATGTGTTTGTTGATTATGCGCACACACCTGACGCCCTTGTAAATGTGCTCTTAGCCCTAAGAGGTGCTGGTTTTAGTAAGTTAATAACGGTATTTGGTTGCGGTGGAAATAGAGATAGAAGCAAACGCCCCCTCATGGGGAAAGCGGTAGCAAAGCATACTGATATTGCAGTGCTAACTTCAGATAATCCACGTTTTGAAGAACCTCAAGATATTATTAATGATGTCTTGCCGGGTTTAAAAGTTAACCAAGATTTAGAGGTTATAGTAGAAGCTGATCGCAAAACTGCTACCAAGATAGCATTAGATCTTCTAAAAACAAGTGATATAAATAAAACAGCTGTTCTCATAGCCGGTAAAGGGCATGAAGATTATCAAATTATCAAGGGTGTTAAATTTCCTTATAGTGATCAAAAAACAGTGCAGGAGCTTGTCTAGTGCGTTTAAGCCTTGAGCAAATACAAGACATCTTGGGTGTGCAAGCTAATGTCAGTCAAGATGTGTCGCAAGAAATACTTGCTGTTTGTCGTGATACCAATGACGTAACAGCTCAAAGTCTTTTTGTGTGTATTATGGGTAAACGATTAGATGGACATGACTTTGCAGAGCAAGCAGTTAAAAAAGGTGCCGTTGCTTTATTGGTTTCGCGCAGCTTGGACCATATTAATGTACCGCAATTAGTGGTTGAAGATACAGTCAAAGCACTTGGTCAAATTGCTCATGCTTGGCGCAAGCAATTTAAGGGTAAGCTTATTGCCATCACAGGTAGTGCCGGAAAGACAACACTTAAAGAATGTTTAGCGCATTTGCTTAAACACGCAGGTAAAAAAGTAGCCAGCAGTATTTTAAATTATAATAATCAAATTGGTTTACCATTATCTATGCTAGCTACTAATGGAGATGAAGACTATTGGGTAATGGAAGCTGGCATTAGCCAGCCACAAGATATGGATGAACTAGGAGTAATTCTTGCCCCAGATTTTGCTTTAATTATTAATGCCGGTTTGGGACATACAGAAGGCTTAGGCGTTAAGGGTGTGGCATGGCACAAGGCTCAATTATTAAAATATATCAACAAAAAAACGAACTATACCCAAGCCTTTGTGTGTTCGGATTACTCACCCATGGTTCATGAAGCAAAAAAATTGTGCGCTGACATTTGTTTTTTTTCAGCTGATGCTAAGAGTGAATTTGCAAGCTTAGCAGCATATAAAGCGCACTACATGGGGCTTGAAAATAGCAGTGCTGAGCAAATACAAGGTAAATATTCTGTAACATATGCTGCTGAAACTATGGAGTTTTTAACTCCATTTTGTGGTAATTATGGTGCTGAAAATGTGGCTGCCTTATTTGCCATAATGCATAAGCTTGGTTTTACAAGCAAGGATATAATGCAAGGCATGACAACTATGCATTTACCAAAGCAACGTTTTAATGTGCAAAAGCTTGGTCCTTGGTGCATTATTGATGATTGCTATAATGCCAATGTCTTATCCATGACGCGCATGATTGAGGCCTTGGTGGAGCAAGCCGGAAAAGGTCCATGCTATGCTGTGTTGGGGGCTATGGGTGAGTTAGGTGATTTAGCTAACACTGAACATGAAAAACTAGGCCAAAATTTAGCTTGCATGCCCATAAGTCATATTTTTTGGAAAGGTCCTTACGCCCAAGATGTGCTCAATGGTTTAAATTATAAAAATTATGAAGGAAAATTCATACCTGTTAGTGACACTAAAGATTTTGCAACACATTGGCAAGCAGCCAAATTGCAGGCTGGATCTGTGCTTATCAAAGGCTCACGCAGTAATGCCTTAGAGCATTTACTACAGGTTATTTTAGAACAAATTAAAACTTTAGACAGCAATTTGCGAGGCCAAAATGCTATATAATGTCCTTGTACCATATGCTAATGAATTTAGTGTATTAAATGTTTTTAGATATATTACCTTTCGATCTGCATGGGCTATGATTACGGCTTTGCTTATATCTATTACCATTGGTCCCATATTCATCAGATGGTTGCGTAAGCTTAAGTTTGGTCAATATATTCATGAAGATGTCACAGCGCATAGTGCAAAAGCCGGAACTCCCACTATGGGTGGCTTGCTGATCATGTTTAGCCTATTGGTTAGTGTATTTTTATGGGGAGATTTGAGCAATATTTATTTGTGGTTAACTGTCTATGTTTTTGTGGGGTTTGGTTTAATAGGTTTTATCGATGATATGGTAAAAATTCGTGGCAAAAAAAATCATGGCATTGATGCTAAGATTAAGATTATAGGGCAAATTATTGTGGCTGGTACAGCAGTTATGGTTCTTGTTAATCAGCCTGCTTTTAATACAACCTTGGCTATTCCCATATTCAAAGACATAGCTCCAGATCTTGGCTGGCTTTATATACCATTTGCCATTGTAGTTATGGTTGGAGCTTCCAATGCTGTAAACCTAACTGATGGTTTAGATGGTCTTGCCATTGGTCCAACCATTGTTGCAGGTGTTGTGCTTGCAGTTTTTATATATGTGACAGGTCATGTACGCTTTTCGCAATATCTGATTGTCCCATACATTGCTGGAGTGGGCGAAGTTACGGTGTTTTGTGCGGCTCTTGTGGGCGCAGGTTTAGGTTTTTTATGGTATAACGCCTATCCGGCGCAAGTTTTTATGGGTGATGTGGGTTCATTAAGTCTTGGCGGTGTTTTAGGTTTTCTTGCTGTGCTTTGCAAGCAAGAGCTAATTCTTGCTGTGGTGGGCGGTATGTTTGTGGCTGAAACATTATCAGTCATTTTGCAGGTGGGATATTTCAAATGGAGCGGCGGTAAAAGAATTTTTCGCATGGCACCATTACATCATCACTTTGAATTAAAAGGTGTACCGGAATCTAAAATTATTATTCGTTTCTGGATTACTTCAATACTATTAGGCTTATTAGCTCTTTCCACGCTAAAGTTAAGGTAAGGTCCACGAGGTTACAATGCTAGAACAATCAAAAAAAATAAATGCCAAGCCTATAAAGAGTGGGACTAGGGCAGTGGTAATAGGTGCTGGACGTTCTGGTATAGCGGCTGTGCGTTTGCTTTTAGCATTAAAAGTGCAAGTTTGCTTACTTGAAAAAGAAGAAAAGAATATTAAGTCAAATATACGAAATGAATTAGAAAGTTATGGAGTAAGATTTATTT
The DNA here is from genome assembly GCA_964370675.1 of uncultured Desulfovibrionaceae bacterium. Classification (GTDB taxonomy): domain Bacteria; phylum Desulfobacterota; class Desulfovibrionia; order Desulfovibrionales; family Desulfovibrionaceae; genus CAYJAD01. The sequence goes on from CAYJKC010000010.1 coordinate 17,810, forward strand.
TTGGGGAGCATGATGCAAGTCATTTTGCTGATGTAGATTATATTATTCCAAGCCCTGGCATTGCTATTAGTGGTATTTTGCCATTGCTACCATTGCAAAATACGCCAGAAGTTTTAGCAGAAATGGAACTAGCTTGGAGATGCTTGCAAGGGGAACATTGCCTTGCCATAACCGGAACTAGCGGCAAAACCACAACGGCATCACTTGCTGCTGCTATGCTTGAAGCACAAGGTTTATCAGTGTTTTTGGGTGGAAATATAGGCACTCCATTGTCAGAGTATGTTCTTGAGCAACAAAAAGTTGATGTCTTGGTTTTAGAGGTTTCTAGCTTTCAATTACAAACTTGCACAAGCTTTGCTCCGCATGTGGCAGTATTATTAAATATCACTGAAAATCATTTAGATTATCACAAGGATATGCAAGAATATATAAGTGCAAAACTAAGTATGTTCGAGCTGCAAAAAGAAAATGACATAGCCATAGTGCATAGCTCATTAAAAAGTATTGCTACACAATATAATATAAAATCAAAAATTATATGGTTTGACCAAGTTAAACAAAAAGCAGAAATTTTTGCCAAAAGCCGCTTAGTGGGTGCGCATAATCAAGAAAATATACAAGCTGCATGGCTTGCATGTAAGGAGCTTGGGGTCAGTCCTGCTAGTGCCGCTGCTGCTGTGGCTAGTTTTGCTCCACTTGTGCATCGCCTAGAAAGTGTGCGTGAGTTTGACGGTGTATTATATATAAATGATTCAAAATGCACAACAACTTCATCTCTAAAAGTTGCCCTAGAAGCCTTTGATAAGCCCATTATTTTACTATGCGGAGGCAAGTTTAAAGGTGGGGATTTGCAAGGTCTGCGCGACTTAATAAAACAAAAAGTCAAACATGTAGCTTTGTTTGGCGCAAGCAGAAATTATTTCGAACAAGCTTGGCAAGATATAATACCCATGACTTGGTCTGCTAAACTAGATGAAGCCATTGCCATTGCAAAAGTTAAGGCAGAACCTCAAGATGTGGTACTTATGGCTCCAGCCACGGCATCATTTGATTTATATGCCAACTACATGGCTAGAGGTGATGATTTTAAGCGCATAGTGGGAGCATTATCATGAGTAATATTTTAGAATATATGCAGGCTTTAAAGCAAGAATTGCGTGGCAATGCTAAGTCGCAAAAAACGGAAACAACTATTACTGCTCAGCAAAAAATTAACGCAGCGCCATCTTTTGATTGGTGGCTTTTTACCATAGTTGTGATTTTGCTTGGTCTTGGGCTTATTATGGTGCTTAGCGCCAGTGGAGTTGTGGCAGAACGTTTAAATGGTGATAAATATTATTTTTTTAAGCGTCAAGTATTGTTTGTGGCCCTTGGGGGTTTATCCTTGTGGGCTGCTGCCTTAATGCCAAGGCAGTGGCTGCATAAGTTGCAATATCCAGCATTATTTACGTGTTTTTTCTTATTAATCTTAACTGCAACACCCTTGGCTCCAACTATTAATGGTGCGCAACGTTGGATTCCCATTGGACCATTTTCATTGCAACCCATGGAATTTGTAAAAATAGCACTTGTTATGTACTTGGCTTATTTTATGAGTGCTAAGCAAAATCTTATCAAAACCTTTAGTCGTGGAGTTATTCCACCTTTTGCTGTAACTGGTGCATTTTGTATTCTTTTACTTATGCAACCTGATTTTGGAAGTGCAGTAATATTAACAGCTATTTTGTTTTTTATGTGTGTGGCTGGCGGAACTCGTTTTATTTATCTTTTCATAGCTGTAGGTATGGCAGTTGCGGGTGCAGTGGCACTTGCCATTTCTTCGCCATATCGTTTGCGCCGCTTAACGGCCTTTGTTGATCCATTCAAGGATGCTCAAGATAGTGGCTATCAATTAGTACAATCGTTATATGCTTTGGGTTCTGGTGGATTTTTTGGTGTGGGTGTTGGTTCAAGTAAGCAAAAAATGTTCTACCTGCCAGAAGCACATAATGACTTTATAATTTCTGTTTTAGGTGAGGAGCTGGGCTTTTTGGGCATAAGTTTTGTGATGACGCTTTTTGGTTTATTTTTTTGGCGTTGTTATAAAATTATTGTGGGGCAAAAAGAATTACGTGATCGTTATGCTTCTTTTGGTTTAACTTTAATCATAGCCATGGGTGCTAGCATGAATTTAGCAGTGGTTATGGGGTTAGCACCTCCTAAGGGAATTCCTATGCCTTTGTTGAGTTATGGTGGCAGTAGTCTTTTGGCAACCTTACTTTGCATTGGCTTACTGCTAAATTATTCACGCACGGCAAAACAATCAACTAACCCACAAGTAGTTAACAAGTAGGCTAAAATGGTAAAGCGCGTCATATTAACAACAGGTGGAACTGGGGGGCATGTTTTCCCAGCCTTAGCCGTGGCAGAAGAATTATTACTTTTGCAAGATATGCGCGTGCTCTTTATAGGTTCTAACTATGGACCTGAAAAAGACCTTGTGACCAAGGCTGGCTTAGAGTTTATAGGTTTGCCTGTGCGAGGCTTTATTGGTCGTGGTACACAAGCCATTGGTGCAGGCTTTAACATGCTTAAATCCATAGCTATGGCTATAAAAATTTTGCGTAACTTTAAGCCAGACTTAGTGCTTGGTTTTGGAGGTTATGCTGCGTTTGCGCCAATTATATCAGCCCAAATTTTAGGTATTAATACTGCTATACATGAACAAAATGCCATTGCTGGTGTTAGCAATAAAGTACAAGGTTTTAGAGCAAGAAAAATATTTTTATCCCTACCTAATACTCAAGGTTTTGATCTTAAAAAATGCATTGTGACTGGTAACCCTGTGCGTGCAGTGATGGCTAATATAGCAAACAATAACCATGATTTTTCTGGCAAACGCTTATTGGTAGTTGGTGGCTCGCAAGGTGCAAAAGCATTAAATAATATGATTATTGAAAATTTTGATCTTTGCAATGACGCTAATATTACTGTGCGCCATCAAAGTGGAGAGCGTGATTTTGAACGAGTGCATAAAGCTTATGTAGAGGGCAAGCAGCCAACTGACATGCTTTCAGCTTTCATAGATGATATGGCAAAGGCATATGACTGGGCTGATTTAGTTCTTTGTAGGTCTGGTGCATCAACGGTTGCAGAACTTGCAGCAGTCGGGCGTGGTGCAGTTCTTATACCATTTCCATATGCAACTCATGACCATCAAACTCACAATGCAAAGCTTTTGGTCAACAATGGTGCTGCAAAGTTATATGCAGAAAAAAATATTGTTTCTCAAAATGTTATGAAAAATGTTATGGAATTATTACAAGATAAGCAATCTTTGCAAAATATGGCTCATGCTGCCACCAAGGTTAACATGGGTAATGCTGCAAAAAATATTGTGCAAAATATAATGAATAATTTTTAAGTGTTAAATTTTATAATAAAGTGACCAAAGGTAGGTAAAAATGCATTCAAAAATTCGCACTATTCATATGGTGGGCATAGGTGGCTCTGGCATGAGTGGTATTGCTGAAGTTTTGTTAAATTTGGGCTATAAAGTTCGCGGATCAGATGCAGATGAATCTGCCACAGTAAAGCGCTTACGCAATCTTGGTGCGGAAATTTTTATAGGTCATAATGCTAGTAATGTGGGTGAGGTGCAAGTTCTTGTAAAGTCCACCGCCATTAAGGAAGATAATCCTGAGGTTTTGGCTGCTAAGGCTAAGTCTATACCTATTATTCCTCGTGCAGAAATGCTTGCAGAACTAATGCGCTTGCGCCAAGGCATTGCCATAGCAGGCACTCATGGTAAAACCACAACTACTTCATTAACGGCTGCAATTTTTGATGCAGCTTCCAAAGATCCGACGGTTATTATAGGTGGTTTACTAAATGCTTATGGTGCTAATGCTCGTCTTGGTGCCGGTAATTATTTAATTGCAGAAGCAGATGAATCTGACGGGTCATTTTTATGCTTATTTCCCATAGTTAATGTAGTTACTAATGTAGATTTAGACCATGTTGATTTTTATGAAGGTATCGACGAAGTTGATAAAGCATTTAAGGATTTTATGAACAAAGTTCCATTCTATGGCTGCAACATTGTCTGTGGTGATGATAAAGGTGTACGCCGTCTTTTACCGCATATTAAAAGGACTGTTTTGACATATGGTTTTGGTGAAGAAAATGCCCTGCGCGCTGAAATTTTAGAAGTTGCTAAAACAAGTCGCTTTGAAGTTTTTTTGCATGGTAAAAGCCTTGGTATTATGGAATTAAAGCAACCTGGTGAGCATAATATATTAAATGCACTTGCAGCCATTGGCGTTGCTCTTGAGGTGGATATTAGCCCTGAGCATTGCCGACAAGGTCTTGCAAACTTTGATGGTGTAGGGCGACGCTTTGAACATAAGGGCGAAAAAGACGGTGTTATTGTCGTTGATGATTATGGGCATCATCCAGTGGAAATTGCCGCAACCATTGCAACTGCAAAGCAAGTTTATCCTGACAAGCGTTTAATGGTTGCATTTCAGCCACATAGGTTTAGCCGCACTGAAGCATTTTTTGGTGATTTTTGCAAAGCCTTTGATAATGTAGATAAACTATTGCTTAGTGAAATATACGCTGCCTCAGAAAGTCCTATTCCTGGCGTTAGTGGTTTAAGTTTAGCCCAAGGCATTAAACAAGTTTCGGCGGTGGATGTAACTTTTTGCCAAGATTTTGATGTGATGCTTACCGAAGCTAAAAAATATTTACGCCCTGGTGATGTGTTTTTAACGCTGGGTGCAGGAACTATAACTCGTATTGGCCCACGCTTTTTGAATGAATAAATATAAAAATGAATTTGTTTTATATTTAAATTGGAAAAGCTATAAAAAAATATAAAGTACGACATAATTTTTATTTAAAAAAATTGTTTAATGAGATTTATAAGGTAATATTTATGCTGCAAATAGTTCAAGAACCAAGACTATCAGAGAGAACAACTTTGCGACTTGGTGGAAAAGCCATAGCAGAAATAAATATTATGGATGATTTTAATGAAGATGAATTGACAAATGAATTAAAAAAATTTGGTGGTGATGCATTTGTATTAGGTGCAGGAAGCAACCTTTTAGCAAGTGATGAAGATTTACCACTGGTTCTTTTGAGAACAAAGTTCAATCAGCAAATAGAAATTATAGAACAAGACAGTGTAAAGTCATTAGTTAGGGTTGGATCTAATGTGCGTTTACCAAGATTAATTGGAAGATGTGCAAGCTTAGGACTGCAAGGATTAGAAGGTTTATGTGGAATTCCTGGTAGTGTTGGGGGGGCAATTGCAATGAACGCTGGTTCTTATGGTTCGCAAATATGTGAACACTTGCATTCGCTACTGATATATTCCCCACAAACAGGAATAGCGCATATAGAGGCAAAGGACATTCACTATGCTTATCGAAGCTTTTCTATAAGAAAAATTAATACGTGGTATTTTGTAATTAGTGCAACTTTTCTATTGACTCACGCAAAAATTAATGTCATCAAAGAAAAAATGTTTCTAAACTTTTTTAAGAAAAAGTCTACACAACCGGTAAAAGCATGGAGTGCTGGATGCTTATTCAAAAATCCTACTCCGGAAAAATCAGCCGGAATGCTATTAGAAAAGTGTGGATTTAAAGGAAAAAGTAAGGGTGGAATGCAGTTTTCATCAATGCATGCCAACTTTTTAATTAATGAAGGTAATGGAAGTGCTAATGCAGCCTTTGATCTTATTGAAGAAGCAAGGCAAGCTGTGCAAGATAGGTTTGGGTTGATGCTTACACCAGAGGTAAAAATCATATGTCCATAATTAAAGCTCGAAATGTTCGCAAATCAGCGCCAAAGCCTACGCCTAAACGTACCTCACGCAATGTGTATAAAGCTGCTGCTCCCAAAAAACGTAATGTTTCATTGCCAGTTATGCCGCGTTTTACTTCGCTACGCACATTAGGTGCTGTTTTTTTATGCCTTTGTATGGGGCTTATGGTAGTGTTTGGCATTGGAGCAGGCACACTTTGGGTCTATAAACAAGCTACCGTGAGTGAATATTTTGTCACCAGTCAAGTAGATATTCTTGGAAATGTGCGTTTGTCTAGCCAAATGGTAAAAGATTTTGCTGGGGTGCATGAAGGCGATAATGCGCTAAACATTAGTATAGCAAAGGTTGAGCAAGCATTGCTTAAAACTCCATGGGTTGAAAGTGTTTCTGTGAAACGTATTTTACCTAATCGTTTTGTCATAACTCTTAGTGAAAGAATGCCTTCATTTTGGGTTAAAAAAGATGGTGTGCTTTTTTATGCTGATGAGCATGGTAAAATAATAGCCCAAGTTGAAACAGGCAATTTTATAGCTTTACCCACACTTGAAGTAGAGCATGGTGCAGAGGCGCATATTGTACATCTTGCTAGTTATTTGCAAGATTTAAAATCAGGTAAATTGCCCATTGAATATGGTGCCATTTCTGCTTTTAAGGTTAGCAATGATAAAGGCATAGAGCTTTATCTTGATGATAGAGAAATTAGGCTTTGCTTGGGTGTTGAAAGTTGGAGAAATAATTTGAAGCGTTTGTCATTAGCTCTTGGTGATTTGGCAAGGCGTAATGAGTTATCAAGTGTGCGCGAAGTTCGTGCCACTGATGGAAATGTTTGGGTAATTACAAACACCTAACAATGGTGCAATAGTATCTTTTGGAGTTGATATGGGTAAGTCCGAGCTTATAGTAGGTTTAGATATTGGTACGACCAAGATTTGTGCTGTTGTTGGTGAGCTCACAGAAGATGGCATTATTGATATTGTTGGCATTGGAACCAGTGTTTCTACTGGTTTGCGCAAAGGGGTTGTGGTTAATATTGAGCAAACAGTACACTCAGTAAGAAAAGCCCTTGATGAAGCTGAGCTTATGGCTGGTTGTGAAATTAGAGCAGTTTATGTGGGTATTGCCGGTAGCCATATTATGGGTATTAACAGTCATGGTGTTATAGCTGTTAAGGGTGGTGAAGTTGCCCAACGTGACATTGAGCGAGCTCTTGATGCAGCTCGTGCTGTTGCCATACCTGCAGATCGCGAAGTTATACATATTTTGCCTCAAGAATATATTGTGGATGATCAACATGGCATAGCAGATCCGCTTGGCATGGCTGGAGTAAGGCTCGAGGTTAAGGTGCATATTGTGACAGGTGCGGTTTCATCTGCACAAAATATTGTGCGCTCTTGCCATCGTAGCAGCCTAGAGGTTGCTGATATTGCCCTTGAGTCATTGGTTTCAGCCAAAGCTGTGCTCACTGAGGAAGAAAGGGAAATTGGCGTTGCCTTAGTTGACCTTGGTGGTGGAACAACAGACATTGCTATATTTGCCAATGATGCCATTAAGCACACGGCAGTTTTAGCCCTTGGTGGTCAAAATCTCACCAACGACATAGCTTTTGGTTTGCGCACCCCCATGGCTGCAGCAGAAAAAATTAAAATTAAATATGGTTGTGCCTTAAAAGAAATGGTGCGCCATGATGAGTATATTGAAGTTCCAAGTGTTGGTGGACGCGATGCTAGACGGCTTTCACGTCAAGTTCTGGCAGAAATATGTGAACCGCGTATGGAAGAAATTTTATATCTAGTGGACCAAACCCTAATTCGATCAGGCTTTAAAAATATGATTGGAGCAGGTGTTGTGCTCACTGGTGGAACAGCTCTTATTGAGGGATGTCAAGAGCTTGGAGAGCAAATTTTTAATCTACCAACTAGAGTTGGTTATCCACGTCATGTGGGTGGGCTAAAGGATGTGGTAAATAGCCCAAAATTTGCTACGGCTGTAGGTTTATTGCGCTATGGTGCTGAGAAGGAGAACCAAGGGCAAAAGAACTTTACTAGCCATGAAACAACAATGTTTAATAATGTGCTCGCGCGCATGAAGAAATGGTTTAAGGATATTTCTTAAATCAAAAGCATAAAGGAGAGGCTAATGGAACTTTTTGACTTTGAACGCTCGTTAACTAGTAATGCGAAAATTAAAGTTGTTGGTGTTGGTGGTGGCGGTGGTAATGCTGTGCAATATATGATTGATTCTGGATTACGCGGAGTTAGTTTTGTCTGTGCTAATACTGATATGCAAGCTTTGAACAAAAGTCCAGTACAGCATAAAATTCAGCTAGGTGAGCAATTAACACGAGGTCTTGGTGCTGGGGCTAATCCACAAGTGGGAAAGGATGCAGCTCTTGAAAGTGTTGCTGCTATTCGTGATGCTCTTGAAGATACTGATATGGTCTTTGTAACCGCTGGTATGGGTGGTGGTACAGGCACTGGTGCTGCACCAATTATTGCCCAAGCTGCTAAAGAAATGGGTGCTCTTACTGTTGGTGTTGTAACAAAACCATTTGGTTTTGAGGGTCCAAAGCGCCGTGCTGCTGCTGAGGCAGGTTTGCAAGAGTTTCGCCAGCATGTGGATTGCTTAATTACTATCCCCAATGATCGTCTGCTTGCTTTTGCCCCTAAAAAGGCTCCTTTTACTGAAATGCTTAAAAAAGCCAATGATGTGCTCTATAATGCTGTAAAGGGTATTTCTGACGTTATTATGGTAGAAGGCATGATTAATGTCGACTTTGCAGATTTAACAACTATTATGACAGAATCTGGTCTTGCGCTTATGGGAACAGGCATTGCTACAGGTGAAAATCGTGCTAGGGAGGCTGCGCAACGCGCTATTATGAGTCCTTTACTTGAGGATGTGTCTCTTGAAGGTGCAAGGTCTGTACTATACAATATTACAGCTACTATGGATATTTCTGGTGATGAAGTTAATGAGATTGGTGAAATTATAAGCGAAGCTGCTCATCCAGAAGCCAACATTATTTTTGGTGTTGTGTTTGATGAAAATGCAGGGGACAATATTAGTATTACTGTTATTGCCACGGGAATTGATGCAAGTGATCGCATGCAAGCAAGTGCAGCTCCAACCGCCGCTACGGTGACTAACTTTCATCAGCCGGTGCAAAATGCTCCAATTCATCAACCAGTGCGCAATGCACAAGCTCCGACCATGCATTCTCCTGAAAGAGAAAAAACTTATGCTAACGAGCAAGCAATGTATGATAACCGCAGTGAACAAGTAGGTTCATGGTATAATGGTAAAAGTGAACTACCACCCTTTGTTGTGAAGCGTGAAGCCATGGGCATGGGTATGGGTACTCAAACATACAGTCACAACCCAGGACAAGAGGAATTCGTTTTAGATGAAAATGATTTTGAGATGCCTGCCTTTATTCGCAGACAGGCTGATTAAAATCTAGCCCCGTGAGGGTAAAAAATTAAATATGACCAAGCCATATCTTGGCATATATATAACTAGCAATGTTGCAAATCACATTGTATAGGTCTTCCACGGTGTTATGAGGCGTAAACTCCTTCATTAAAACTTCGCACCATCCTCTCCGGTTGCGAAGATCCAAAATGGCCGCTTTATGCGGCCTTTTTGATTTTAAAGGTGATATAATATTAACGTTTATTGACAATCAATAGAATCAAAATAATGCACGCTAAGGTATTGGAATATAACTCAAAGCCATAAGTAAATATTTAACTATACTATTATTAGCTAATGGGTGCACCCAAAAAACAGTGCGCGTTGAGTTGTTCATATTCATAACATTTGATTGTCCAGAATTTTTAAGGTTAATACTAACATTAACCGTGCCAGTATTGGTTGTCATAGAAGCAACATGACCCTCATAAATATCGAATCCAACTTTAGGTAAAACAAAACATAGTGCATTATTAGGTATTTTGGTGGCCTTTTCTTCAGGTAATTGGGCAAGAGCATAAAGTTTGGCACCAGTTTCTGGTATAATTTGAAATATGGTTTCACCCATGGCAAAGGCTTGACCATCTAAAGGAATATTTTTGGTAAGATAACCATTAATGGGTGCATGTATCTGGCTTATATCAGGACTAATCATATTTATTTCTTGTCGCAATGCTACCTTGCTATCACGTATTTTATGCAATTCACTTTCTATGGCACTACGGCTTTGGCTTGCTAGCTCAAAAGCAGCTTTAGCATTTTGTAATTTTTTCTCAGCATCAAATTCGGCTTTGCGCGCATTTTCTTTTTGTGAAGGAGTAGCTTTTTGAGTTTCCATATTGCGCATATGTAGCTGAGCTCTTGCATGCTCAATAGAGCTTTGCTCTACAAAATGTTTACGCATACCTTCTTCATGGCGAGCAAGGGCTATGCGTTTAACCATATCTTCTGTAGCTTTTTGAACCTCAGCGATGTGTGCGGCATTTTCTTTGGTATTTATGGTTCCACGTACTAAATCTTTAGCAGCAGCAAGTTGCTGCATATAATCACCCACATCAAGTTTTGCTAAGAGCTGACCGGCTTGCACATGAGCATTGGGTCCAATAAGTACTTTATTAATTGTACTACTTATGGGGGCAGTTATGGGTACAAAACCTGCTGATAATTCGCCATTGTTGCTAACAATGCGTCCGCTATATAACCACACAAAAAAACCAATGAGTAAAAAAAGAAAGACTATGCCCATTAAGCTCGAAAGTTTACTTTTGCTTTTTTGGGCTTTTGCGGCGGGCATTTCTAAGGTAGGTGACATAAGTAATCCTTTTTAGTGATACATAATCTGCTTTACAGTAAGCGTATTTGAGGTAATATTCTATGACTTTTTAGCTTGCTCATTGGCTAAAACCTCTTCCATAAGTCCTTCTTCTGAACCAAATTTTTCATAAAAGCTTTGCTCTGCTTGAGAGTCGCCAATTAAATACATTTCTTCACCTTGATTAAGGATATGCTCAGGTGAGGGGTTGATATGCATATGTCCATCTTTGTCACGTAAAGCAGCAACACTACAATAAGTCAGACTACGTATACCACTGCTCATAAGCTGAACGCCATGTAACTTTTTGCTAACCTTACTACGGAATAATTTAAGCCCCTCATTAAGCATAAACACCTTACCTGGTGCCAATAGGTTAATAATGCTACTACTCATCATAGAGGCTAGTGAGAGCACAAGGTCTGCTCCTGCTGCGTGTAAAATGCCTACGTTGCGATCAAGTGTTGCTCTGCTAATAATTTGTATATCAGGGCGCAAACGGCGGCAATAAAGAGTTAAATAAATATTTGTGTCGTCATCATGGGTGGTTATTAATACTGAAGGTGCTTTGCGTATGCCTGCTTCTTCTAAAACGTCAATATCTGCCGCATCACCTACAATCAATTTGTTGTTAAGTAAGTTATGACGTAAACGAGAGTTTTTATCTACAATGCGATAATCTCGCTGTAGGCTTTCTAAGTGCTGTGCTGCTGCAATACCAACACGCCCACCACCTAAAATAAGTATGGGTGAGTGTTGCTCTCCTCCTTGACGTTCGCCAAGTAATTTGTCTACGGCTTGAATTTGTTCTTGTGTGCCAGCCATTACCAACACCGATGCATCAGTAAAAACTGTTTGTGGATGTGGAAAAATAAATTTACCACGCTCCCAAACGCCCACAACATTCACCCCAGTATTATGCCTTAGCCCGCACTCAAGCAGGCTTTTGCCCACAAGAAAAGTGCGCATAACTGGAGCTTCTGCTATTATTAAGCTCCCGTATTGATTGATAATACTAGATGGAGCTTGTTCATTAATAATGCGTCTAGCTAAGGCAATACCTAATAACTTATGGAATTGAATAACATGCGTTGCACCAGCCAGACTTAAAATGTCAATGGCATCATCACTTTGCACGCTGGAGATAATGGGTACTGTGTTATTTACATCACGCGCAGTGAATGTAATGTTAGTATTGCGCATATCATTATCAAGGGCAATGAGCATGGCAGCGTTTTCAATATGTAAATTTTTATATACAGCACCATCATCATGGTCACCCACAATGGCATTATAACCTTGATCTATGAGGTCTAAGGTAAGTTGAGTTTCATTACTAAGTAAGACGCATTGCGTACCGTAGCGTTCAAGTGCATCTACAGTATTAAGTGTAAGTGGGCTTATACCAACAAAAATTAAGTGCCCTTTAGTACTTGATGCAAGTTCTCGAGGAGTGCTTTGTTTACGTTGAGCTTCAAGCCATGGGGCATAAAAAAATTGTATAAATGTAAATGGTAGCATGACCAGAAGAAAAATTACCCCTGAAATCATGACAATAATAGAAAAAATGCGCCCCATATCTGAGGTAAAAGTAATATCTCCAAAGCCTAGAGTAGACATTACCGTAAGGGTCCAATATACGCCCGTAACCCAAGAATAGCTTTGACCTTCAAATTGCATGATATAGTGAAAAATTATGCTGTATGCTGCAATTAATAATATCAACAGCATAATAAAACGCAGTAAAAAAGCAATATTACGCTTTGCCCCGCGTTGCTGCATAAAGATGGAAAGCTGAGCTGAGATAAACTTCATTTGTTTTTATTAATAATAAATTTAAGTTAGGGCAATATATTTTTTTCAAACTGTAGGAACATTTATTGCAGCATCTACCTATGGGGAAATTTTTTCCACCAAGGAGGTTATATGGAAATTAATGGCTTTAATGGAGGAATTTCAGTTCAAGGAACCAGTACTTTTGGTGCAATTAATACTGAGAAAGATGCTCAAAGTACTGCGGGAACTTCGGGTGACTTAGTTGAAATTTCTGATGAAGCAAAAGAATTGCACGCTTTAATGAAAGCTGCTGGCAGTGACCCATCTGAAATGAGCCCAGAAGAAATGCAAACCATGCTTGCTGAAAATCCGGAAGCAGCAGCTATGCTACAAGCCAGTGCTGGTCAACAAGCTCAAGGCCCACCTCCACCACCTAGCGGTGGCGGCGGAGGCGGCGGTCAAGGAGGTAGCGGAGGTGGTGGTGGCAGCACGTCAAGTGTTGATTCAACTTCCTCTGAAACTAGCCTTGAATCACAAATTTTAGATCTTGAAGTGCAAATAGCTAAAGCTGAAGAAGAAGCAGAAGAAACAGGCAATAACGCACAAGTAGAAGCGCTGCAAGCTCAACTTGACGCTCTTGAAGATGAACTTGATGAAATGACCGAGGCTTAATGAATTATGGCTATTTAAATAATTAGCTAGAACATTATAAGCAGTCTATACTTAAAAACTATTTTAAGTTTATTATATATAGTTTGCATTCCAGAGTCTTATCTTGGGGAAACTTTTTGTCAGTGACAAAAGTTTCCCCTTAATTGTTAGGGAAGTTGAGCCTTAAAGCATGATAAACCTTATTGACATATGTCTGGTATGAGATAATATTTTACTTACCAATAGTGGAGGAAATAATGAGCAATAATTCTACGCCAGACGTATTAAGTAAAGATTTAAGCCCAGAAAATGAAAAAAATATTATAAATATTGTAGAATCAATCAACTTGGCTGATCCTGCGCTTGATGTAACCTATGGTACTAAAACCATGCAGGATATTTCACGTTTTTCTGATGACTTGTTGTCACGTGTGCAAGCAAAAGACTCCGGTGAAATTGGTGAATCTTTAACGAATTTAATGTTAAAAGTTAAGGATATTGACGTTTCAAGCATGAACAATGAACAAAGTTTTTTTGAAAAACTTCCTGTCATTGGATCGCTTTTTAATAAGGTTGAAAAAACTGTTGCTCAATTTCATACATTATCTGAACAAATTGAAGTTATTACCACCAAGCTTGATGAATCTATGATTGGACTTTTGCATGATGTGGAAATATTAGAACAATTATACATACATAATGAAGGTTTTCATCAAGAACTTTCATTATATCTTGAAGCAGGTCGGCGTAAATTAACTGAGTCAAGAGATGTAGACTTACCAAGATTACAAGCAGAGGCTGAACAATCAAATAATGCTCTTGATGCACAAAGGGTGCGCGATTTTGCAGAGCAAATTAATCGCTTTGAAAGGCGTTTGCATGATTTAGAAATATCTCGAACCATTACTATTCAAACTGCGCCACAAATTAGACTTATTCAATCCAATAACCGTGCTTTGGCTCAAAAAATTCAAACTAGCATTTTGACCACCATTCCAATTTGGAAAAATCAAATGGTTTTAGCCCTTTCACTACATGGACAGAAAAGTGCAGCGGCTTTGCAAAAAAATGTTGCTGATACCACTAATGAACTTTTAAGCAAAAATGCTAGCATGTTAGAGCAGGCTGCAGTGGAAACAACTCGTGAAGTTGAAAGATCCATTGTTGATATAGATACTTTGCGTGAAGTGCATAGTAAGCTTATTTCTACCATTGATGAAACCTTACGTATCTCGCAGGAAGGACGCCAAAAGCGCATTGAGGTAGAAAAGGAATTAGTGCAAATGGAAAGTGAATTAAAAAATAATTTGCGTGGCTTAGCTATGAAAAAAAGCCAACAAAGCATTGAAGATGCAAAAAGTTAATACCTTTGCATAATAATTCATGATAACTAAAGAGATATAAATGATTCCCACAGAAGACACCCCTGCTAACAGAAGTTTTGTTGATAAAGTGCTAGACTACTTAAAAGGATTTGGCATGCGCATTGTGGTGCATGCTGGGGCTTTGCTTTGTGCTGGCGTTGTGGCTGGATCAAGTGTGGGAAGTTTTGTTTTTTTAGGTACTTATTTAGGTTTGATTTGCCTTGTGCCGCGCGAAACTAGTATGAAAAAAGAATGGCTTATGCCCACAAGTATTGGAATTTTACAAATGGTAAGTTCCATGGCACTGGGTTTACCATTATATCAATGTATTTTTTGGGGTGGTGCGCAAACCTATATACAACGCATGCTCGCTAAAAAATTTAATCTTGGTTTAGAGTGGGTTGTGAGCATCTTACTTTTGCCAGTGGCTTTGGATTCTTTAATTTCTTCCCCTAATGTTATTGGTGTTTTGGCTTCATTTCTTGGTCTAGGTCTTGGGGGTGCACTTTTGGGGCGTATGCTTAGTAAAAGTCCAAAGGTTAAAGCCCAAAAGCAAACTTTAACAGAACCAGATAAACCCACCCAACCGAGTGCAGAAGAACCAGCGAAAACAGAGGATCTGTATAAAGAATATCGTGACTCTATTGCCAAATTACGTGTTAAACAGATACTTTTACCCAAAAAATTACAGCAAAGCATACAGGCTTTAACTGCTTCAGCTGAAGCAATGATTATTTGCATGCAGGAAGATAAACGCGATGTGGACCTTGGTAAACGCTTTTTAACGCGTTATCTCCCTGCCACACATTCTGTACTTGATAATTATAGGAAGCATTGTAAGGATGCCAGTGCTAACCCTCAAATAGCTGATGCATTAAGGCAAAGTGAAAATGTTATTCTTCGCTTAGAGCAAGCTTTTGCGCATGAACATAGTCACCTATTGCGCAATAATATAGATGACTTTTCTGCTGATTTAAGGGTCCTTGATACACTTCTTAAAATGGAAGGTCGTTGATGCTAATTTTAAGCTATTTAACCAACACTGTATCAACAAGCCCATGAAGACATAACTCACTTTTTTAAGCTAACCTTGTTACCATAAAAGAAAATTAGCATATATTACATTATATCTAAATATTTTCCACAACTTAGATAGTTTTGTACATAGTCTTTAATGCCATCTTCAAGCTCATAGCTAGGCAAGGGGCATCCAGATTGAAGCAACTTTTGCATGGGGGCTTTAGTAAAGTTTTGATATTTGCCATGAAGCTCAACTGGCATATCAATATATTTTATATTTACAGGTAAACCCATAGCATCAAAAACACTTTTTGCAAGGTCGTTCCAAGTGCGTGCCTTGCCCATGCCAACATTATATATTCCATTTACTGATTTATTATGTAAAAGCCATGCCATAATGCGTGTGCAGTCTTTTACATATATAAAATCACGCATTTGCCCCCCATCGGCATAGTCAGGGTGGTTGGAGCGAAAAAGCTGTAAAGTTTTATGTTGCTTAATCTCACTATGCGCCTTGCATACAACACTGCGCATATTTTGTTTATGATATTCGTTAGGTCCATACACATTAAAAAATTTTAAGCTAACTACTTTACAAAGTAAGTGATGACGTTGAATCCATAGGTCAAAAAGTTGCTTGGAATAGCCATACATATTTAAAGGGCGAAGTTTATTTAAACTATCTTCGTCATCATTAAAACCTATGCTTCCATCACCATAGGTAGCTGCTGATGATGCATTAATAAAGCGAACCCCAGCCTTGGTAGCTGCGAGGCATAAGTCACGGCTATAATGGAAGTTATTCTGCATTAAAAAATCGGCATCGCGCTCAGTGGTGGCAGAACAAGCTCCAAGATGCACAACACCTTGCACGCTACTTTGTAGGCCATATTGATGTATGGATTTAATAAAAGCATCTCTATGCATATAGTCTGCATAGCGTAAACCCACAAGGTTTTTCCACTTTTCAGTAAGGGCAAGGTTATCCACTACTAAAATATCATCAATACCTTGCTGGTTTAGCTCCCAGATAAGCGCGCTACCTAAAAAACCTGCGCCACCAGTGATAATAAACATAGCTTTCTCCGTAACAATTTAAAAATTATAGGATCTATGTAATCACACTCCATTTTAATATTTACTTGCTTTCAAATCAATTAAATAATTTTAAATAATTAGTGTATAGTCTTTTAGAAATACGTGAAAAACTATCAAATTCTGCTCCCAGCTCAAGTCCTGGGATAATAGCTCTAAGCACTGGAAATTCTAAATCTTCTTGAGTTATTTCCACATAAAGCGGAGCACGTCCATGGGCAATTAAAATATCTTCAAGCAGGGCTAAGTTTTGGGTGGGAGATTTTAAGGTATAATCTGGTAAGTCCTCCAAGAACTTTTCTTCTAAACCAGCTATGCCAGGTCCGGAAGCAGGACCATGCGGATAGGCATAGGGAACTTCTGTTAAAGCTGAAATAGCCGCTCTTGCACCACAAAGCCCAGCACCAGTGGCTCTCACCACTTCTCCGCGTTTATCCATAACAAAGGCTTGATAGCAAGGCACACCAAACTCAGTTGTTAAGTCTAAAAATTGTATATTTATACCACGTTCTTTATAATCATCTAATAGTGCTTGTAAGCGTTCATCCTTGGAGCGTAAAACAAAACAATTATTTCTCGCATAAGGCATGACAGCTTCAGCATCTCGCTCTAAAATTTCAGTTAGGGCGGCAATTTTTGCTTCCGCTAAAGTGTTGGCAGTGGCAAGACCGGTGGAACCAGCATTCATAAAGATTGCGCGCTCATCAAGGTTGAAAAATAAAAATACAGCCTGTGCTGGAACTAATATAGTTTGCTTGGTGCCTGCTTGCTCAGCTTCAATCCAATAAAGTTCGGCATCGGCATAAGCCACTTCAAGTGGCAGCTCATTGGGGTCAAGGGCCAGTGTGTTTTGCTTTAATAATTCAGAATAGCGAGCTTTAAAAAGTGGTGTTGGACGGGTTAAGCCTTGTATGTAGTCATCTTTAATGCTTACGTAGGCAGAGGCACGTTCTATCATTTCCATTGCGTAGGACGCTCTAGCATCGGCTAAAGAAAGACCACGCCCGTAGGTTGTGCCTTGACCTTCAACACTATAATTATGCAAACCTTGTTCAACTTTCATGCGCACTTTCCAATTACGCAAAAGCGCAATGGGTGAAAGGGAGGCCTCATGGCGCATTTCCATGCCTTCTAAAATATCATTTTCAACCAAAATGGAAAGTGCTTGTTGTGCTGTTTGTTGCGATGGTGGCCTTGACCAAACACTACCTACTTTTGACTTATGAGTTTCATAAATTTCTTCAATATTAGGATGTATTAAACTCAAATCAATGTCTTCATAAAGTGGTGAAAGCTCATCGTCACTCAGTTCTTCGGGATGGGGTAATTTGTGATGTCGCAAGATATTATTCGCAAAAACACCACTCCAAGCTTGGTGTAGATCATTTTGCTCTTGTTGTTGCCAGGCTAAATGGGGTAGGGGAGTATAGTCAAACACATTAGAGTAATCTAAATCTGTGAATATTTCTTTAAGTTTTACTAAGTCTGGTTTAAGCATGGCACACTCTAAAAGTAAGCCAGTTAACACCTTGGAACAAGGTGCGTCATTATCAATTAAAGTTTTAAATTGTTTAATAATATTATCATATGACATATTTAGGAGTTTACGTAAAATATACTGATGCAAAAAATCATCTAAGGGAGTTTTAGCAAGAGCATCAAGTCCTTGCTCAATACTCAATGCAGGGTCAGGTTCGCAAGAAAAATAACCAGTGGTGGCTTCGGTGCTACTATGCTTATAAATATATTTTATGGTCATATTATTTTGTTGTTTTTAATAAGTTAATAAAAAAGGACAGGCTTATAAAAAATCAGCCTGTCCTTTGAGCTATTTATTGTAGTGCTAAATATAGCACAAATAATCTTAACGCTTGGAGTATTGATACCTAGCGCGAGCAGCACGCAAGCCGTATTTTTTACGCTCTTTCTTACGCGCATCACGAGTAAGTAAGCCAGCACGTTTTAATTGGCTACGTAATTCAGCATCAACAGAAAGTAGGGCTCTAGAAATGCCATGACGTACAGCTTGAGCTTGACCAGCAACTCCGCCACCCTTTACATTAACTCTAACGTCAATTTTTTCAAAAGTTTTAGTTAAAACTAATGGCTGACGAATAATCATTTGAAGGGTCTTACGAGGAAAATATTCATCATAAGGGCGACCATTAATTACAATGTTACCGCTACCAGCATAAAGGCGAGTGCGAGCGGTTGCGGTCTTGCGGCGACCAGTGCCATAATCAAAATGTTTTGACATAATATCTCCTCACCCCATTAATAAGGGAAGCTAAGGGGTTTGGGGTTTTGAGCTGTATGAGGGTGATCTTGCCCTGCATAAACCTTAAGTTTTTTAAGCATAGCACGTCCCAAACGATTTTTTGGTAACATACCTTTAACAGCATTCATAATGGCAAGCTCAGGTTTTTTTACCAATACATCTTTAAGGACAGTGGCTTTAAGCCCGCCCACATAACCAGAGTAGCGATAATATTTCTTGTCATCAAGCTTAGTGCCAGTGACGCGGATTTTTTCGCAGTTTACCACAATAATAAAATCACCATTATCCATATGTGGTGCAAATTCTGGCTTATGCTTACCGCGCAAACGATGCGCAATTTGTGAAGCCAAGCGACCAAGCACCTGATCCTGTGCATCAACCACAAACCACTCGCGCTTGATGTCATTGGGTGTAGGACTAAAAGTTTTCATGCAAAATAACTCCTTCGCAAATCAAAAAAAGCTCCATAGTTCAAAAAAACCTAAATGTCAAGCAAACGCTTGCCGCATGGGCTACAGTGCATCAGCTTTCAAACAATTGGTTTCGACAGGGCGTTCAAAAACAATAAGGTGCAAAACGGTGAGCAATCATATACAAAATAATTTTTCACCTTCCCTAGCCCTTATGAAGAGCAGAGGGTAACAAATTGCTGCTTTGGGGCGTCCTATCGAAGGAGCCATAGCCGAGGAAGACTACACAAAGATGAGGTCTATGCCAAGCATTTTTTTTATTTTTTTCTATTTATATATAATATGTTGAATTTTTAAACTATATTGTTAGCACTAACTGTGAATTTTATTGTATATATATTCTGCATTTTGTTTTTGCAAGTATAAAATGCGAAATGTGTAGGCTAACGCACCAAAAATTAAAGCTAAAATAAAGCCAACCCAAAATCCTTGTGCACCTTGGGCAGCACCCAAAATGTCGGTGCGGCTAAGTATAATACCTAGCGGAAAACCAATAATCCAGTATGCAATAAAGCAAATTATGAAAATCACTCTTGTATCATTATACCCACGCAAAATCCCAATACCCACAATTTGTATGGCATCTACTAGCTGAAAGGCTGCAGCAAAAAGTAATAAATGCAAGGCTATGCTTACAACTTCAGCGTCATTAGTGTAGGTTAAAGCAATACTTTCTCTAAAAAGAAGAACTGCGATAGAACTAAGTAATGATAAGAAAACACCAAGAGTGATGGCAGTCCAGGCAATTAAGCGAGCATGGGTGCGCTGCCCTGCCCCTAGGCAATACCCTACACGAATGGTCGAAGTAATACTTATGGAAAGTGGTAAAATAAAAAGCATGCCTGCAACGTTCATGGCCACTTGATGTCCTGCTACAATGATAGTGCCAAGTGGAGCTAAAACAAGAGCAGAAGCTGCAAAAAGCGAAACCTCAAAAAGCATGGCAAGTGCACCTGGTAAGCCCACTCTAAATACACGCCATATATCTTTCCAAACAACGCGTGCTTCATCATGCTTTGGCTTAAATATTGGTAAAAACAGATTATATGGCTTACTTGTTTTGTCACGCTGGACAAAGATAATCATACTCACAGCCATAAACCAAAAGCAAAATGCCGTGGCAATGCCACAGCCAACCGCACCCAAAGCCGGAAAGCCAAACTTGCCATAGATCAAAATATAATTAATGGGTATATTTAATAAAAGTGCCAAAATCGACACCACCATGGCTGGTCGCGTGCGTGAAAATCCTTCTAAAAAACTGCGTACATTAATAAAAAGAAAGAGCCCAGGTAAACCCCAAAGTATAGCCTGCAAGTAGCCGCTTGAAAGTTTGGCTAAATCACTTTCAAGGCCAAAATATGCCATTTGGGTTGAAATTAAGTAAAATATTAGCATGAGTGGCAAGGCTAAAAGTATAGAGCACCAAATACCTTGGCGCATAATGTGTGGTGTTTCATGGGCTTTACCTTCACCTACAAGCTGAGCAGAAAATGGTGTTAAAACTAGCAAGATGCCGACACCAAAAAGAGAAATAGGGTGCCAAACAGAGCTAGACACAGCCACTGCGGCCATATCTACAGCACTGGCTTGACCGGTCATTACTGTGTCTACAAAGGTCATGCCAGCACTAGCTAATTGTGCAATATAAACCGGTACACCAAGCTTTAAAAGACGCTTGGCTTCTGGTAATGAAAAAAAAGTAGAATAAAATTTACGCATATAGCAGTTATTTTTTTGCAATAATTAATGACAAATAGGGTGGCAGACCTTCTACTTGAGTTAAGTCTGTATAAACCTTTTCTCCCTCTTGGCACACGTGTGAAGCAAGCAGAGCCTTTTGCACACAATTAGCATTTTGTAAAGCATGAATGATGGCAGGATAATTTTTATAAGCTTTTAATATGACAGTATTATCAGCAACTTCAAGCCCTTGAGATAGTTTTTGACCTCCATTAATACCTGGTAAAATTAGCAAGTTTTCATGCCCTTCACAAAGCACAGTACCAGTTTTTGCTGCAGCGGCCTGATATGAAGTAATGCCTGAAACAATTTCTATTTCAAGATCTGAGTGATACTCTTTAATGGTGCGCATAAGATAGGCAAATGTGCTATAAATTAAGGGATCACCTAGGGTTATAAATGCACAATTCTTGCCTTGTTCTAAGAATGTTAGGCTATGCTTGGCAGCTTTATGCCAAGCTTTTTGCAATACATCTTTATCATGAGTCATGGGAAATTCTAAACGCTCAATGCTTGCTTTCTCATGCACATGGGGCATGGCTATGTCTAGGGCAGTGGAATATGTATTACGTGGTGAAGCCGCTGCTAAGATAACATCTACTTTGTTTAAGATGTTCACAGCTCTTAAAGTCAGCAAATCCGGTGCACCAGGACCAACGCCTATGCCATATAATTTTCCGTACATATTTAATCCAACTTTATATCAAAATTTACAGTGGGATGTAACCATCTGGCCAACATTTCTGCTGCATCAATGGCTTTAGGACCAGGGCGTGCAAAGGACAATTGATCAACCACCAAAACCCGCCCATTTTGCACTGCTGGCAAGGTTGCAAAATGTGGACGCTCCTTTATGGGCATGGGATCTGGGTTCATGGGCCCTTGCTGAATAATATAAGCATCAGGTCGTTTATCCACTAATTCTTCTTCATTTATGCGCAACACCCGACCAGAGAGCGTTATGACGTTGCTACCCCCAGCAATGTGAATAATGCTAGATACAATAGATTCAGGTCCTGCTGCCAATAAGTTAGGATAACGGACCTCATAAAAAACGCGTACCCTTTTTTCATCAAGCAAAATACTATGTAAGTTGGCAAGGCGTTTTTTATATCTTGTGACTAGAGCTTGGGCTTCTTTAATATGCCCTGTGGCTTGACCAAGTTTTTCAATAACGCGAAACATATCTTCAAATGTTTCCATGTTAAACATAAGTACAGGTACATTGTGACCACGCAAACCAAGTGCAAGGCTTTTGGCTTCTTCGCGACCCATGAATTGAATAACTACATCGGGTTTTAAACCAAGAATTAGTTCAATATTGGGTCGCATATGTGTGCCCACAGCCGGTAGATGTTTTAAACCTTCAATGTCTTTATCAGCTGCAGTGCGACCAACTAACAAATCTTTAAGTCCAAGAGCTAACATAAGCTCATTAAATGCACCATATAAGCCCAAAACTCTTTTAGCTGGTTTTTCTAAAATTAATTCATATCCACTATCATCAACTATCTTAATTTGATTACTTAAATCTTTAGAAGCTGCATCTTGGGCTGCAAAGCTTACTCCCAGATTAAATAAACAAAAATATAGTAAGACTAAAATAAAGATAGCACTTTTTGCCATCAAATTTAATTGTAATGCTTTTAAAACTAATTCTCTCATATAAAATTCCTATTTCAAACCTACTTTGCAGTTACTGTATAATATCTTTGTATAAGCTAAATACCATAGTTTAGTCTTAACGTATGGGACAAGCTTGGGGCACGTCAGCACTTGGATGTTTAAATACATGCACCTTGGTATGGTAAAGTTCTTGTAAATTCTTAGCAGTGAAAACTTCATTCACCGGTCCATCAAAGCAAATTTGACCATACTTTAATCCTACAAGTCTTGTGGCATACAGTGAAGCAAGGTTTATATCGTGCATGACTGTAATTATACAAGACATTTCTTCTCTTTTTTTATCTAAAATATCAAATAGTTCTATCATTTTAGCTAAGTCTAGTCCGGCAGAAAGCTCATCTAAAAGTAATATGGGTGCATCTTGAGCTAGGGCACGCGCCAATAGCACACGTTGTAATTCACCTCCCGACAGAGTATGCAAAGTTCTTTTTTTGAGATTTTGCGCCCCTACGGTTTGAATAGCTTTATTAGCCGCGGCATAATCATTTTGATTATATAATCCAAACCACGACAGATGAGTATAGCGACCAAGAAGCACCATATCTTGCACAGTTATATGAGGCATATTGTCAAGGCGTTGTGGTACTACTGCCACATGTCTTGCGCGGGTACGAGGGCTAAGTTTTTGTGCAACTTGCCCCATAATTTTTAATTGGCCGCTATCTTGTTTTACAGTTCCACCAAGTACATTTAATAATGTGCTTTTCCCACTGCCATTAGGACCTAGTATGGCAACAAATTCTCCGGCTTGAGCGTTTAAACTTACTTGCTTTAATATGGAAATGTTATTGTATGATACAGATATATCTTTACAGTTTATCATGCGTTACGCCCTTTATGGCGCACCAATAATGCGAAAAAAGGTCCACCAACTAAAGCTGTTACCACACCCACAGGAAGCTCTTGCCCCCCAGAAAGTATAGTGCGCGCTAAGACATCGGCAAGCACTAATAAAATACCACCTAAAAACCAAGCTGCTATTAATAAAGGTCCGTGGTTTGCGCCAAGACATAAACGCAAAATATGCGGCACAACCAAGCCAACAAAGGCAATAATACCGGCAACAGCAACACAGCCTGCTGTCATAATGCTTGCTCCAAGTAGCAAGCAAAAGCGCACGCGTGCAACATTTAAACCCATTTGAGTAGCTTGAATATTGCCTATGTTTAATAAATCAAGCTCGCGCCAAAATAATATAATTAATAATAATCCTATGATGATAGGAATAGCAAGCAAGGGCAAGCTATCCCATGTGCGTCCTTGAAAAGATCCCATAATCCAAAACACAATGCTAGTAACAGATTCTTCATTAAGGGCTTTTATTAAGGCTACCAGTGCCCCTAAAAATGTAGCCACAGCAATACCTGATAAAATCACTGTGTCACGTTGTGTATTTTGAATAATGCTAGTGCCTTGTGCACTATTACTGCTAAGCATAAGTGTTAAAAATAAAGCCAGTATTGCCCCTAAAAATGCGGATACTGCAGTAACTCCCCCAAGATTGTGCATTAAAGTGATGCTAAAGAAATTACCTAAAAAAGCAGTTAAAGGGGCATGTAAAGTTAAACTAACACTTGCTCCACATGCAGCACCAGCTGATATACCAAGGGTAAATGGATCAGCTAAGGGATTTTTCAAAACACCTTGTAGGGCAACTCCAGCAACAGCTAAAGCTCCGCCGCATAATAATGCTAAAACAACACGTGCAAGCCTAATATCACCCACCACCAATAATTTAGAAGGGTCAAGCCCTGTACTTTCAATAAGCCCTAGATAGGCTGCAAGTAAGTGGGTCACATCTTTTACACTTAAATCCATAGGACCCATTAGTGTGGCTAAGGGAATGGAGCAAAACCATAATAAAATAATAAAAAACAAAAAATATTTTGTTTTTATAGTATGTTCTATCATGCCAACTCCAAAAAAAATCCCCCAACTTAAGTTGGGGGTAAACGTATACTTACCTCCGTAGCAAAATCCCGTTGCTACAGGTTTTATGCACAAATAATAATTGCATATACCAAGCATGGCTGGTCTTCCGGCTCAACCCCCTTGTTTTCGGCCTTCCCGTTGCCAGTGGCACACACGATATATTCGAGGAAAACAAGGTTTTGGATTTTACGGCGGCGGGTCCGCTCTTGCTTTACACAAGATTCCCAATAAAGCCACTATGGGCACCACGCTATATAACAATTAATCCTAAAACCCAATAACATAAATGTCAATGCAGTGATAAATGCTTGACTAAGCTGTCCTAAAAATTGTTCAGTTTTGCATCATTGGATATTTTTTTTGCAATAAAATGTATCTTTTTATTTGTAATACATTAAAATATAAAATTAATTTGACATAATTTTTTTTTATAGGCTAATATGGTTTTGGGATTGTTCTCACTTTGTTAGCACTCTCAAATATATTTTATATTTGTTACGGCGTAATTATGTATGATGAAAATTTTTATAAAAGAGGTTTATTATGGTTAAAAATATAGTGAAGAAGGTTTCAGCCACAACCTTAGCCCTTATGACAGTAGCGTCAGTTGTGAGTTTAAGAGGTTTGCCCATGATGGCAGCAGAAGGATATAACATGATTTTTTATATTCTTTTCGCTACCTTTATTTTTTTATTGCCTGCGGCCATGGTGTCGGCTGAGCTTGGTTCAGCTTTTTCACAAAACAATGGCGGTGTATATACATGGGTGAAGGCTGCCTTTGGGGCGCGTTTAGGCTTTACTGCCATTTGGTTACAATGGATACAAAATGTGGTGTGGTATCCCACTATATTGGCTTTTGCAGCGTCATCTTTGGCATATTTATTTATGGATGATGCGCTTGCTTCCAATGGTTATTATGTGGGTGCTGTAATTATGATTGTGTACTGGTTGGCAACAGCTGTGGCTTTGGCAGGTAGTACGGCCGTTAACTCCATAACACGTTATGGTGTAGTTTTTGGAACATTACTTCCTGGCTTGCTCATTATTGTTTTGGGTTTTTTATGGGTAGAGCAGGGTAATCCCATAGCCATAGAGATGCAAAATGTCACGGTAGATGGAGTTGTGACCCATGAAAAGGTGCATGCAAGATTTTTTCCTCATATAACTGACCTAAGTAATATAGCATTTTTAGCCGGCATCATATTACTTTTTGCTGGGGTAGAAGTACAAGCTGTGCAAGCTGCTGATATGAAAAACCCTGCGCGCGAGTTTCCCTTTGCCATGCTTATGGCTTCATTAATTATTGTATTACTTTTTTTCTTAGGGTCTTTTGCCATTGCAGCGGTTATGCCTGCATCAGACATTAATCTTACAGCAGGAATTATGCAGACATTTAAGGTGCTTTTTGCCAAGTATAATGTAACATTTTTATTGCCTATCATGGGATTATTCATGGCATTTGGGGCTATAGGTGGGGTTATGTCTTGGGTAACTGGTCCAAGTCGCGGTTTATTGCAAACAGCCAAAGAAGGTGAAATGCCTCGTTTTATGGCAAAAACCAATAAACATGGTGCTCCGGTAACATTGCTCATTATACAGCTTTGCGTAGTGACAGTTTTAGCTGCTTTATATTTTGTGATGAAAAATGTATCTGTGGCATTTTTTGTGTTATCTGCCATGACTGCCACATTGTATTTAGCCATGTATATGCTCATGTTTGCTGCGGCCTTACGCCTCCGTTATACAAAGCCTGATTTACCACGTCCTTATAAAGTGCCAGGTGGATTATTTGCCATGTGGCTTATATCTGGCATTGGATTTTTGGGTGTGGCTTTTGCTTTTGTGGTGGGCTTCATTCCACCTGCATCATTAGCTGTGGGTAATCCTATTTTTTATGTGGGCTTGGTTGCTTCTGGATTAGTTATTTTTACCGGTATGCCTTTAATTATTCAGTCTATGAAAAAGCCATCTTGGAAACAAAATACAAATGCAAAAACAACTACAACCACTTCGGTTTCTAGCAATCAGCATGATAAGTCATATGCGTAAAAGGAGTTTTTTATGTTAAATATTTCAACATCATTTCAAAATGTAGACGATGTATTTAGTGATACAAATCTTGGGCATATTTTGCCTCAAGGAATTTTTCCCTCACATGAAATGAATCCGCGGGCTGTATACCAAGCTTTGCATGATGAATTAATGCTTGATGGAAATTCGCGCCAAAACCTCGCTACTTTTTGCCAAACATGGGTAGAACCAGAAGTGCATAAACTCATGGATGAATGTGTAGATAAAAATATGATTGATAAGGATGAATATCCTCAAACGGCTGCCATTGAAATGCGCTGCGTAAGGCTTTTAGCCGATTTATGGAATGCGCCTTCAGCAACAACTACCTTGGGTTGCTCCACCATTGGTTCTAGCGAAGCTGCCATGCTTGGCGGCATGGCCATGAAATGGCGCTGGCGTGAAAAACGCAAAGCAGAAAATAAAGCATTTGATAAGCCCAATCTTGTTACTGGTCCTGTGCAAGTGTGCTGGCATAAGTTTGCACGTTATTGGGATGTGGAGTTGCGCGAAATTCCCATGGAGGGTGATAGATTGCAACTTACGCCAGAAGAAGCATTAAAATATTGTGATGAAAATACTATTGGAGTTGTGGCAACACTTGGCTTGACCTTTACAGGAGCTTATGAGCCTGTGCGCGAATTAAGCCTTGCCTTAGATAAATTTGAGCAAGAAAGTGGACTTGATATACCAATACATGTGGATGCAGCCAGTGGAGGTTTTTTGGCCCCATTTATGGAGCCTGATATGGTATGGGATTTTCGCTTGCCACGTGTAAAATCTATTAATGCTTCGGGCCATAAGTTTGGTCTTGCTCCCTTGGGTGTGGGCTGGGTTGTTTGGCGAGAAAAGACTGATTTACCAGAAGACCTTATATTTTGGGTTAACTATCTTGGCAGTAATATTCCAACCTTTGCCATTAATTTTTCACGCCCCGGTGGGCAAATTATTGCACAATATTATAATATGGTGCGTCTTGGGCGCGAAGGTTATTATAAAGTGCATAAGGCTTGTTATGATACTGTGGATTATTTGGTAGAACATTTAGAACAGCAAGATTTATTTAATTTTTTACATGCAGGTAGGGGGGGTATTCCTGCTTTGACTTTTTGCTTGAAGAAAAATGCAAATGTAAATTTTAGTCTATATGATTTTTCTGAAAAATTACGCGTGCGTGGTTGGCAGGTACCAGCTTACTCTATGCCTGCGCATAGAGAAGATTTAGTGGTTATGCGTATCTTGGTTAGACATGGGTTTAGTAAGGATTTTGCAGACTTACTCTTGCGTGATATGCGCATGGTCTTAAAACATCTAAAAAATCAACCTTCCACTGAGGCTATGCAAAGTATTAAAACAAGTTATAGTCATTCAGGTCGATGAGATAATACTATATAAAACTAGGAATGGGGAATGCTTTATGTCCCTATTCCTAGGGACAGTATTATTAAAAAAACTAATTTGATAAATTAGAATTCTTCCAAAGCAGGGCTAATGCTTCATCAATTTGATACATCAAGTCACTAAGCATCAAAAGTTTTCGCGCTGCATCACCTTCAGATAATGGAGGGTTTTCAGACATATGGCGCATGGCCTGCATAACTCCAGCAAATATTTTTGTGTACCCTTCTTGAATATTCTTTTCATTCTCGCTTGATAGATTATTGAATTTAAGATTATTGCCTTCTTTATCAAAGGTAATGCTAAGCATTTCTGTATCATCAAGTATTTCTTCTAAGCCATTGGCATCTCTAAAATTACGAATGCGTACAATGATTTCTTCAACCCCGGCTTTAACGGCAAAATCAAAATGCCCTTGCATAAAGCTTGGTTTACATTTTTCACTAATAAGATGATGGGCATAGGTCCAAATACAAGGACTTGCTAAATCAAGCACCTTCATTTGAAGCATTTGGTGCAACTTGCCAAGTGCAAAAGAATTTATATAGTGGTTTTCATCAAATAAATTTTGAATTACCCACTGTAACTCACTATAAAAGGTCATATTACTTTTCATAAGATCAGAGGATATTTCTTGCAAATTAGCAATGTATGCTTGCACTTTTGCCGCATCGTGTGGACCAAAAAACTTTTTGTGCATATCCTCAATAATGCTAATGGTAACTTGCTCTACTTGCAAAACAATTTCATTAGTTTTACTCATAATAACCTCTAAAAAAATCTTTTATGTTGAATAAGTTTTTAAATTTCATTGTTTATAGCGATTTATATTCTGCATGACACATTGGGCAAATGCCTTGTTCTAGCTTTTCGCCGCATGCACATACATAGCCATGTATTGTTGCAGGGTTACCATAAACAAGAGCATGCGCTGGCACATCCTTAGTAACTACTGCACCAGCCCCAATAAATGCATATTCACCAATGGTTACACCACATACAATGGTGCAATTTGCTCCAAGGCTTGCCCCTTTTTTAACCAGAGTTGGGCGCAATTCATCCATGCGTTTAATATGTGCCCTTGGATTAAAAACATTGGTAAAAACCATACTTGGACCACAAAAAACATGGTCTTCTAAGCTAACTCCCTTATAAATACTTACATTATTTTGTATTTTGCAGCCATTGCCTATGCTAACTTGAGGACCAATGACAACATTTTGTCCAATATTGCAGTTGGTTCCTATGCTTGTGTTAGATAGAATGTGCGAAAAATGCCATATGTTTGTGCCTTCTCCAATTTGCACTTGGTCATCTATATAGCTACTTTCGTGAACAAAAAAATTCTTACTCATGCTAGAGCTTCCTCTATGGCTGTGGCTACTGCCTGCACTTGTGTTTGCTCAAGGTATGGGTGAAAAGGCAAGGCTAGTATACACTTTGATATTTGCATGGCTATGGGCATGGTCTCTGGCATATAGCCAAGGTTAGCAAATACCGATAAAATATGTTGAGGTTTAGGGTAATAAATATTGGTTGGAATATTTTTTTCTTTTAAATACTTAGCCACATTGTCACGTTTGTGTTCGGGTAATAAGATGCAATATTGCGCCCAAGCACTAATGTTTTCAGCTAAAGTATGCGGCAGAGTAATAGAGTCAACATTTTGTAAGGCTTTGGCATACCAAGTGGCCACTTGCTGACGGGCAGTAATTTCTTTAGCAAATATTTGCATTTTAGCTAATAAGATCGCGGCTTGCATGGTGTCCATGCGCCCGTTTATACCAATGCGCACATTATCGTATTTATCACTACCCTTGCCATGAACACGAATGGAGCGCAAAATATTTGCCAATTCATCATCATCGGTAAAAATAGCTCCACCATCTCCATAACAACCTAAAGGCTTAGCTGGAAAAAAACTTGTGGCAGCGGCATGACAGCCATGATTACAATTCATCTTGCCGTGTTGCGAACCACCAAAGGATTGGGCTGCATCCTCTAATGTAAATAAGTTATGTTGCTTGGCTATGTTTAAAATACTAGCATAATCTGCAGCTTGACCAAATAAATCTACTGGAATAATTGCTTTTGGGCGTAATTTTTTTTGCACTGCAATCTTAGGTATGGGATAGATGCTATCATCTTGTTTAAGAACGGCTTCAATGGCTTTTTCGAGTAAATCAGGACGTATATTAAATGTTTTTGGGTCAATATCTACAAAAATGGGTGTCGCCCCTAAAAGGCTTGGCATTTCCGATGTAGCAAAAAATGTAAAGGGTGGCATAAAAACAGCATCATTTACACCAATGTTCATGGCCATTAAAGGCATGAGTAAAGCATCTGTACCGGAGGCGCAAGTAATGCAATGTTTTGCACCGGTAAACTCACAAAAAACTTCTTCTAATTCTTGAATTTCTGGACCCATAATATAATGCCCGTGATCAAGCACAGTTTTTATACGCTCATCTATAAGCTTGCGAATAAGTTTTTGTTGGGCAGCAAGATCTATAAATTGCATAATTTACCTATAATCTCCATAGATTAAAATTGGCAGCTTGCATAAGCTCTTTATTCCAAAAACTTTTTATATCAATGATATTTACAGGATTATTGCCAAAAAGTTGTTTTATTTGCTCTATGCCAAGGTTATGAAATTCCTTATGGGTCACGGCTAAAATTAGGGCATCAAGATCTTGCAAGGCAGTTAAGGGTAATAATTTTACATTGTATTCGTTAATGGCTTCTTCAGCATTGGCTATGGGGTCATGTATCAAGGTTTCCACGCCAAATTCTTTTAATTCATCAACAATATCAATGATGCGCGTATTACGAATGTCTGGCACATCCTCTTTAAATGTGAAACCAAGAATACCCACACGAGCATTTTTTACATGGCATTCACTTTCAATAAGTCTTTTTACGCAAGTGCTTGCAATGTATTTTCCCATGCTGGTATTAATACGTCGACCAGCTAGGATAATTTCTGGGTGATAGCCCAATTCTTGAGCTTTATAGGTGAGATAATAAGGGTCAACACCTATACAATGACCTCCCACAAGACCTGGTCTAAAGGGAAGAAAATTCCATTTTGTACCAGATGCTTCTAATACATCTAATGTATCAATACCCATTTTATTAAAGATAATAGCAAGCTCATTCATAAGGGCAATATTGATATCACGTTGGGTATTTTCAATAACTTTTGATGCTTCTGCTACTTTTATGGATGGTGCTTTGTGTATGCCAGCCTTAACCACGGTTCCATAAAGTTTGGCAAGGGTATCACATGTATGTTGGTTTGAACCGGCCACCACTTTGCAAATATTTTCAAAGCGATTTACTTTATCACCTGGGTTTATGCGCTCTGGAGAGTAGCCCACATGAAAGTCTTGCCCCATTATAAAGCCTGATTCTTGCTCTAAAATTGGTATGCATTCATCTTCTGTAACCCCAGGATATACGGTTGATTCATAACACACAATACAACCTTTTGGCATATGTTTACCCACACTACGGCTGGCGCTACGCACTGCCCCAAGGTCAGGAGTTAGGTGATTATCCACAGGCGTTGGCACTGCTACAATTATGATTTTAGCTTGCTGTAAGTCTTTGGGGTTTGATGTGAAATTGGCAGTTGAGGCAACAAGGTCTGCTTGCTCAATTTCTAATGTATTATCTTGTCCTTGTTGTAGCATATGCACACGTTCTGCATTAATGTCAAAACCAATAACATCAAATTTACGCGCAAGGGCAATGGTCAAGGGCAACCCAACATAACCAAGCCCCACAACGGCAACCTTAGCTTCGCGCTTGGCAATGGTATCAAAGTCAAACATTGTATGTCCCTTAATAGTTAAGAGGTAGAGATATAGTTTTATTATCTCTAGCACTTAAATATGCCGCAATAAGCACTTCTAGTGAGTTTAAGCCTTCTCGCCCATCGGTTTCAGGCTCTGCTACTCCGCGCATTACATCAATGATATTTTTAAAATAACGAGGGTGCCCAAACCCATAAACAGAAGTTGTATCATAGTTAGCATTTTTAATTTCTTCGTCATAATCTTTACTGTCAACAAATTCCCAAAGCTGAATGTCATTAACTGCCACACCGCCCACACGCACAGAACCATTTTCGCCCAAAACGGTGATGGAGCCTTCTAAATTTTTAGGGTATGTTAGCATAGTTACAGCCATGGAGCCCAAGGTGCCAGAGCGCCAACGAACATTTAATACTCCGCTATCTTCCACTTGAATATCACGTGCTTGCGTTCCGGTCATAGCCTGTACATCGGCAATGGGACCTATGAGCCATTCTAATAAGTCAACATAATGGCTGGCTTGGTTCATAAGTGCTCCGCCATCCATCTCCCACGTACCGCGCCATTTAGCAGAGTCATAATATTCTTGGGGGCGAGTCCAAAATACATTAAGGTGTACCATATGAATTTTGCCAAAACGTTTTTCATTAATGGCACGCTTTAGTAGCTGCAAAGTGCTATTATAGCGATTTTGTTTGATAACAAAAAGACGTACATCAGCTTTATCACAAGCTTCTACCATCCTAAGACCATCATTCCAGCGTGTGGCCATGGGTTTTTCGGTAATCACATGCTTGCCATGTCTTGCGGCAAGTATGGTTTGATTTGCATGAAGTCCTGAAGGGGTACATAGAGAAATAATATCGGCATGACATTCGCGCAACATAGAGCTATAATGCTCATATGCTGGAACATTATATTTTTTCCCATATTCTTTAGCTATACTGAAATCGTTGTCGCAAACGCCCACAAGTTCAAGGTCGGCACTGTGTTTTTCTATGGAGAGGAAGTGGTTTTTAGAAATGCGCCCACAGCCCACAATAGCAATTTTTATTTTTCGACCTGTAATAGTAGGAAGCATGTTTTTATCCCCTATGGTTCAAAGGTTTTGCAATGCCTAAGTTTATAGCTGGAATAAAAAATTGTCTAGTAAGTGAATAATAAAAACTGAATTTAGCTGCATTTTTTTCATAACTTTTTTGCAACTACTCTAATTGGCAATTAATTCAAGGTGTTTGATCTACATACCAAGCCCGCGCAAAACGCATAAGATGCCCCCACAGCCAATAATTGTGAGTAAAATAAGCTTAAAAGTTTTTAAAGGAATGATTTTGACTAATGGCGTTGCACAAATGACACCTATAATTGCTGCAATAGCGCCACTGGCTGCAAGGCTTAAAACTTCTGTAGTGTATAAACCAGCACTTGCTTGAAAAATGGTGGCTACTATAAATGCCATTAGTGCAAATACATTCATAATACCCATAGCTTGCGCTTGTGCCCAACCAAGGTAAAGGGCATATGCTCCAAGCAATGGTCCGCCAAATGATATGGAAGTTATAAGCACACCTGAACCAAAGCCGATAAATAGTGTTTTGGCTAAAGTTTCATCTCGCTGTATCATGGCTTTGCGTTCGCGTAAAAATTGTAAATATACAAATAATATCATTACAATACCAGCTATTAACTGAATGTATTGCGCCTTTACATATAAGAGCAAGGCAAGACCAGCTACAGCACCAGGTACTGCACCAATAAACAACCTTTTAACAATTTGTGCTTGACTATCCTTACGATATAACCAAGCCATATATGCTGTGAAAAGAGTTGTAACAATGCAAGTTACAGGAAATAAAATGTCTGGGGGCATAAAACTTACTAATATAGGCACTGCCACCATAGCACCACCCATACCACTAATACCAGTAACAAATCCTGCCACAAACCACGTTATCCAAAAAATATAGTCGTTTAATTCCATGGGGCGTGATGTAAAACAATATAATATATATGTAAAGAAAAGAATTTGATTTTCTCTGTCATTATATTTTTAAAAATACTTTTTAATGCATTATTCATTTCAACATACATCATTAAGCCTACTGCGGGCTTACATAAAAAACTGTAAACAACCATTAATTGACAGCGCTTTTGTGATTATGTATATTAGTTAATTATATTAACTTTTTTCATTACTATGTTGGCTTATGAAAACACCTGCTATAACTAATAAAGATTGCAGAGATTTTTTTTCTAAGCTTTATGGCAATAATCCATTGCCACTAGCTTGCATCTCTGCAGTTGGGCAAGTTTATTATGCTACTTCAAGCTTTTCTGAGTTTTTTGATGTGGCAAATGAGCTTGAGTGCCAAGAACTTTGGCAGGGTTCTTCTTTGTATTTGCCTTGTTGTAATGTCGTTTTTTTACCTGCTTTATTAGAGTGTTGTGCTAAAGCTTTGCAGCAAGGTATTAGCTATTTTAACTGGATTCACCAAGATAAAGCAGGGCAAAAATTTTGTGCGCAATATTTAATTAGTTATATATGCTACAATGATGAAAAAATTTTTGTAGTACAAATACAAACCATTTTAAATCAAATCAGTGATTTAGAAGACACAGATAAACAGCCTATAATCTTAACAGACTTAGCTTATCGCACTCTTACCCCCATTTGTTTTTGGACTCGCGATAACAAAATGCTAGATTGTAATAATAGTTTTGTAAGGTTACTTGGTTTTGCCTCTAGGCAGGAATGCTTACAAAATATTGAATTTTGTTTTCCAAAGCATCAAGAAAATGGCGAAGAATCTTCAAATATTTTTATAAATATCATGGAGCAAGTCTTTAATGGTATTAATATTGAACGAGAATGGCTGTGGCATGGTTTTGATGCTGTGAAAATACCAGTGCACATGTCTTTGACTTGTGTGCAATATAATCACCAAGAAGTTGCAGCACTTTTTAGCTACGATATGCGCCCACTAATTGTTAGTGAGCAAAAGGCTATAGAGGCAGAAAAAGTCTTGCGCACCACCATTGACAGTATGCCCTTTGGCTCTCATCTCATTGATAAAAAATTTCATGTAATTGATACTAATAAAACAGCCTATGAATTATTAGGTTATGACTCAAAGACTGATTACTTAAGAGACTTTCATGCTCTTTCGCCAAGCCATCAGCCTAATGGAGAATTGTCTTCTAAAGCCTATGTTCGAGTGTTAACACATGGTTTTGAGCGCGGATATTATGTCTTTGAATGGATGCATATAGATCGCTTGGGAAATCCTGCACCGGTAGATATTACCTTAGTGCGCACTAAGATTAGAAATGAAGATATGCTTGTGGCTTATACTAGGGATTTACGTGAGTTCAAAGCTATTCAGGCAAAAATGGATCTCGTAGAAGAGCGTAACAATTTGATTATTGAAAATATTCCTCTTTGTACAACATTTTGGAATAAAGAAGGGGAAATTATAGACTGCAATCAGGAGATATTGCGCGCCTTTAAGTTAAGCAGTAAACGTGAATATAAAGAAAAAATGCTAAGCCTTAGCCCTGAGTTTCAGCCTAATGGAGAACGCTCCATAGAAACTATTAAATCAAATCATATTTATACTCTCGAGCATGGCTATATGCGCTTTGAATGGTTACATATAGATTCTTTGGGTGAGTTTATTCCTATGGAGATTATCCTTGTGCGTGCAAGTTTTGACGGTGAAGATATCGTTATTGCCTATGCCAAGGACTTGCGTGAATTAAAAGCTACTCAAGAGCTTGTTAAAGAAGCTGAACTACGTAACACTTTGATGCTTGATTCCTTGCCTTTATGTGTACATTTTTGGGATGAAAATTCAAATTTAATCTATACTAATCTTTATGGTGCTAATACCTTCGGCTTCGATACCCCTGAAGAATATTTACAAAATTTTCATAAAACGCTACCTGAATTTCAACCTAATGGCATAGCTTCTCTTGAGATGTTAAACAGAATGATTAGTGAGTGTTATGCCAATGGTACTGCTCAATGTGAGGTTATGTGTCATCATGCTATTACAGGTGAAGAAATTCCGCTTGATGTTTCTGTTAGAACTACATCTTATCAAGGCAAGGCTGGGCTTATTACTTATTTGAAAGATTTACGAGAACAAAAAGCCATGCTTAAAGAAATTCATGAAAATGAACAAGCCTTGCGAGAAGCTAAAGACCTTGCAGAACAAAGTGCTAAAGCTAAGAGTGAGTTTTTGGCCAATATGAGCCATGAAATTCGCACCCCCATGAATGGCATTTTAGGTCTTTTGCAATTGCTTGAACTAACAGAACTTGATGCTACTCAAGAAAATTATGTGCATAAAAGTTTGTTTTCTGCCAAGGAGCTTTTGCGAATTATTAATGATATTTTAGATTTTTCTAAAATTGAAGCTGGTAAGCTTGAGATGGAAAGCATTCCATTTACTTTACATAATGTTTGCTCAGAAATTCATAGCCTTTTAGGGCATGTGGCGGCTGAAAAAAAACTCACCTTTACAATGCAAGAAGGTGATGATTCAAGGACAGTCATTCTTGGTGATCCATTGCGTCTAAAGCAGGTTATGCTAAATATTTTAAGTAATGCGGTTAAATTTACCAGTGAGGGTGGCATTGACTTTAAAATTGAGACTAGCAAACGTGATGGTTTGTTGCATTGTTTGTTTAAGGTGCAAGACAGTGGCATTGGCTTAAGTGAAGAGCAAGTTAGCGGACTTTTTTCAGCCTTTACTCAGGCAGATACTTCAGTTACCAGAAAATATGGCGGCACAGGTCTTGGGCTGGTAATTTCTCAACGTATCATTGGCATGATGCAAGGCAGAATTTGGGTAGAAAGCACCCTTGGCAAGGGCTCTACATTCTTTTTTGATGCTGTCTTTGAGCTTGCTGCCAGTGATGCTCATGTTGATGAGGTTGGATCTTTTTCTTTAGAAGATGTTAAGCGCAGCGGGCATCTTTTATTGGTAGAGGATAATCTAATTAATCAACTAATTGCAGAAGAACTACTCAAGGCCGCTGGCTTTAATATAGACATTGCCAATAATGGGCAAGAAGCCATAGAAATGTTAGAAACAAAGCACTACGACTTGGTGTTGATGGATATTCAAATGCCTATTTTAGATGGTCTAAGTGCCACTAGAATCATACGTCAAAATAATAAATTTGCTCACTTGCCAATCATTGCCATGTCTGCTCATGCCATGGCAGGTGATAAAGAAAAAAGCATTGAAAGTGGCATGAATGATCATATTACCAAGCCTATCTTACCTAAGGCTTTGCTGGCTTGCTTAGACTATTGGCTTTCAAAACACTCTTCATAATATTAAAGGTAAAAAATGTCTGCATCTATTATTCAAACATTTAAAAATGATTATAATCGCACCTGTCATCCACACATATTGCAAGCCTTAGCCGCCACAGAAAAAGATCATTTTTCTGGCTATGGCTTAGATGTTATTTGTGAAAAAGCTAGTGATTTAATACGCGATCTTTGCGCTTGCCCCACAGCCCATGTGCAATTTATTGCTGGTGGCACTCTTACAAATTTATTAAGCATAGCTTCATTTTTGCGTCCGCATCAAGCTGTCATTGCAGCTGATAGTGGGCATATAGAAGTGCATGAAACTGGTGCCATTGAGGCCACAGGGCATAAGATATTAACAGCTCATTGTGCCAATGGTAAGCTTTGCCCAGAGCAAATTAAAACACTTTGTGCCTTACATGATAATGAGCATATGGTGCAGGCAAAGCTTGTATATATATCACAATCCACAGAGCTTGGTTCTGTATATACAAAAGCAGAGCTTAAAGCCATTGCTCACTTGTGTAAGGAGTTAGGTTTATATCTTTTTATGGATGGAGCCCGTCTTGGAGCTGCCATAATGTGCGCTGAAGATACCCCAAGCCTAGCAGAAATTGCCAATCTTTGCGATGCTTTTTATATTGGTGGCACTAAGAATGGAGCTTTGTTTGGCGAAGCCTTGGTGCTTGTTAATGAACACTTGCAACATGATTTTCGCTACCTTTGTAAGCAAAGGGGTGCATTGCTTGCTAAAGGCTGGATAATTGGTGCACAATTTGAGGCATTATTTAGTAATAATTTATTTTATGATATGGCAAGCCATGCCAATGACATAGCTAAATATATTGATGCTGAACTTGCAAAGCTTCACATACCACTGCTTATTCCTACTTATACTAATCAAATTTTTCCTATCTTGCCTGCTAATGTTGCGCGTAATTTAGCAAAAAGCTATGCCTTTGAAACTTGGTCCAAACAAGGTGAGGGGCAAATACAAGGTTTAGAACATACCCATACTATACGTTTTGTTACATCATGGAGTAGTAGTATGGAAGATGCAGATAAATTAATTGATACCCTTCAATCTATCCAGACTCATTGCTAGAAAAAACGCTTCGAGAGTTGCATTATAACGCGAAATTAATAGCGTTTTTTTGTGGCAGCCACCCAACGGCCTGCCTAAGTGGTGCCACGAAGTGGCATAGTCATAGGCGAAGCATCCGACCCAGAGGGCATGTAAGGTGTGCCTGTTAGCGAGCGACGCGAGCTTATAGGCATCGAGGGCAACGCGAGCCTTACGGATACAGAGAGTAAAACGCGCATGAAGTGGGTTTGCGTTAGGTGAGCTCCAGCGAGCCTTACACAAATGGACAGCAACGCATCCATAATAATTATTATTAGG
>CAYJKC010000011.1:0-53986 GCA_964370675.1 uncultured Desulfovibrionaceae bacterium
AGCTGTAAAGTCAGTATCACCGGAGCTATACTTCATTTCACTAACAATTTCGCCACCAAGCTTGGTGAAAGAACGCTTAAAGAATGCGCCAAGACCAACAGCATAGTCGTTAGCTACGTCCATAAGGATAGCGGCTTTTTTATAACCTAAGTTTTCATAGGCATATTGAGCTGCACCAAGACCTTGGTATGGGTCAATAAAGCATGCGCGGAAATAATATTTCTTACCTTGTGTTACTAGGGGGCTTGTACAAGATGTACCCACTACTGGAGTTTTAGCTTTTTCTGCCACTTCGCCACCGGCCATGGCTAAGGAAGAACCATAAGTACCAATAATAGCATTAACTTTATCACGCTCAGTCAAGCGCTTTACAGCGTTTGCGGCTTCTACTTTGTCAGACTTATTATCAACTACAACAAGCTCTACTGGGCGACCAAGTATGCTTGACATTTGCTTATTAGCTAGTTGAATACCTTCAAGTTCAAGCTGACCACCAAAGGCATTTTGACCGGTGAGAGGTAGATATACCCCAATCTTAATTGGCTCAGCGGCAAAGGCTGGGCTGGCACTAAAGGCCATCACTGCAAAAGCAACTAAAAACATGCATTTAGCAAATTTCATCCTTTTTTCCTCCAGATTTTATCTTTTTTATCACAAAAAGTTGCGATGTTTGACGCACACCATATACATAAACCACACTTCTGGCAATAGTATATTTCCTCTAAAGATATCCAAGCCTAAATATTGGCAAAACGACTTATACGTTCAAGGCTTTCTGCCTTGCCAAGCACGGTCATAACCTCAGGCAAAGTCGGTCCACCCATGTAGCCAAGCAAGGCCACACGCAAAGGCGGACCCACCTGCTTAAATTTAAGCCCTTGCGCTTCCACAAAATCATGTATACTGCTTTCCAAACTTTCAGCTGTAAAAGTTGACAAGCTTGCAAATTGTTCTCCAAGCTTAGCTACAATGGATGCACTTTCCGCACTATGCGTTTTTTTGAGCGCAGATTCATCATAAACCAATGCCTTACTTTTTAAAAGCAGTGGTTGTAATGACTTAGCTAAATCTATCAAATTCGCAGCGCGTTCCCTAAATAAGCCTACCATGGAACAAAGCTCATCATCTTTCACCTGCTCAAAACCCAATGCTTGCACAAATGGTTTGGTGCGTTTTGCTAAATCATCAAGGGGTAAGGAGCGAATATAATGCCCATTTAGCCATTGTAATTTATCAGGATCAAAGGCAGAAGCCGCCGCATTTAAGCTTGTTCCATCAAATAATTTTATAAGTTCATCAAGGGTAAATATTTCTTGATCACCATGTGACCACCCAAGACGCACCAAATAATTCACTAAGGCTTCGGGTAAAAGACCATCTTGCTCATACTCAATAACAGCACGCGCACCATGGCGTTTTGATAGTTTTTGTCGATCAGGACCTAAAATCATAGGTACATGCCCAAAACGAGGTAAAGGCAAGTTAAGTGCATTATAGATAAGAATTTGCTTTGGAGTATTAGATACATGGTCATCTCCACGTATAACATGGCTAATGCCCATACCATGATCATCAACCACCACTGCCATATTATAAGTTGGCATGCCATCAGATCTGCGTACAATCATATCATCAAGCTCATTTACGTCAACAGATATGACACCCTTAACCATATCGTCAAAAATAACCTTACCTGTTAATGGTGCTTTTAAGCGCACACAATGCCCTGTACCTTGACCAATGTTTTTTTCACGACATTTTCCATTATAGCGCGGTTTTAAGCCTTTAGCTTTAGCATCTTCACGCATGGCATCCACTTCTTCTGGAGTGCATGAGCACCAATAAGCATGACCACTCTCA
The DNA here is from genome assembly GCA_964370675.1 of uncultured Desulfovibrionaceae bacterium. Classification (GTDB taxonomy): domain Bacteria; phylum Desulfobacterota; class Desulfovibrionia; order Desulfovibrionales; family Desulfovibrionaceae; genus CAYJAD01. The sequence goes on from CAYJKC010000011.1 coordinate 1,861, forward strand.
AGCAACATATCCACATATTTATTATATAAATCTGTGCGCGTGGTTTGATAAACTGGCTCTGCGTTCCAATCAAGCCCAAGCCATGTCATAGAAGCTAGGATGGAGTCTGTGTATTCTTGTTTAGAGCGTTCTAAGTCTGTATCTTCAATACGCAAATAAAATTCACCACCAAAATGACGCGAAAGTAACCAACAAAAAATAGCCGTGCGCGCTCCTCCAATATGCAAATGCCCTGTGGGACTTGGCGCAAAGCGAGTAATAACTTTTGACATATGAACACCTGTGTTTAAATTTTGAAATAGCTGGACCTTGTTACGAGGGCTTGACGCATAAGTCAAGAATAAAGACTGAGTAGGAAAATTATAGCTTTTGTAATTTCTCACGTAATGTTTTAGCCTTTGCCTTACCAATGCCAGGAATTTTTATGAGATCTTCCTCGCTTGCTTTACGCATGGCATCAATACTTGAAAAATGTTGCCAAAGCAATTTTGCTGTAGCTAGTCCAACCCCTGAAATGCGCATAAGCTCGCTAGATAAAGCAGCGCCACTTCTAGCTTTGCGATGCCTACCTAAGGCAAAATTATGTGTGCAATCGCGCACATGTTGCAAAAACAATAATTCAGGCGAGCCATCACGCAAGGGTAAAGCATTACTTCGATTAGGCAAAAAAATTCTATCGCTAATATTACCAGCGCGCCTATCAGCACGCCCATCATCATGGCGCGCTTTAGCAATGGCTGCCAGTGCAAACAAACCTTCCTTGCCTGCATCTTGTAAAGCTCTTTGCACCACGTTTAATTGGCCCTTACCACCATCAATGAGCAATAAATCAGGCCAAGGCGGACCAGATTCTAAGCGTCGCAAAACCCAAGCTGCAAGGGTTGCATAATCATCAGCACTATCTGGCATGGCATAATTGCGATAGGCAGATTTTTGCGCTTTACCATCTTCAAAAACCACCATGCCCACTCGAGTTTGCTGACCAGAAGTATGTGACACATCAACACATTCTATACGCTTTGGCGCATAGGGCAGATGCAAAACTTTAGCCAAACGCTCCTCAATAGATTGATCTCTACGGCGCAAAGCCTCCTCCCTTGCATTGGCAAGTGCCATATCCACAAGGCTATTTTCTTCCACACTACGCGGTGCCACAATACGCACTGAAGCTCCGCGTATATCGCCTAAACTTTGCGCAAGAGCGCTTAGCATATGATTATCTTCATCCCTATCTTCATCCCCAGCTTCGTCCCCAGTTTCATCCTTAGGCAACCAAGGCAATATAATGCGTGGCGGCGGCGTAATTGCCCCATAAAATTGGGCTAAGAATGAAAGCATTAAGGCAGGGCTATCTTCAAAGTCAAGTCCAGCCCAAAAATAAGTACGCCCATCCATAAGTAAGCCTTCACGCACAAATAATATACCAAGGGCCATACCCTTTTCGGCTGCATAAAGACCCACTACATCCATATTAGCACCACCAGGTAGCACTGCGGCTTGCCTCTCTACAGTGCGCTTTACCGCTCTAATTTGATCGCGGATTAAAGCCGCTTTTTCATACTCTTGAGTTTCAGACCAACGCAGCATAATTTGCTCAAGTTCTTGTAATAAATCACCTGTGCGACCAGATAAAACATCAACTACCCTTTGCACTCCCTTGGCATAATCTTCCTGACTAATTAAATCCATGCAAGGCGCTGGGCATTGCCCCATAAAGTGATATAAACATGCTCGTGACCTATTTTTCATGGCGCGGTCAGTGCAACGCCTTAGGGGAAAGGCTTTATGCAAAAGCTTCCAAGTTTCACGCGCGGCTTGAGCTGAGGTAAATGGACCAAAATACAATGCTTTATCACGCTTAGTGCTTCTAACCACTTCTAAACGAGGATATGCATGCCTGGATGAAATTTTAAAAAGCACATATTGTTTATCATCACGCAATACAATGTTATAATGCGGACGATGCTTTTTAATGAGACTAGATTCAAGTAGCAGAGCTTCTTTTTCCGTGTTGGTTGATAGAGTTTCAACACTTATAGCATGGCGTAACATGGCTCTGGTTTTTGCTGGCAAACCATCTTCTCTAAAATAAGATAGCAATCGCTTGCGCAAAACTCGCGCCTTGCCAACATATAATATGCGCCCCTGCTCATTTTTAAATAAATATACGCCGGGTGTTGTGGGTATTGTTTGTGCATCTGGTCTTTGCATCATGTGATTAATTTAAGCCATTTGCGCACCAGCCTGCAAGTAAATTTTGACCTTATTAAATTTTTTATGCGCTATAGCCTCTGAGTGTCACGAATACAACAAAGTGAGTTTGTAATTAATAAAGGGGAAAATTTGAAAAAACTCTCCCCCTAAATGTCTTTGTCAGTACGCAAAAATTTAATTCAATGACGTAATAGCTTTGGAATAATTATGAATTGACTTTGAACCTTCCCCACAAGCGCATTGTTGCTTGCTCTCAGAGCTACATGCGCATTGTGCCTCTGACGCACAACCAACGCATTTCACACCCTTTCTTTTCTGCATAATAATATAAGCAATGGCTGCAGCTAAAATAGTAGTAATAATTGTCCAAATAATATAATCGTTCATAATTTGCTCCTAGTACCTTCCGTATAGTTTCACATAGTAAAACTATACGGAAATTTCAAAGTTACTTACTTATTATACTATAGCTTCCTTATAGGTTTTAGCAGAAGTGGCATCACCCTTTTTAATCAAGTACACCAGTAAGCCAAGCAAAGCTGCCACAACAATAAGACCTGGCACACAAGCTGTACCCACTGTGCCTAGGGTAAGCAGAGTACCCATTTGATATATTAAGAATGCTACTACAAAGGCTGTTCCAAACTGCAAGCCTATGCCGGCAAATAACCATTTTTTATTCTCCATCTCAGCATTCATAGCACCAATGGCTGCAAAGCACGGTGGAGTAAAGAGATTAAACATAAGATATGCAAGAGCTGCCACTTGAGTCATGCCCATAGTTTGAGCAACGGTTGTTGCACCGTCAATAAGGGCAAGTTCATCAGTATCAATGAAGTTGGTAATGCCATACACAACAGCCAATGTACCTACCACATTTTCCTTAGCAATAAATCCAGTAATAGCTGCTGCAGCTAGTTGCCAGGCTCCAAAACCAAGGGGTAATAATAAAATAGCAAATGGGTTAGCTAGTGATGCAAGAATACTTGTGGCCTCTGCACCTTCTGCCACCACGTTAAATGACCAATCAAAAGTTTGCATAATTTGCACAGCCGCATTACACACTAAAATAACTGTTGCAGCCTTAATAATAAATGCCTTGCCACGACCAAGCATGGACATGGTAGCACGCGCAATGCTTGGGAATTGATACTCTGGAAGCTCCATTATAAAGAAGGACTGGGCATTTTTTTGACCAGAAATACGCATAATAACAAATGCCCCAAAGACGATTAAGCCAATACCCATAAAGTACATGGATGTACCCACCCATGGGTCATCAGCAAAAAACGCTCCAGCAAAAAGTGCAATTACTGGAAGCTTTGCTCCACAAGGCATAAATGGAGTCAGCATAGCTGTTGTTCTACGCTGACGTTCATTTCTAATGGTGCGTGTGGCCATAACTCCAGGTATTGCACAGCCCGTGCCAATAACCATAGGAATAATGGACTTACCAGAAAGACCTACAAACTTCATGTATCTATCCATAACCACTGCTACACGCGCCATATATCCGCAGTCTTCTAAAAGAGCTAGAAGGAAAAACATAACCATAATAAGTGGTAAGAATCCAACCACAGCTCCAACACCGCCTATAATACCATCAAGCAATAAAGCACGTGCTAGTGGAGAACTATCCTCACCCATGGCTGCGCCAGCCCATTCATTAAATGAGTCAATATAACCAACTAAAAAGTCGGCAATAATTGTACCTAAGGTCGTTTGTGAGATATAAAATACAGCCCACATAACAAGAGCAAAAATAGGAATACCAAGATATTTATTGGCCAAAATTTGATCTGCTGCATCTTGCATGGATTGCTTGTTACTAGCAACTTTGCGGCTCTCTACAGCATCCACTATAGAATTTACAAAATCATAGCGTTTAAGGTCATATGCTTTAGCATCTTCCTTACTATTTGCAATTTCTGTTTGAGTGAAGGGAGCTTGTTGCCCTTGACCCTTTACTGCAACTACAGCTTCCATAAGTTCTTTTAAACCATTGTTACTTGCATTTGTGGCAGTAGTAGCAACAACTGGGCAACCAAGCATTTCAGAAAGCTTTTTAATATCAATGTTTATTTCTTTCTTGGTATTAAGGTCAATTTTATTTAGAGCCACAACTACAGGCACTCCAACTTCTAAAAGTTGGGTAGTAAAGAAAAGGCTACGATTTAAGTTAGTAGCATCAACAATATTAATTATGGCTTCTGGATTTTCATCCTGTACAAACTTACGCGTGATATTTTCTTCAGAGGTAAAGGGTGACATAGAATAGGCACCTGGCAAATCCACTGCCAATAATTGCTCTGAACCACTTAAAAGGTTTTGTTTAATCAAGCCTTCTTTTTTTTCAACTGTAACTCCAGCCCAGTTACCAACCTTTTCAATCTTGCCAGTGATAGCATTAAAAAGTGTTGTTTTACCTGAGTTCGGATTGCCTGCTAATGCTATCCTCATTCTTTTCCTCCAAATTAATTGATGTATATGACGTTGGCTAAACTTTCGTCGATGCTATACCTGGCATCTTTAATGGTAATAACCAAATTCTTATCGAGCCTTGAAACAATAGTTACCTTTTGACTAGCATAGCAACCTAAAGACAGTAAAAATTTTTCCATTTCATCATCACCAGCTGTTTCAACACTTTTAACGGTATATTCTGTATTTAGTTCACCTTGTGCTAGTGTTTTTTCCATACTATATTCCTTTAATTATAAACTTAATATTTTGTTGAGAAACAAGACGATAAAAAAATTGAAATTTATTAATCAGTCAAAAGAAAAGTAATTCAAATGATTTTGATTGTCAATTTTAAATAAACTTTTTATGAAAATATTTATCATCTTCAACTGCATTTTTTAATAACTATTCTATTTTATAACATTTATTTAATATAAACTTTGGGCAACACTTTATACATATGGTAGTTGCTATTAATTTAGGTATGGTTTAGAATATGCTCTGTAATTGAGTAATTTTTGGAGGGATCATGCGTTTTTTATTGCTTTCTATGCTAGGGATATTTTTTTTAAGTGGCTGCGGCGCAACTCAAGAACCTAGAAGTGATATGGATGTTTATGCTGATATTAGTGAAGTTCACCGTTGTTCTAGAATTTCACCAGAAATAGAAGTTTCTGACTTTCCTGAAGATACCATAAGATTTGAAGTAAGCCTACAAGATAGAGCAGATTTTAGCCGTGTTCATGGTGGAGGAAGTTGGAAAAATGATGGTAGCGGAATTATTCCTGAGGGAGCTCTTACGCGCCACTATCAAGGGGCTTGCCCTCCGGAAGATGATGATAGTCGCTCATATCAGTTTGTGGTAAAGGCAGTTGGAGAAAATGGGCGCATACTTGATGAAAATAAATATATTTTTGAACAAGACTAACTAATATCAAGGTAAAATATGCAATCAGCATTTTTTTGGGGGTACAATGCGCGTGATGCTTTGTGCCTCTTTTTTTGCCGCGCAGGTGTTGCCGGCTTAGCCCCAGTGGCACCCGGAACTTGGGGTTCGCTATTAGCTGCTATATTTGCACCCATGTACTTTTTGCCCTTACCATTCATAGGACGCATACTAGTTTTATTGGCTATATTTTTTATAGGAGCGGTGGCAGCAAGCCACGCAGAAAAACTACTATCTTGCAAGGATGCATCACAAATAGTTATTGATGAAGTCTTGGGAGTATGGCTAGTATTTTTACCATTTGCTAAGGTAAATTTAACTATGCTTATAGCAGGCTTTTTACTTTTTCGCCTATTTGATATTACTAAACCATGGCCCATATGCAAAGCTGAACATTGTATGCGCGATGGCTACGGCATCATGATTGATGATGTCATAGCTGGCATAATGGCCATGATTTGTTTATATATAGTGTGTTAATCTTACTTCATGCGGTACGTAATACGACCACGTGTAAGATCGTAAGGAGATAATTCAACTTTGACTTTATCACCAGGTAAAATACGAATGTAAAATTTACGCATCTTGCCGGAAATATGAGCTAAAACTGTATGTCCATTTTCTAATTCCACTCGAAACATAGCGTTTGGCAGGGCTTCTTGCACTACGCCGTCTACTTCAATGGCACCTTCTTTTGCCATAAAACCTCCTATCTGCACGGTTTAGCCGCACATGAAATGGAACTCTCACAAAAAAATTTTATATTGTCAATAGATAGTTGATGCTGAAAAACTTTTAACGTATTTCTAAAAAATCATCTGCTTTTCTTTTTTCTTGGTTTTACTTTTTTATTTTGTATTATTTCAGTTGGTTTACGAAAAAAAAGCCACAAGCCTATAGCTATAAGTGGTAATGAAAGAATTTGCCCCATAGTTAGCCAATTAAAGGCTAAATACCCTAAGTGTGCATCTGGGGTGCGTACAAACTCAACCATAAAACGTGCCGCGGCGTAACCAAGTGCAAAAAGACCAGAAACCCTGCCTATAACGCGCGGTTTTGCTGAATAAACCCAGACCACTGTAAAAAGAATAACACCCTCAAGTAAGGCTTCATAAAGTTGTGATGGGTGCCTTGGTAAGGGACCAGCATGTGGAAATACCATGGCCCAAGGCACATCACTCACATTGCCCCAAAGTTCACCATTTATAAAATTCCCCATGCGCCCAAAAAATATGCCGATAGCAACCAATGGCGCAATAAAGTCAACCACTTCAAAAAAATAACGTTGGTTGCGTTTAGCATAAATAAACATGGCTGCTAAAACCCCTAAAAGACCACCATGAAAGGACATACCGCCATTCCATATACTCAAAATCTCAAGTGGGTTTCGTAAATAACTTGCTAAATCATAAAAGAGCACAAAACCCAAACGCCCACCAAGAATAACCCCAAGCATGCCCATGGTAATTAAATCATCAAATTCAGCTGCACTCCAAGCTCTATAATATGGATGAGGTTTAGCATTAGAAAGACTTACACGATATCGACCAAGTACCCAAGCTGCCAAAAAAGCAAGAAGATACATTATTCCATACCAGCGAAGCTCTAATACCCCAATGCGTAAAGCTATAGGATCTATGTTTGGGAATTGTAACATGCTTACCCTTTAATTTAGTGATTACTCATAAACATAATCTGCAGCGCAAAAAGTACCGCTCTTACCACCACTCTTATATACCAAGCGAATATCACGAATAATAATATCTTTTTGCACGGCCTTGCACATATCATAAATTGTAGCAGCAGCAACTTGAGCACCGACTAAAGCTTCCATCTCAACACCTGTGGGACCAGTAGTACGCGCCTCTGCCTCAAGTTCGATACCATAATCATGCATGGTAAAGCGAATATCAACGTAAGCCAATGACAAAGGGTGACATAGTGGAATTAAATCTGCTGTACGTTTGGCTGCCAAAATACCAGCTAATTTTGCTGTAGTTAAAACATCTCCCTTAGGTAAGGCAGCCTTATGCAAAAGCTCCATAGTTTTTGGGGCTAAATCCATACAGCCACGCACTATGGCTATGCGTTGTGTGTCACTTTTGTGGCTTACGTCTACCATAGTCACCGAACCATCTTGCTTTAAATGAGAAAATTCTTCTGTCATAAAAACCTCTTAATTTTAGTATGTACCTACTAGCCATTGCCACCATGTGGGTTTAGTGGGTGGTACTGGCTTTTGCCAGCTTGAATCCTTACCGGAACCACTAAAAACAAGGCGTACCTCGCTCCACTCTTTATCCTTTCTCTTTGCCAAAAATAAAAATGGCGGCGCACCATCATTTCTAAGATTCATTATTGATTGAATAAATGGCAACATAGTTCCAAAGCGTAAATCGGAGATAAGATATTCTTCACCATCATCAAGCTTTCGCACCTCTTCCAATGGCATAAGGGAAAAATCTAAATAAGCCTTAGCTCTTTTGCTACTTTGCGCAAGGCTTTTAGCTATATCTTGTCTAAGTGCAGGATAGTCAATAATTTCTGTACGTGGCACCCCAAACATGTTTAAGCCTTGGTGATGAACACTTCTTGGTGTTGCTGGAAATTTATAATCAGCTCTATTCTGAGGTGCTAGTTCCACGGTTTTTTGTGCCTGCTCATCAGGATTAAATGGAGTTTTATCCTCATAAATTAACCGCCAATAAAATGGAGCAAATGCGTCAGGAAGCACTGCAATATTCACAATATTATCTGGCTCAAGACGCTTAATTGCAACATGCTCATGCCACATACGTAAACCAACACAAGCAGAAGGATACACAAATATCCATATAAGACAATATATGGCAATTTTCCTAGACCTCAAGCCATATATAACAGCCAAGATCATGGGAATGAGTAATAAAAAATCTATAATAAATATGCCACTTAGGCGCACACGATAATCTGAAAAAGGCAAAAACATCATTGTGCCATAAGTAGTTATAATATCAAGCCAAATATGTAAAAACAATAATGCCACAACAAAAATAAAAGTCTTTACATATGACCATGCTTGGGGAGTCGTCTTACGCCAAAAGGACCATAACAAAAAGGCAAGAAACAATGCCATAAAAGGTATGGCAAAAATAGAATGTGTTATGCCACGATGCAGTAGCAAAAAATCTATGGGAGCAGGAGAAAAAATAACATCAATATCAGGAAATGCCGCTACCAAAGCCGCTAAAGGGACAAAGTATCGCGCTTGAGGTTTACTTGGCATTGAAAGTGCCAACAAAGCCCCACTGGCTGCATGACTGATTGGATCCATAAAGTTTATCTTTTATAATTACCTGTTTAACAAAATTTACTGCCTAAATGGACTTGCTTCACGAGGTTGCAAATTATTATAGTCATTTGGTGGTGCACTACCGGCAGTTGCCTTCCTTAAATAATTTTCAAAGTTTTTTTGACGATATGCCATATTTTGCGGTTGATTAAGTATATATAAAGTTTCGTCAATCTTTTTTCCACTCAGTGGATAGCGCAACAAACTAGGGTCATCTACAGCATAACCCACCCCACTAAGCTTAGCACGCTCCACATCAGCACCAACAACCTTAGGTCCACCACAAGCCATAAGAAACATGCATGATAGTAAAATATATAAAATTCTGTGCATACGCACTCTCACTCATGAAAAATTTTTTTAACTAATAGCCACGAATAACAACCAAAGCTACTCTACATCATACGCCAATGACAGGCAATGCACAAATTTATGATTTTTTTCTTGACGAACACAACTATTTCTAATAGATATTTTCCCGTTGCACGCTCTTGTAGCTCAGTCGGTAGAGTGCGTCCTTGGTAAGGACGAGGTCACCGGTTCAATCCCGGTCAAGAGCTCCAGCAAAATATTTCATAAAGCCCCGTAAGGTCTATAAAGCCCTACGGGGCTTTATAATTGATTACACATGCTTCCTATCTGATTTGATTTTGATTTATCATGGGTCTTCATTCAAAAGATAGTTATCAAGTTTAATTAATATTTCTTAAACTATAGTTGCGCTAAATAAACTAATATACTATATTCTTAAAAGCAGATAGGGCGTGCTTTGCAAAGTCATCTAAAAACAAAGTGAACGACATAAAGCATGCTATAGGTCAATTGAAACTTTATAGCTAAGTAAATTTTACTTTGAAGGCAATGCACCTAACATGCACATGTTACTGCACTAAGCATCATTTAACATTATTAAAAAATATATCCATCTTATTAGCTACATTATGTCAAAAAAGATTCCATTAATTAAGCCATACATGACCGAAGCCATAAAAGACTCTGTAGGAGCAGTGCTAGATTCTGGGCAATTTACAGAAGGTCTTGTTACAAAACAACTTGAAGATATTTTTTGCTCTTATATTGGAGCTAAGCATGCAATAGCAACAACTTCATGCACCACAGGGCTCGAATTAGCTATTCGAGCGTTACAATTAAAACCTGGAGATGAAGTCATTGTTCCAGATTACACTTATCCTGCAACCGCTATGGCTGTGTGTAGTGCTGGCGCAGTGCCAATTATAGTTGATGTAGACCCTAAAACGCAGCTCATTAGTCGTAGTGCAGTTCAAGCAGCCATAAGTCCGCTTACACGGGCTATTATGCCAGTATCTATCTTCGGAACACCCTTAGATTATAGCTGGCTTAATGAGCTTAAAAAGCAGTATGGGCTATATATTATTGAAGATGCAGCTTGTTCTATAGGCACAGAATGGAATGGTGTAAAAGTAGGTAATTTTGCCGATATTTCAGTTTTTTCATTGCATCCGCGCAAATTTATAACTAGTGGAGAAGGCGGAATTATAACAACCAATGATGCAAACTTTGCCTCTTGGTTGCGCTCATATAAACGATTTGGTATGTCGGATAGTTCAAAAAATAGAGAAGGTATACATTTTGAAATAACAGGTATTAATGGAAAGCTTTCTAATGTGCAGGCAGCCATTGCCCTTGGGCAGCTTCAAGATATTGAAATACTCATGCAAAAGCGTCAAGACCAAGCTGATTATTATAAATATCTATTGCAAAATGTAGCAGACATAACCCTACCTATACTACCAGAGCAAGCTAAACACTCATGGCAAACATTTTACATTAGCTTAGCTCGTCGAGATTACATCTTACAAGCAATGCGCAATCAAGGCATAGAAGTGCAAATTGGCACCTATAGCCTGCATATGCACAAAGCATTTCAGCAAAAGCCCTATGTTTTATGCACACCATTTAAAGGCAGTAAATTTTGCTACGAAAATACCTTAGCTTTACCTATGTTTCATGATATGACAAAAGAAGAGCAAGAGTATGTGGTAAGAGTGTTACTAGATACTATTAGAAGAAGCTCATAGGGTGAAGCAATGTCAAATTATAAATTTTCATATAAAAACTATGGTGATATATGTAAAACAATTAAAAATACTGGATTACTATCTGACTATAAAGATGTACTTAAAGATAATTTAGATAGCTTTATAGTATTGCGACATGACGTAGATATTTCTGTTAAACGTGCCTATGAGCTTGGGAAAGTTGAGTTCCAACACGGTATAAAGTCATCTTTTTTCTTTATGCTTACAAGTGGTATGTACAATGTTCTTTCAGCTGAAAACATTTTATATTTACAAGAACTTAACAAAATGGGGCATAGCATAGGCATTCATTATTATGCAAGGCCAACACAATCAGTTGAAAGCATAAAAGTTGCAATAAGTTTGGCTTCTTCAATTTTGCAAGAATTCACTAGCATCAAAATTGATCGTTTTTCTTTTCATAATCCCACACCAGCTTTATTAAAACAAAATATCTATATTGATTCATTAATTAATGCATACTCTAATAAATTTTTTACTTTTAATGAGTGTGCAGCAAATGATAATGAATTTAAGCCCGACATTAAGTATATTTCAGACTCTAACGGTAAATGGCAATATACTAAACCATATACAGGTATTTGCCCTGAAATTTTTGATGAATTTTCTAAGTTTCAGTTACTTTTGCACCCCTTTTATTGGACAAAAGAGGGGCATGGGCACTTGGAGAACTTAAAAAAATTATTTGCTGAGCAAAAAAAGAGCACTCTTTTCGAACTAGAAAATAATGAAGTTTGGTCATTGGAGTATCATGGTGCATTATAAAATATGTATTATCGGAACTATGGATATGACAACACATTTAGTGCAAGAAATGCTCAATAATAATATGAGCATTGATCTCATTGTTGGCATTAATGAAACTAAAGTTAGTCAAGATATTATTTCCTCTTTTTCTTCTCTACACTCTCTTGCTATAAAGCATAATATACCTTTTTTTGCAGTTGATAGTTATTCTATGCAAGATGCTAAAACTCAAACTTTTTTTTGCGAAAACACTTTTGACCTGGGAATTTGCGCTGGTTGGCAGCGCCTTATTCCTAAAAACATTATTGAAAAATTCAAACATGGTATTTTTGGTTTTCATGGTAGTTGTGCTTACCTACCCTATGGACGCGGGAGATCACCACTCAATTGGTCATTAATTAAAAATGATAAACGATTTATTTTGCACATGTTTAAATTTGATGAATTTGCAGATAGCCCTAATGTATTTTCTAAAAAAATGTTTGAAATAAACAACTATGATACCATCAAATCCCTTTATTATAAAGTTGCACTTTGTGCATTTAAATTAACGCAACAACTTATTGCTGCTTACAATACAAACTCCATAAAAATACGAGTAGAAAATATTGACTTCGAACATTTTTACCTCAAAAGAACTCCTGAAGACGGTAAAATTGACTTTACCAAAAGAACTCAAGAAATATACAATTTAATACGAGCAGTAACTAACCCATATCCAGGGGCTTTTGCTTATATTAACGGAGATACAAAAAGAAAAATATACATTTGGAAAGCTGTTCCATTTGATAATATGATAGATTTTTCAATGCACAAAATTGGTTCGATTATGTATGTATTAGATGAAAATTTAATTATTCGCACATTAGATGGTTCTTTAATGGTGACAGAGTATAAGAGTGCTGAAAAAATAGGGCAAAATGATTTTTTAACTTAAAACTTAATTGTTTGTGGATGCATTAGGCTTCACGTAATCATAATTTATATGGATAGTAACAATGAAGCTCGTTATATTAGGTGGACATGCTGATGGCATTAATTGTATAGAAATTGCGGAAAGCATTTCTAATGTGGAAGTGCTAGGTTTTCTAAATGATGATCTCCCTACAGATAGTGATATTTATGGCTATCCAATTTTAGGAAATTGTAATCAGTGGGCTAACCTGCACCATGAAATTCTCTTTATCTATACCATGCAACATACTAAAAAAATGCAAAGTCGTCATGATAAATTATTGCAATTAAATATCCCTTTAAATAGATTTGCAACTCTTATTCATCCGCAAACATTTGTTTCAAAGTATGTTAAAGTTGGACACGGTACAATTATATACCCTTATACAACAATACAAAATACAACAACTATAGGAAATTTTTGTAGTATTAGGACTGGTGTATCAATAGGACACGACTGTAGTATAGGAGATTTTTGCTACATTGGTCCTAAGTCTACTATTTTAAGTAATGCCACCATGCAAACAGGAAGCTACGTTGCATCCAATGTTGTTCTTGGAGATATGGTTAAACTTGGTCAATACGCCATAGCTTCCTCTGGTGCGATAATCAATAAAAGTGTACCGGAGTTTACAATTGCGCAAGGCAATCCAGCACGGCTTATAGGAAAAGTAAGCTATGAGTAAAATATCACACATTTTACCATTTCTTGAACAAAGAAATTATCTTCAAGGGTCAACGCTATTAAATTTTTGTCTAGAGCAACTTACTAGCTATGATTTATTTTCTTTTAAAATATCTAAACTATGCAAATCAAATGCATTTACTCTTATACATGAGCATGATGATAGGGCTTTTGCTCATTTCAATTATAGCAAAAATAACAATCAAAAATATATAGGTTTTGTAGAGTTATCACAAATCCAACCTCCTCTAAGAGAAGAGTTTGATGAACATGCTATCATTTCACAATGTACCTTTTCACAAAATAAAGTAACATTTTTTGCGCCATCTTCAACAGCACTTGTTAAAAACTTCATAGCTGCCAACAAGGAACTACTTTTAAGGAATAGAGAGACTAAAGAGCATGGGCAATGGCTTTTTGTTTGCTTTGATTGCATTACACCTTTACCTATAAAGCAGCAATACTCTTTAGAACTTAATACGAAAATAGCACCACTTGCCACAACTAAGCTATACTGTAACAATAATCTATTAGGAACTATATATTTTAGATGGATTGATTATGATAAAAATTAAATCTACTTTCCCCCAAAAACAATTTTCACCACATGATATTTTTAATGTGTGCGCAAGTCCTGTAGAATTTCAACTAGAAAAACTCGGTATATCTAATAGGTATATACTAAGCAACGGTGAAACTGCTTTACAACTAGCTTGTGATGCTTGCAATCGCTTGTTTACAGAGGAAAGTATAGACAAAAAATCTATAAAATCACTATTTTATGTAACACAAACACCCGAAAATATTTTACCGCAAAATTCTTCCCTACTTCAAAATCAATTATCATTACCCAATAATATATATGCCATAGATATTAATTTAGGGTGTTCTGGGTATGTTTACACACTAGCATTGGCAAAAGCAGTTATGCAGGCGGAAAATATCCCTAATGCTTTAATCATTACAGCCGATTGTTATTCTAAGATTATGGACTTTAGTGATAAAAACACTATGTCTGTTTTTGGCGATGCAGCAACGGCAACATATATTACAAACGATGTACAGATTGGATTTTCCGATACAGGGACTGATGGTAGTGGAGCCCCTATGCTTTGCACAAATGAATTGGCAAAAGTATTTATGAATGGCAGAGCAATATTTAATTTTATGATGAAGCGCATTCCTCCATCCATTGATGGTTGTCTTAAAAAAAATGGCTTAACTGTAGACGATATAGATTTTTTTGTTTTTCACCAAGCTAATGCTTTTATGTTGCAGGCACTCACTATAAACATGAAATTGCCACCAGAAAAAGTTTTTACATATTTTTCTCATTGTGGAAATACTGTTTCATCATCAATCCCCATTGCTTTAGAGGAACTTTTACAAACCAACATTCAAGGGAAAAAAGTGCTCATTTCTGGTTTTGGAGTAGGATTATCTTGGGCGACAAACATCATAACAATTTAGGTAAAATCATGAGTAATATAGACATAATCAAACAAATATTATTTTCTGTTCGCAACAAAAGTATTGAAATAGACGAAAATACTGATTTGAAGAAAGATAATATTTTAGATTCACTAGATTCTATGATGTTTTTCATGGCTTTTGAAGAAAAATTTGGAGTAGCTATCCCTGAAGATGTTAACTTAGAAGAACAAGGATATTTTTCTGTAAAAAAACTTTTACAGCTTATTGATGATAAATAAACTAAATAACGTATAGTTAAAGCATTTTAGTCATCACTAAGGGACAAATATGCAAAATGCACAAAAATGGGCACTAAGTTTTGACACAGATTGGGTTCCTCAATTTGTTTTGGATTATGTTTTTGATATCTTAAACGTATATAATATGCCTGCCACTTTTTTTTGCACAAGTTCATATGTCTTTCCATCATCCGATATTTTTGAAAAAGCCCTGCATCCAAACTATTTACCTCATTCCACCCATGGCACTACCAACGATTCATGCCTTACATATGTTAAAAATCTTTACCCACATGCCATAGGACATAGAAGTCACTGTTATTATTGGCATAGCGGGCTTGAGCCCTTACTTATAAATCACGGTATAAGCTATGATTCATCTTGCATTATGCCATTTCAATCACATTTAAAAGTTCATTCTTTTTATGATATTATTCGAATTCCAGTTTGGTGTGGAGATAATTTACTCATGCGCATGTTTCCAAAATCAAAAAAGTTTAAACCTCCCCATATGGATACACCAGGTCTTAAGGTACTAAATTTTCACCCTATACATATTTATCTAAATAGTAATGACTTATCTACAGTTAGAGCATTGCAAAGCTCTTTTTCTTTACCTCATGTTTCTAAAAAGCATTTAGAAACATACAGAAGAGCAGGAGCAGGAATGGAATTAGTTTTTGAAGATGCGCTTAAACAAATGCGTAATAAGTCAGTATTTAAACTTTGTGAGCTTGAAGTATGAATGAGATAATGCAACATAATATTGCGCTAAAAATTGCGAAAAATAATTTAAGATTACACAATGTAACATTCCAGGGTTTGCATGTTTGCACAGAGGCTGCCACAAACAATTATGCCTATACTGCTTGCATTGCTGCCCTTGCTGGAGCAAAAGTTTCTGCTATAGTACAAGATACTGCATATGGAAACATTGACGATATCATTCAATCTACAACAAAAATAGCGAAATTATGGGGGGTACAACAAAATCTTACTTTTGTACAAAAACCTTGCTATGATGTTTTTGCAGATGCTGATATCATAACTAACAATGGTAATGTGCGCCCCATAACTAATGATATAATAAAGTGCCTTAAAAAAACTGCCGTTATTCCCCTTATGTGGGAGTCTTTTGAATGGCGACCTGAAGAACTTGATTTACAAAGTTGCCATGAAAATGAAATTTTGGTCATGGGTACAGATGAAATACGCATTAATTTTTTGGTATTTGCTGCAGAAGCTGTTATTAAAATACTATTGCAGCATGGCTATGCCGTGCATAATACAAAAATACTTTGCCTTGGGTCGGGCATAATTATGCAAGAAACAGCAAAGGGACTAAGCCATATGGGGGCAGATGTTAAATTTTGTGCTTGGAATATAGAAAAAGGTGAAAACACTTTACAACCGAACTCACAAAAATTAGATGATTTTCTTAAAATTTGTGACTATATTATTTGCGATGAGCGATCTAGCAAAAAGGTGTTAATTGGTGAAAATGGTCTTATTGAAGCTTCACAGCTAGCAGTATTAAACCCTTCCGTTGTTATAGTTAACAGGCACGGTATAATGGATTCTTGTGCCTTAGAGCAAAGTAACTTATTTTGCATACCCACAAATAAAACATCTGGTTGGTTTTTCCCTCATTTTACCACAGACATTATTGGTGTTCGCCCTATTTTAGAACTTATGTGTGCTGGGCTTAAAGTAGGCGAAAGCATGGCTAAAGCACGCCAAAGCGGGCTTAGCTTAGAAGACGCTGCAAAATATGCAATTACTCATGCTCCTGCCCAAGATATGCTTCCACCTTTTAATTGGATAAAAGATAATGGCAAACCTTAAAGATATTCTTCTTCCAAGTCACTTACAAGAACTTTTGCAAAATATACGTTCGCTTATTTTTGAATTGCGTTCATATAGAAAAACACACTGGGGTCGCGTTGACCCGCTAACAGAATTGTTTTTTGACCGCAATGAAAAAGCCCCTGCACTTGGTTACCCTGCTAGTGTTACTCTTTATGATAATGTATTTCTATGTGGAGATATTGAGTTTGGGGAAAATGTTTTTGTTGGTCAAAATTGCATGCTTGATGGTTCAGGCGGGTTGCATATTGGGACTGGCTGCACACTTGCCACTGGAACTAAGATTTTTACCCATGACAATGTAAGGCAAACCTTAAGTAAAGGAAATTTACCCATTGAGCGTGAGCCTGTTCAGATAGGTGATTATAGCTATATTGGTGCTAATGTGATAATATTAAAAGGTATTAAAATTGGTGAACATTGTGTTGTTGGAGCAGGATCTATAGTCACAAAGGATGTGCCTGCGTATACCGCAATAGCTGGCAATCCAGCCAAAGTTATTGGACATATAGATAAAAATAGTTTTGAAATAAAACTGCTTGGAATTAAAAAATGAAAGTTTTTATAGGTACCATAAATATTACTGACGCTCCACGCCTATTACAACAAGGGTTTAGAGAACTTGGTTTTGAGGCGGACATAGCTTTGCTAAAAAAAGACCACCCTTTTTATCAAAGCACTGAAAGTGCCTTTGATGTCGACAATTTGTATGCCGATGCAAAAACATTCGTTCATAGGGATGGATCATTGCAAACAAAACCAAATAAAGCTTTTGTGCAGCTTGCAAATAAGTATAACATTTTTATTTTTATTGCAGGATATTCATTACTTCCACGACTAACAGATTTGAATATTTTACGAAGCATGGGCAAAACTATAGTGTGTTACCAATCAGGTAGCGAGTTGCGCCATGAAATTACCAGTATTGCTTTTTGGAGTGCCTACGGACATATTTTCCCTAGTGATGCTTTTATTAGTGATCCACGCTATCATTACAATCCAAATGCTGAACCTGACGAAACAATAAGGATTGCCCAACTACTTTTAAATACTTCACCTTTTGCTCATAGCCTCATAAATAAAATGTATAATACACGCATGGCTGAAATGTATGCTACAACAATTTGCACCCATCCTAGTATTATTTCCTGTGGAATTAGACCCCACATGAGTATACAATTGCCTTTTGATACAAGCCTTTGTAAATTTAAGCCACCTATGAATGATGTACCACTTGTGGTGCATGCTCCTTCTAAAAGAGCATTCAAAGGCTCCGATCTTATTATAAATACATTACAAGACCTTAAAGATGAAGGTATACCATTTCAATTTTGTTTTCTTGAAAATTTAGAAAACCACGAAATTCTAAAGACACTTAGTCAAGCTGACGTATTGATAGACCAAGTTGTTTGCGGTGCTATTGGGCGTTTAGCTCTTGAAGGTCTTGCAAGTGGCTGTGCAGTAGTTTCAGGTAATAGTTCTTGTGTACCGTGGCCACCAGACAGACCAGCCGTATCAGTCACACCCATAAGTCTTAAAAATCGATTACGTGAAGTCCTTACTAATAAAAAACTACGCATAGAGCTTGCTAGCCAGGGCTATGAATATTTGCAAAAAGGTTATCACGACCCTACCAATGCAGCCCAAAGTATTTTAAATGCTCTTGAAAGGGAACAAAGCAAACAATTTGACTATTATCCCACAGCATTTACTGAAATTGCCACTAAAAAACCGTATGAATTCATACCAGCTTTCTTACAAACTATGACCAAGGAAATATTAGCACAACACGGAACTTCACCCCTTACTAGCCTAAGTAGATTAGCGAGTGAAGGTTTTATTCCTGCAGACTTTGCTCACACAGAAGTACCTCGATGGAATATGGATAGTCTACGAAACATAGGACCATGGAATTGGTGCGCAAAGCATATCCCCACACCTAGCTTTGATACAGAACACACATTTAAAAATAAAAAATTGGCGGAAACATGTTAACAAATCAAAACATTTGCATCACAGGTGGTACAGGATTTATCGGTACAATATTAGCTGGAAAGCTCATTGAACACAATAAAATTACTGTTTTTGATAACATGTCACGCAATGCCTTGGCTGAAAGTGAGTATGCAAACCATCCTAATTTAACCATAATAAAAGGGGATATTCGCGATAAAGGTGCAGTGGAAGCTGCTTTCATTGGCATGGATTATATCATCCATTGTGCTGGTATTGCGGGCATTAACACAGTTGTAAAACACCCCACGGAAACTTTAAGTGTTAATATGGTGGGATCTTATGTGGCTTTAGAAGCTGCTAAAAAAGTTACCACTTTAAAGCGTATGGTGTGCTTTTCCACCTCTGAGGTTTTTGGTAGTCGTGCTTTTTCTTCTGTAGAAAATGATAATGCAGTTATTGGCGCTGCTGGGGAGGCGCGCTGGACTTATGCTGTATCTAAGCTTGCTGAAGAACATATGGCTCTGGCTTATTTTAAAGAATTTGCTATGCCCATAGCAGTTGTTCGTCCATTCAATGTATACGGTCCTGGACAAGTGGGCGAAGGGGCCATTAAAATTTTCGTTGAGCAAGCTTTGCGTAATGAGCCCTTAACAATTTTTGGTGATGGCACGCAAATTCGTGCGTGGTGTTATGTTGACGATATGGTGGAAGGAGTGTTGCGTTGCCTAACCTATGATGCTGCCATTGGTGAATCTTTTAATATTGGCAATGCCCGTAGTGTGCAAACTATCTACGGTTTAGCCAATACTGTTATTCGTGTTTTAGATTCAAAGTCTGAAATCAATTTCAAGCCAGCAATTTCTGCTGACATTGAGCTAAGAATACCTTGTGTTGAAAAAGCTAAGCAAGCTTTGAACTTTGAAGCTATGGTAGATCTAGAAGAAGGCATTTTACGAACAGCGAAGCTTATTTAGTCGACATTGAAAACACAATAATCATTTGAAATAAATTATTTTTACAACTTACGATCAATTATTTAGTTAATTTTTTATCATCTTGACAATAGTACTTGTTATTTGAATACTCACAAAAAATTTAAGGTAACTACTTTTTTTGCATAAGGACCATGCAATGAACAAGGTTTCAATTATTATACCAGTTTTCAACCTATGGGAAATGACCTTTAACTGCCTCACAAGCCTTGCCAAAACCTGCACAGAGCACATTGCAGCAAATAATTTAGAAGTCATTGTTGTAGATAATGGGTCTAGTGATTTAACCTGCACACAGCTTGCACCTACACTTAAAACTCTTTTTGGTAATTGCGCCCATGGCATACATTTGGATAACAACCTTGGTTTTGCCAAAGCCTGCAACATAGGCGCTAAAGTAGCAAATCATCCCTTACTTTTTTTCTTAAACAATGATACACTATTAACCGAAAATTGGCTCACCCCACTTGCACAAGCTCTTGAAAACAATAATCAAGTTGGTATGGTTGGACCACTATTACTATATCCCGATAACACTGTTCAACATTGCGGCATTTGCATAACCCCATTGCAAAAATTTATACATTTATATCAGCATATGCCAGCAAATTATCCTCCGGTAAACAAAGTACGCAAGTTAAAGTCTATTACTGGTGCTGCCATGCTTATTAAGGCTAAATTATTTGAAGAATGTGGCAGTTTTTGCGAAGATTATATCAATGGTTTTGAAGATGTGGATTTGTGCTATAGCGTTTGGAAAAAAAATCTTCAAATTTTGTGCATACCTCAAAGCAAAATTTATCACCTTACAAGCCAAACACCAGGTCGATTTGAATATGATCAACATAATTCAATATTATTTTATGAGCGCAACAGTGCACTGCCTTTATCTGACATTCATAACATTGCCAAACAAGATGGTTTAGAGCCATATTTTGATGCATGCCTTAAAATAAATATTTCACTGCCTCATGCTAAGGATAATGCTCTAACTCGAGCCTTTAAACAAAATTTTAATCCACAAAGATGCCAAGCCCGATTATTAACAGAACCGCTTTGGTTGAACGGTTATGAACTCTTAGCAAATTATTTTGAAAAGCAAAGTCAACATGAGGAGGCATTAAACACTTGGTTGCATTTATACAATATTTGCCCATCAATATTAAATGTTTCGCATGTAATTCGCCTTGCTAAACAATTAAACAAGACAGATATATTGCAAAATGCACTATTAATTCAGCAAGATTTGACAAAAAATATGGCGCAAAGAGATGAGTTGCTTAAACTTGCCCTTCAAGTTAAAAACATTGCATTAACTAATAATGACAAAATTCTTGAATGCATGATAAATAAATGGTTCACTGATTTTGCTCGTTAATAAAACTATAAACATTTGTATAAAAAGAGGTTAATCTCAATGCCATGTAAGTTATGGATATACGTTCTAACTTGTTCTATTTTTTTATTTACAAGTTCTGTAGCTTTTACCAACGAACAAAAAACTATTAAGACCTTTGCTATTATTACGCCCGAACAAGGAACAGATTTTGGTTGGAATCAGCAAGGCATTTTTGCAGCAGAAAAGATAGCAAAGAACATGGGGCTTAATGTAATTGTGGCACAAGGCTTAGGTTATGGAGATGTGCGCTCAAGTATACGCGAGCTTATAGCTGATGGTGCAGAATTTATTCTTGCCCATGCAGGTGGATATAACACAGCTGGCGCTGAAATAGCTAAGGAAACAAAGGTTCCTGTGGCAATTGTTGATCAACCCCAGCTAGCACAAAAAGATCTCATTGCTGACTACACAGCGTCAGGACATGAATCAGCTTACTTAGCAGGATATTTAGCCAGTAAAATGACTCGAAGTAATATAATTGGCATTGTAGCGTCTGGTGAACCGCCCACGTGGAATGCTCATTCTTATGCTTTTATTAAGGGTGCCCAAAAACATAACCCTAATATCAAAATTCATTATGCAATCATAGGTCCTGCCGCCTATGCTGATGCCACAGGGGCAAAACGTGTTACAGAAGCGGTGATAGCCACTGGAGTAGATGTAATTTTAGGGCAAGGCAATGGTTCTAGCTTTGGCATGTTACAAGCCATTGAAACAAACAAAGCTAAAGATGGTCAAAAAGTATGGTTTATTGACGTAATAGGTGATAAAACACCCATTGATAAAGGGCATTTGCTCTCTGCTGTAGTGTGGGATTTTGTGCCTATTTTTACAAAACTTATTGCTGATTTGCAAAATGGTAGCTTTGGACAAAATTTTTATGAGCTAAATTTAAAAGATAAATCCACATATTTATTAAAATCTCCTCATATACCCCCAAATATATGGGACGACATCATGCTCATCCAAGATGATATTGTTAGTGGCAAGCTTATAGTTGAAAAAAATTATGAGGTGGCTCCAGTACATAAACTTGTGCAAAATATTGATTAATTGTTCATATCAAATGATTTTACTATGCCTGATGTATCGTTTCATGATATTTGCAAAAGCTTTTCGACAACTCAAGCTTTGTGGCAATTAAATATTACTTGCAAAAAAGGTGAAGTTCACGCTTTGCTTGGCGAAAATGGCGCCGGTAAGTCCACTCTGGCAGGATTACTAGCTGGATTTTATCTTCCCACATCTGGGCAAATTCGCATAGATAATAAAGCTGTCGAGTTAAACTCACCGCAAAAAAGTTTGCAATGTGGCATTGGTGTTGTGTTTCAACATCCATTGCTTGTTCCAGAGTTAAGTGTCATGGAAAATTTACTTCTGGGCAATGCTTGGTGGCAACTGCTTAATATCAAAAAATCACTGCCAAAGTATAAAGCAATATCTAATATTCTTGGCATTAATATAGATGCAAAAAAACTCGTTAAACATCTTAGCTTAGCTGAACAACAATATATTGAAATAATGCGAGCTCTATGGCGTGAACAAAAAATTATTGTTTTTGATGAAGCAACTGCTCTACTATCCCCACAAGAGGCACAACATTTAGGCACAATAATGCAAGCTCTTGCAAAAAAAGATCATACTATTATTTATATTACCCATAAATTGCATGAAGCAACGGTTTTTGCAAATCGTATGACTATTTTACGCCAAGGGAAAAAAGTAGCTGAAATTTCAGCAAGAGACATTTTCCAAGCAAAAGAGTCTAACAATATCCAAGAATTAGAACGTATGATATGCAACTTTCTTTTTGCTGAGAAACAAAGAACGAATTTTAAACATCAAAATGTTTTTGCGCAAAATCAACACTTAAAAGACGTGGTACACAAGGATAATGTTAGCGTAAATAGCCTTAAAATAAACACCAAATTATTGGAAGTTACTTCTATTTCAAGCCATGAAGAAGAACAGATTTGTTCCATAAATAATATATCTTTTCAAATCAACGCGGGTGAAATTTTAGGCATTGGTGGCAT
Source organism: uncultured Desulfovibrionaceae bacterium (assembly GCA_964370675.1). Taxonomy (GTDB): domain Bacteria; phylum Desulfobacterota; class Desulfovibrionia; order Desulfovibrionales; family Desulfovibrionaceae; genus CAYJAD01. The sequence continues at coordinate 25,243 of CAYJKC010000011.1, forward strand.
TGATGGACATGGGCAAAAGCACCTTGCTGAAGTTTTAGCCGGTCAACGTCTTGTAAAAAGTGGAGCTATACTCTTGCACGGGCAAGACATTTCCGCTCTAAATAATGCAAAACGGCAGCAGATTGGAATACATTATGTCAGTGAGGATAGACTTCACGAAGCACTTGTTGGCACTGAACAAATTGCCCTTAATCTACAAATAAAAAATATAGGACTAAAACCTTTTTGGAAATTTGGCATAGCTAAGTGGAAACTTATACAAAATCACGCAAAAAACATTATGCAATCCCTTTTTATTCCTCAAAAACATCAAGCAAGTTTGACCCAAAATCTTTCTGGAGGCACAATACAAAAAATCATTCTGGCTCGTGACCTAAATCAACCTAATCTTTGTGTGGGCATTTTGCATCACCCTACACATGGCCTTGATGCAAAAACTGCTCAAGAAATTCATGAAAAACTGCGTGCTAAGCTGGAGCAAAATTGTAGTTTCATTCTTTTATCAAGTGACATAGACGAGTTATTATCTTTATCAACCCATCTTGCTGTTATGAAAAATGGGAGCCTAAGCCCTTGTTTTCCAAATAATAATGATGCTCATCAGCAATTAACCACGCTTATATCCATGCATTAGCTAAGCACAAAATATGCACCAAGACCAGATGCGCTCCTATTCCGTTATGTTTATAAGAAATTTTGTGCCACTATTTCTTGCTTTTTTTCTATGTTCCATCATTCTTTTCTATCTAAACACTAATCCGCTTGTATACTATGAATATATAATAAAACGTTGTCTCACCAATAGTTTAGGGTTTGAAGCTGTACTTTTAAAAATGATCCCCATTCTTTGCATAAGTGCAGGTCTTATGATTGCATTTAAATCTGGTATTTGGAACCTAGGCGGAGATGGACAATTTCTCTTAGGTGCTGTCTTTAGCATTGCCCTTGCGACAAAGCTGGCAGGCTTTATGCCACCTTTATTTTTTATTCCGCTTTGCCTAGTTTTATCACTTATAGTTGGAGCATTATGGATTGGCACACCTGCTTTTTTATATATAAAGTATGGCATAAATGAAGTTGTAAGCACACTAATGATGTCTTTTATAGGTATAAGCCTTGCCAATTTACTCATTAAAGGGCCTTTGCGTGATGTGGCTTTTCCACATCCACAAACTCTTACTTTAGCAGTTGAAAATCGGCTTTTACGCCTTTTTGACAGCAATGTGCATTGGGGATTTTTTATTGCCGTCATGTCTGTAATTTCTGCCCACTATATTTTAAATCATACCGCCCTTGGTATTAAATGGCGTATTATTGGAACCAATAAAAAGGCAGCTCATCATTTAGGATATGCAGTAAATTACTTATTGTTTATATCTTTTTGTTTAAGTGGCGCATTTATTGGTCTAGCAGGCGCCATTGAAGTTTTAGGCGTTTATGGAACTGTTCAAGCTAATTGGAACCCAGCCTATAGTATTCTTGCCATACCCATTGTTTTTCTGGGACGCTGTCACGCTGGATTTATAATAATATATACTTTTCTTTTTGCTATACTCTTGGTGGGTGGTGAAAGTGCATCACGCGTAATGCAAGTACCAAACTATATAATTCATGTTCTTTTGGCATTAGTCATGCTTTTTAGCGCTATTGTGCATAAAATTTATGATAATTCATAAAATTTTAGAAAAAAACAGTACATCATAGGTATCCAAAATAAAGGATAAAAATAGATGATAAGCGAAACACTTTTTATAACACTATTTTTGGGTGCACTTATGGCAGCATTTCCTCTTTTTTTAGCTGGTTTTGGTGAAATGCTCTCAGAAGAAGCCGGCGTATTAAACCTTGGTATTGAAGGTATGATGCTTGCTGGAGCTTTTGCTAGTTTTTTTCTCGTACATGAAACCCATAGCTATGCACTTGGTTTTTTAGGTGGCGCTAGCGTAAGTTTGTTGCTTGCATTAATAATGATATTTTTTTGTATATGGCTTAATGTCAATCAAGTAGTTGTTGGGTTGGCGCTAACCTTTGCAGTACAAGGACTTACATCACTCCTACATCATATACATTTTGCACGAGTATACCCAAGGCTTGAGCCAATTGAAACTTTTAGCATTCCTCTCTTGTCACACTTGCCCTTTGTGGGAAAGTTATTTCAAATATCTTTATTTACATTACTGTGCCTGTGCTTTCTTTATTTTTTTGTCTTTTTTTACAAAAAAAGTATTTTAAAACGCCAACTGATGGCAGCAGGTTCCAATCCTAAAGCACTAGATGCTTTTGGTACTAATGTTTTTTTACTCCGTAGCGGCATTGTACTTTTTAACGGCGTATTGGCAGGACTTGCTGGAGCGTATATGGCTCTTTTGGGTGCTGGTCTTTTTGTTCCCAATATGACCAATGGCACTGGATTTATAGCAATTATTTTAGCCATGCTAGCCCAAGGCAGAGTTTTGTGGCTTATTTTAGGTGCATTCCTCTTTGGAATAAGCTTATCTATAAATACAATTTTACAACTACTCGGGGCAACAGTATCATCGGATATTACGCATATGTTACCCTTTGTACTTATTATGATAGTTTTAGTGCTTTTTAGACGCCATACCGCAACCCCCAAAGCCCTAGGTCAACCTTATACTCGTAGCCAGCGATGATTTATTTGATCGCAATCAATTTAATGAAATTTTGCTAAGTTTTTATGGCGAAGAGATTAGAACATGTTCAAACGATAGCATTTGATAATGAACAAGAGTTTCAAAACACTTAGAAATAGAAAAAATTTTGGGAGCTGAAACGTACTTCACTCGCCCTTGTCAGGCATTTATAAACGAAGCTAACAGCGTTGAACTTTCAACTTCAATGTACAATCTGCTATTTAGGCTTGAAAAATACTTATTGCATAACCTTGGCAAAGTCCCCATAACTAAGCTTGACGCACAAGCTATTTTTGCCGTAGTTCAGCATTTTGGGCAAAAAGGCATGGTGGAAACCTCACAACGTCTTCTACACCTTGTGGAGCAAATTATGCGTTATACATCTAATAGTATTGCCCAGACGTGTTTTTAATTCAGATACAAAGGCATATTTAGTCTGGGCAATACATGGAAGGGTTGAGGTGCGTATAAGAAAGCATACAATAAATGAAATTGAATGTCAATATCTTTATTTCTTGTACGAAGAATACTAAAGAATCATAAATGCTAAAAATACACCATATTGTAAGTGCTGCTGGTTAATTGCTATTAAATTTGTTTTTAAAGAAGTCAAAGTTTTCATCTCTATTTTTAGCTCTGCTTTGGCAAGCACATGACTTACAAGCACCAGCACATTTGCAAGAATGATTTTTCATAAATAGAATTCTATTACCTTGATGACCTAGTTGCGTGCCTTGATGGCCTTTAAATATTACGTTTTTGGAGGGTATATGCGCATAACACTTTTTAAAGGATTGACAATGAACATCGTTCATAGGTTCTAAATTGCGAACATCTAAAAATATCCTTGCATTATCATTTTGGGCTTGGCTGATCAGTGCTGAAAAATTTTCTAAGTCATGAAAAGTGAAATTGCCAGAAAGTGTTATATGAAAACCGGTGATGCTTTTTCGCATAGCCATATTAAGAGATTGTCCCATTTGATACTCCTTTATTTAACTGAGAATTAAACTGCGTATTGTTATTTTGAAAAAAATCATTAAGAAGGCATATAGTTTTTGTTAAGGAGGAAAAACCCATGTGATGCATCCCTAATGAACCATAACATCAAACAGTACGCAGTTTAAGTTTTTATTTTACACCATTAATGACATTTTGAACAAATGTATCAATAGAGTCTTTTTCTGATTGTGGCTCACCATCAATTTTTAACGTATCTATGACATCTGCTCCCATGGCAGAAAGTTTTTGTTCAATAGCATCTACTGCCCCACAAAAATATGTGTAACTGCTGTCTCCACAACCAAATACTGCAGTTTTTTTACCATTAGCATTAATGTTATCAAATTCATCAAATAATGGAATAAAATCATCTTGTAATTCTATTTCATCATCTCCCCAAGTGGAGCAACCAAATAATATTAACTCATATCTATCGCAAAGCCCATTAGCACTAACACTGTCAGCGCTTTCATTAGTAACAGAAAATCCTTCGCCGCTAAGTTTTTTTTCAATATGCGAGGCTACAAATTCCGTATTACCTGTTGTAGATCCATAAACAATTAAAACTTCTTTCATTAGTATCTCCTCAAATGATTTATTCGTAAGATAATGATAATCAAATTCAAAAAGAAAGCAAGCTTTATTTTCGGTTTTTAGAAAAAAACCGAAAAAATGTTTTTCAATATGAAGCTATTGTAATGAAAATGCCAAAATACTTATTGTATTTTGGCATTTTCAAATATAAATCGGGGTGTTAATTTTTATGTTTAGTTTCTATTTTTATATTGCTCCATCAGAGTAAGTGGAATAAGTACATATATGCCTAGTATTGTAATAAATGCACTTTGCCTAAATATTTTTGATTTTTGATAATTCCTAAATATTGCAGCATATGTTAATGCTATAATAAAGTTAAATATTAATCCGACACTTAGATACTTTGGGCTTAATTTATATATTAACATACCCTTACTGTTGTGTATGTCCGTAAATGATAAACTAAATGGAAATAGTATATTAGAAATATCACTAAGCAGTGTATCCTTACTCTTGCTCATTTGATGCACATGTTTATGTAAAGGGTTTAACATAGCTCCCAATGTATCTTCATTTTTAAATGCTATAGCATGTACATTTGTGTCATCAGAATATACTGCAGTAATAAATAACGGATCCATGATCAACTTGAAATCCATATTCTTTGCTACGTAGTTATCTGTTGGTATATGAGTTAGTGTAAAGTCTTTATCATGCATAAGATACATACGACCCATAGTATCTAAAACTAAACCTAAATACTTACGATCTTTTGACTCAGCTATTACCATTTTCTGTGGGATTATATTGTCATTGAAGGGTACTTTATTTACCTCAAGAGCATTATTTTTACGCAGGATATGAAATGTTTTACCAGCATTATCTACCACAAATGTACCACCTTCAAAAGGCTTGAAAGTAGTAAAATTACCCCAAAGTCCATTGGCAGGGAATATAAAACCCTTATCAATTAATGCCTTAGTATATATTTTAGTTTGTTCAGCATCAACACTATTTAGGTCACTGTCAATAAACTCAAGTTGCTTATTCCTAAACCTAATACGATCTGCAGGCAGCACTAAAGCCACTTGCCCTGGGTTTGCATCTATTAAAGGATAGATTTCTTCTTTATACATATTGCTGTCTAACAAACGAGCAGGCATTTCAAAAACCCTGCGTTCTTTTTGAATTGAGGCCATATCAAGGCTTTTGCCATGCAATTGTAGCGGCAAAAGACCTCTTAATTCCATATTTCTATAGTAAATAAAAGGCACCTTGGCTTCAAATTCATTTCTAGTAAAGTATTCACCTTGTTCATTTTTATACACAACATCAGCATGGTGCGTTTCTGATTTTTCTGCAGCCTTAGGGTCTCCTTCAAGTAATTGCTCAGTATAAATCATATTATTATCAACTGGGCTGTAAAAAATATGTGTTTTATCCACGGTTTTAATCAAGAGGAGGTCATAAAACAAAGGGAAAACCCATGCAAAAAAACATATGCTAATTACATACATACAAAGGTTTGCAATACGAATTTTCATGCTACCCACCTATTTCTATAGTCATCTGCTGAAAGTGCAATGCTGTAAAGCATGAAAGGTATTAAAAGAATAAAAAATGGTAAAATATCAATGTAGAATCCAGTTTTTGTATATAAAAACAAAGGAATACATAGTCCGAAACATACTATTCCTGCTAAAGCTTTACGCTTTGGCTGTGGTTCAAGTAGTACAAACGCACCTCCAAGATAGGCATAAAATCCTGCTGTAAACCAAGGCAAAGATGTTATTATAGCGGAAATACCAACGTCTACAGGATAATAATCAATAATACTTATAAAAAGAATAAAGGCATCAATCGTAAAGACAGCACTCAAAAATACTATGCCAAAAAGAGTATGTAATAAAACTATGAAGCATGAATCATAAGGAGCATGCAATGCAATGCGTATACGTCCATCTCGCATTTCTTGTAAAAATTGAAATAAACAAAATATAATTGCAGTAATAAATGGTATAAACATTAAGTCATCATATGGAATTTGACCTAAATTAACGGTTCTATACCATACAACTTCCGAATGGTCTTGTATGTATAGTCGGCGTAATACAATAAAATTCCAAAGCATAAACATCATATTGCTTACAAAAAGTAAAAGCATCATGTATCGTGTTTTAATAATTTCTTTATAAAAAACTGCGGAAAATGCTGATGTTATATGCATTAGTACCTCCCCGTAAAACCAATAAAAGCATCTTCCATGTTCATATTGACCCCTTGCAAAGAAAGTAGGTCTAATTCATATTTTTTAACAACATTTTGCAGCTTTGACGGGTTAACATAAAAGAAAAGTTCAACAAAATTTTTATGCCATTCAGCGTTGACTAAGATGTCTTTTGGAATTTTATTTAATAATACTTTTAAGGTTTCTTCATTTTCAGGGCGATTTATCCTAAAGCAATTAAAATTTTCAATAAATTCTGATAAAGATGTTTTATGAGCCATTTTATTACGCCTCATAAAAACTGCATCATCTACAAAACGTTCCATATCTTGGATAACGTGTGAGGTAATAATAGTAGTATGTTCGCCATCCCGTAAGTTTTCGCATAAATAATCTATAAAGAGTCGGCGGTAGCCAGCATCAAGACCCATAGAATAGTCATCCAAAATTAAGAGTTCAGGGTCTTGAGCCAAGGTAAGCCCCAAAACCACCTGTGAACGCTGCCCCTCACTCATATGTGCAATACGGTGCGAAGCTGGTAGACCTAGTAAATCAACAAGGTTATAAAAATGCTCTGGTTTCCATTTAGGATAAAACTGACGTGTATATTTTTCAATTTGTTCTATACTAAAAAATTGGTAGGCAAGGTGCTTTTCAAACAAAAGGCCGACTCTTGCGCGGGTTTGTGGTTGAACAGCATATGCAAGTTCCCCAAAAATACGGCATTGTCCACCGCTAGGACGTAAAAAACCCATAAGTATTTGAATAAGAGTTGTTTTACCTACACCATTTTTTCCTAATAGAGCGCATACGCGTCCCTTATTAATGGTTAAATTTAAACCATTATATAGTTCACGTTTTCCATAATTATGCTGTAAGTCTTCTATAATAACAGGCGAGTAAGTCATTTTTAATTACCATTCAAGTGAAAAAGTGTACTCTACAATTAAGCCGTAATTACTTCGCAAAATGCATGCTAGCGAATAATGCTTTCGCCTGGAATTTCGACAGAGTGCCCAGAGCCTCCATTAAATAAAACAGTAAAATCTTGCTGTGGTCTAGGTAAAATTACTTCGCTATCAGCGTTAAGCTGGGCTTCTTGTAGTACATTACCAGAAGTGTCTTTAACTACAATTTTAATACCTGTTGCCGAAGATCCATCAGAAAAGCCACCTTGGCAGGTGAAGGTACCATCAGCATTATCAAAGCAGTTTAGCAAGGCACTATGCGCTTTGGCTTCAGCTGTAAATGCAAGCAACATTAAACAAATAAGAAAAATGCTTTTTTTCATTATTACACCTAAAAAATATTTATATTAACGAACTAAAAAATAAGAATAATATGTGCAAACGCATTAACATAATTTTAATATGCTATTACTTAAGCCTGCAGAATAATATTTACAGTTTTTTTTCTGTATGTAATTGTTCTTAAAGCGAGGAGATAAACTCTCCTCGCTACATAGCTTACAAACACTTAAAGGTGTTTGTGGTGACTAGGTAGATGGGGGGTGCATCCCCCATCTACCCCAAGTACAAATACAATATTATTTATTAATATCGTAAGCTTGTACCCAAATGACTGCATCTTGAGAAAGCTCTTTACCTTCATATTCTTTGTCTGGACCTACTCCAAGGGCTGCAAAACCCCACCAACCTGCTTTTGGTAAACCGTAAGTTATAATTCCATCTTGGTCAGCAATAAGAGTTTGAGTTACAAGAGCGCTCACAGGATAATCTACAGACGATTTATCTGCTAAAGCGTTAGCTTTTAAGTCTGGAGCATGTCCCATATACTCAACCTCAACCTCTGCACCAGGAACTGGTTTGCCATTAGATAGCACTTGAGCTTTAAATACATTACCAACCCATGTGGCATATGGCTTAATTTGAGGTACGATTTCGCAAGGAAGACCCACAGGCTCATTCCAAATGGTTGGCACACCACCAACATTTACAATTAATTTTGTAATTTGTTGCATGTAAATGCCTTCTTCTTTTTCAAAATAGTATCCAGGAACCATAACGAATACATAATCGCCAATGGAGCGAATGTCCTTTCTGGGAATCATGGCAGAAAATGCTGGTGCACTTGAACCTGGGTTTTTCCAGGTAATTTCTTTCAGATATTTTTTCATATCAAGCTTTTGAGGTGCATTTTCACCACGCTTATACATGGCATAAAAATCTTTAATGCCGCCCATATCCATCATATGCCCAGCTTCAGCAGGGTGGGTGTAAACTATGCGTATATCCATATCAACTGCTTTTTCCATTTCAGTTGGAGTGGGGGTGTACACCATTTGAAAATGAGCAGCAGCAGGTGAAGCTATCACCAAAGCAGCAAAAATTCCTAAAGTAGCCATTGTAAGTTTTTTCATTTTTTTCTCCAGTAAAAGGTTAAAAATATGTATCGAGCAAACTTCATTTTGAAGTTTATTCAACAATCTTATCTCCAGGCACATTTATAGTATGTCCCTCACCAGCGTTAAGCTCCATAGAGTAAGCACCCTCAGGCTTTTTAATGGTAATTTCACCATTAGCATCTAAGACTAGATTTTGAACTACTTTGCCATCTCCATCTTTTACTTCTACCTTTACACCAGCAGCAGAAGAACCATCAGAAAAACCACCTTGGCACATGATAGTGCCATCGCCATTGTCAAAGCAGTCAAAAATAGGACTATGTGCCAATGCCATAGCAGGCATTCCAAGCATCATGACCAATGCCAAAACCAAAAAACTTCGCTTCATATCATTTCCTCCAATTTATGTTTTCGCAAAATGCGTTTTGCCTTAGTTGAATATTTAAGATTACAATCTTAGTTGCTTGTAACTTTTTTGTTGCTTCCTAGCTGCGAAGGTAAAACTCCTAGTATTACAACTAATCCCAAGCAAATGCCATAAAAAGTCCACATGGCTTGCAGACCAGTTAAACCCAACATTTTTCCGCCACTAAAGATGAATGTTGCTACAATTAGACCAATAGTCATTTGAAAAATTATGGAAAAAATCATCCATTTTGTTGCACCTGTCTGGTTACGCACCATAATTGAAGCTGGCAAGCATGGTGGATAAAGAGACATAAAAACCATTAAAGCAATGGCATGCAAGGGTGTAAATCCATATTCTTCAAAATTCTTACCAGGCGCACTGCCCTCAAACCCATACAAGGCACCCAAAGTAGCTGCACTATTCTCCTTGGCAGCCAAGGCAGATAGTAAGGCTATATTCATACGCCAATCAAAACCTGCTCCAGCAGTTAAAAATTCAAGTGATTTGCCAGCAACACCTAAGTAGCTATTTTCAAAACGCTCTTGGCGTATTTCACGACGTAAATTTTTTCTTTGACTATCTAGCTTGCGTAATGCTCCAGCTAGCTTCTTTCCATCCTTGCCTTTGCGCAGCACAATTGATGCGTATACAGGATTATTTTTCAATGCTTCTTCGTTTATTTTAGTGGCTTGCTCTTGGTTAACTCCTTGTTTACTTTTGCGAAGATTATCTTGATAGCGAATAAGCGGTAAAATATCGTTCTTGGTAAACGTGTCAGAAAATGATGAGGCTTGAATTTGTTTCATAAAAGCATCTTCAATTTTTTGTTGCTCAGCTTGATAAAACTCTTTTCGCTCACTTGATAAATCAGGAAAGAACACAAGTGCAAAGACTACTATAGAAACAGCTACCACTATTGTTAAAATCCGCTTAATAAATGTCCAAATACGCAAAAATACTTCGTGCACTACATTGCGCAATATAGGCATATGATATGAAGGCAATTCAATGATGAAGGGAGCTGATGGGCGTGAGCGTAAAACAGACCAGTTAAGTAACTTTGCCACAATTAATGCCATTAACAAGGTAATGGTTCCCATAAAAAACATTACACTACCAGCTTCTGCTGCAAAAAAACCACTCACAAGCAGTAAATATAACGGCACTTTAGCAAGGCAGTTCATCATGGGCACAATTAATATGGTGGTAAAACGGGCTTTTTCATCAGGTATAGCGCGAGTAGCAACCACACCAGGTATGGCACAACCACCAACATATACCCCGCCTAGAATTAATGGTAGAGTTGATTGCCCATGCAAACCATAGGAGTTAAAAATTCTATCAAGGATAAAGGCAATACGCGCCATATATCCACTGCCTTCTAATAAATACACAAAGGAAAACATTAGCAAAAATATGGGTATATAATTTAAAACAGCCGTAACACTTTTAACGACCCATTCCACCATGGAACGCAATAGTGGATCATCTAAAAATCCTTGATGAGGTAACATAGATCCCACAAAAGCTTCAAACGCTCCCCATATGGGCCATACTTTAGCGGCAAGAATATTGCCGTAAGTTACTGAAATATTATAAAACAAGAACAGAATGCCCAATAGAACTATAGGACCTAGAACACGGTGGCAAGCAACCGCATCTATTTTTTCTGTAATAGATGCACCCCGCGTAACTTTACTAGAACTCTTAACAACAATATCATATAATCTGCGTGCTTCAGAATGTCTGGTCGCACCAATATGTGCCACCGGTGATATGCCAAGTTCGTTTTGGGCTAAAGTGTGTAATTCGGCGGTAAGTGAAGAAATATTCTGTGCAATACTCGCGTCAGCATTAACTAGCTCTTGCACTGCTGAATCTTCTTCAAATAGCTTTAAGGCAATCCAGCGGCTAGGGTAATTTACATTACTGCTAACTGAACTTACTTTAGCTAAAAGCTTTTCAATAGATTCTTCTAACGCACCATAATTTAAATTAAATTTACTAATCGGTGCATCTTCTTTCAAATACTTTTCTAATAACTCTAAAAGTATTTGACGACCTTCTGTCTTAGAGTTTGTGGCTTGTATGGGCACAACTGGAATGCCAAGTTCTTGAGAGAGTAAATCCACATCAATATCAAGACCACGCCTTTTAGCCACGTCCATCATATTAAGCACGAGGATAACTGGCCTACCCATTTCTAGCAGTTGTAAAGTAAAGTAAAGTCCTTTATCTAAGGTAGATGCATCAACAACGGCAAGAACAACATTAGGATGTTCATTCAATATAAAATCACGCGCCGCCATTTCTTCGGGAGAATATGACGTAAAAGCATAAGTACCTGGTAAATCAACTACTGATACTTTTTTTCTTGCAATGGTACAATAACCAGCAAGTTTTTCTACTGTAACACCTGGATAATTCGCAACATATTGCCGAGCTCCAGTGAGCAGGTTAAACAGTGTCGATTTGCCGCAATTTGGTTGCCCAGCTAAAGCTATTGTTTGATTAGACATGAGCAGCAACCTCTACATATTGTGCTTCAGACTTACGTAAGGCAACATGATAATTTCCAATTTGCACCTGTATAGGGTCTGCTAAAGGAGCTGTACGCACAAAGGTAATTTTTGTTCCGGGGCAAATTCCCAAATCATAAAGCCTTTGGCGTAATGAACCAGAAATGGAAATATTTGTAACTAACAAGTCCATTGAGTCTTGAATGTCGTTCAAAGTCATTATCTGCCCCTTTACATTTAAATAATGAATACTAACATGGTAGAATAAAGCGCTAAATACATAATTACTCCAACAAACGATGTGTAATATATGTTTTATGAAAATGAATGTCAACTTCATTTAAATTTTAATTTGCTATATTTCTTACTTAACAAATAAGATGTAAAAGATTAAAATTATAAGTGAATCTATGCACAGTAAATTTTTATGTTAAAATAATTGTGCAGAGCTTTCATGGGATTAATTTTGATTAATATAAGAAGTGATACGACTAAACTCGGCTTGAGATAAGTTTTTAATTTACTCACTCTATTTATTTGTAGCTGAAAAAGTCATTTTTCAATGACTTTTTCATCCTTCGACTATGTATTGATACAATGTAAAATCAATATTTTACTAATATTTATTTTTCTACTCTTAAAATTTTATAAATAAAAACCCTGCAACCGCCATTATTGGGGATTGCAGGGTAAGAAGGTTTTTCAGAAAAAACTATTCAATTACGAATGCTTTTTCTATAATAACTGGCTTTGTAGGTACATCTGCATGCATACCACGATTTCCTGTAGCTACACCTTTAATTTTATCTACCACATCCTCACCCTTAATAACCTTACCAAAAACTGCATAGCCATACCCTTCGGTTGTGGGGGCAGAGTAATTTAAAAACTTATTATCTTTCACATTGATGAAAAACTGTGCTGTGGCAGAATTAGGATTAGAAGTGCGTGCCATAGCAATGGTGTACATATCATTATCTAATCCATTGCTAGCCTCATTCTTAATGGGTTTTTGAGTAGGCTTTTCTTTCATATCTTGTGTCATGCCACCACCTTGGATCATAAAATCCTTAATAACGCGATGGAAAATAGTACCGTCATAATGACCACTTTTCACATAGTTAATAAAATTTTCAACAGTTACAGGTGCTTTTGCAGCATCTAAACGCAGTACAATGCTGCCCATATTCGTATCTAGCTGTACAGCAGGGCTTGGTTTTTCAGCAGCAAAGCTTTGCGTACTAGTTAATAAAAGACCTAAGCTTAAAGCTATCATTAAAAATTTTTTTGCAAAAAACATAATATTCTCACTGGTTAAAGGTTTATTTTTTTATCATATCAAATAGCGTTCAACTTGAAAAGTAGTATATGCTTGGACAAATTTCATAAGCATCATTAGCTTATTTTAACATACTATATTTACTTTGAAACAATTTTTTAACCTCTAATGGCTATGTAAAGCACAACAGTAGCACAACAAAGACTTTGAAAGTAAATATTATTATAATCAAAAAACCACACAATTATTTAAGCCCATATGGCTATATAAACAATTTTACCTGAATTTAAAATCAATAATTGACCTAAATCTGATAATACGTTAGTAAATCCATAACGGCAAGAGCTGAAATAGTTATAATAACTATTACTAGTTATACTTAGAACACATGTGTGGCTTTGTCTAAAAGCCTATTTGATGAAATGTGTTAAACTCGGAGGGTTTATGTCAAACGGTTTGTATTTTTTATTGGCCGTCGCAGGGCTTGTGGTTGGCTACATTGTGTATGGAACCTTTGTTGATAAAGTTTTTGGTTCTGATGAAAAACGGGTTACCCCTGTTAATTCAAAGGCTGACGGGGTTGACTATGTTAAAATGAGTACAGGCAGAATCTGGCTTATTCAATTATTAAATATTGCTGGTGTTGGTCCTATTTTTGGTCCCATTCTTGGTGCCCTTTATGGTCCAGCAGCGCTTGTATGGATTGTGCTTGGTTCTATTTTTGCTGGTGCAGTTCATGACTATATGGCTGGCATGATGTCCATACGTTATGGTGGTGAGAATGTACCTAACATTATGGGTTATACTTTAGGTAAATTCCCAAAACAACTCATGCGTTTTTTTGCGATACTTTTACTGCTCCTCGTGGGTGTTGTATTCGTAACTGCTCCTGCTAAAATGCTTTCTAATTTTACAGCAGACTACATGAGCACAACAGTATGGGTTGTAATTATTTTTGCTTACTACTTCTTAGCAACTATTCTACCTATTGACAAAATCATTGGTCGCTTCTACCCCCTATTTGGTGCCGTGCTCATTATCATGGCCGTTGGTATTACCACCATGCTCTTTGTTGATGGTTATGATTTCTTCCCAGCTGCAGAGTGGTCTAACCAGCATCCTAAGGATTTACCACTTTGGCCTCTTATGTTTATTACCATTGCTTGTGGTGCTATTAGTGGTTTCCATGCTACTCAATCACCACTTATGTCACGCTGCCTTGAAAATGAAAAACTTGGCAAGCCTGTATTCTATGGTAGCATGATTGCTGAAGGTTTCATCGGTCTAGTATGGGCAACTGTTGGTATGACTTTCTACCAAACTCCTGAATTACTTCAAGAAGCCATTGCTGCTGGTGGACCTGGTAAGGTTGTTGCTGATGCTTCTTATGCTCTTATGGGTAGTGTTGGTGGTGTTTTAGCCATTCTTGGTGTTATTATTCTGCCTATTACCTCTGGTGACACAGCCTTCCGTGCTGCTCGTCTTACCATTGCAGAAATGATTGGTTTTTCACAAAAAGAAGTTGCTAAGCGTCTTATGATTGCAGTACCATTCTTCGTTGTAGGTGCTGCTCTAACTCAAATAGACTTCGGCGTATTATGGAGATACTTTGGCTGGGCTAACCAAACCCTAGCAGCCCTTGTGCTTTGGTCTGGTGCGGCTTACTTATACCGTAATAACCGTTTACACTGGATTGCATCCATTCCAGCTACAGTTATGACCGCTGCAACCATCAGCTATATTTGCTTCATGAAAGGCCTAGGCTTTGGTCTACCTATTGAAACTTCAAATATTATTGGTGCAGCTGTAGCAGTGTGCGCTCTTGTTCTCTTTGTCCTACGTGGTAAGACAGCTACTGTTGACCAATACAATGGTGTTTAATCGCTAACTTACTATAAACTACAAAAGGGCTTCTTTCGAGAAGCCCTTCAGACTGATGACAAACCCCTTTTTGGGTGTTTGTGCCGCCTAAGGCAGGCAAGCTGCCTTGGCAGTAAGACACGAAAATCATTCGTTTAACGGCGCAAGTGAATTGCGCCTACTCCTGATTTATCGGGTCGTGCTGACTTTGCCAGCACTCTGAGGGCTTCTTTCGAGAAGCCCTTTTTTATATTAATGATAAGTGCCACCTAAGACAGGCTACCTGCTTTGGCAATAATAAACAAAAACATATCACATATTTTCAGCATACCACTTACCAGCAAGAGCTAAGCCCTCACGCACATTATATTCAGGTGCATAACCTAACAATGTTTTAGCTCGTGAAATATCTGCTAAAGAATGCCGTACATCTCCAGTTCTAAAATCACGATAAACTGGTTCTTTTTCAACTAAGTCAGATTTATATAACTTCACTTCCTCTTGCAATAATTTATATAATTCATTTAAAGTAGTGCGCTCGCCACAGGCTACATTATAAACTTTATTGCAAGCCTCTCCACTAGATAAGGCTGATAAAATATTCATTTGCACCACATTATCTATATAGCAAAAATCTCGGCTGGTTTCTCCGTCTCCATTAACATAAACATCTTCTGCTTTAAGCAAGGCAGAAAACCACTGTGGCACAACGGCAGCATAAGCACCAGCAGGATCTTGGCGCTGACCAAAAACATTAAAATAACGTAGCCCAATACTAGGAAAATTATAGCACTTGTTAAAAACTTCAGCATAAAGCTCATTAACATATTTAGTAACGGCATAGGGCGAAAGTGGTGCACCAATAATATCCTCAACCTTAGGTAGTGATGGAGAATCACCATATGTTGAAGATGAAGCAGCATAAACAAAGCTTTGCACCTTGGCATCGCGCCCAGCCAAAAGCATATTTAAAAAACCCGTAATATTACATTCATTTGTTAATATAGGATCCATCACAGAGCGTGGAACTGAGCCCATGGCAGCTTGGTGCAAAACATGCTGAACCCCCATACAAGCATTTTGACAAGTGGCAAGATCGCGAATATCTCCTTCTATAAATCTAAAATTTTTCCAAAGCCGTTCACCAACAATACTTTGCACCATCTGAAGGTTTTTTTGATAACCAGTGAGAAAGTTATCTAAACCAATAACTTTCTGATCATGCTTAAGTAAGTGTTCTAAAAGGTTAGAACCAATAAATCCAGCCACGCCAGTAACCAGCCAAGTACGTGGTGAAACTTTAATTTGCTCTAACACCTGCTTATATTTTGACATAATCTATTTCTCCATGACAATATGGTTGCTGTGATTGAGTTTTATAATGACATATTATAAGGTAACCATCAGCAACCTACCTTTTACTAAACAATCTGTAAAGAAAAGCGTATGGCGCTATTAAGTAACAACACATGAAAATACTTATTATAGGAAACCAAGCTAGGTCTACATATCTTTTTTGGTCGGTGCTTATGCAACATATGCAACAAGCCGGACATGAAGTCATTTGTTGCGTACCTGAACAAGTAAATGACCCGTATATTGCTGCCTTACAAAATAAAAAAATACGCATCACTACCTATAGCCTTGAGCGCAAAGGCACTAACCCCTGGCAAGATATAAAATCTTCATATGCCCTATATAAAATTTTACGTCAGGAAAAACCACATAAAGTTTTTACTTTTTCTATTAAACCAGTAATATATGGAAATATTGCCGCTAAGTTAGCTGGCATTGAAGAAGTATTTTCTTGCATTACAGGACTTGGGCTTAGCTTTCAACCTGCGCATACGCCTTTTATGAAGTTATTGCATAATATTGTAATATTACTATATAAAATATCCTTACGCCATGCTAAGGGAATTATTTTCCAAAATACAGCCGATGCTGAAGCTTTTATGCAAAAAAAAATAATACCTTCAAATTACCCTACATTAACTTGCCATGGCACTGGGGTAGACATTGATTATTTTGCTTTTGACCCAAGTTTTCCAAAGGACATTACTTTCTTAGTCATAGCACGTTTATTGGAGGCAAAAGGCATTGCAGACTTTGCCTATGCAGCAAAAATTCTTAAATCAAAATATGCAAACATCCATTGTCAATTACTAGGACCTGCAGAATATGGTTTAGGGGCATTAGATTTAAATCAAGTACAAAATTGGCAAAAAAAAGGCTATATAGAATACTTAGGTGCAACAGACGATGTTCGCTCCTTTATATCCAAGGCAAGTGTTATAGTCCTACCCTCATGGCGTGAAGGTTTATCTTGTGCACTTATGGAAGCCATGAGTATGGGTAGACCCATTGTTGCCTCCAATGTTCCGGGTTGTAAAGAGCTTATTGAAGAAGGTAAGAATGGATTCTTGGTACGCCCTAAGGATGGTGTCGCCTTGGCAAAAGCTTTAGAAAAATTTATCCTTGATGCTAAATTACTATCAAACATGGGTAATCATGGACGATACTTGGCAGAGCACGTTTTTGATGCACGCAAAGTGGTTTTTCAAATCATGCAATATATGAATATTACACAAGAATAATTTAAAACGTATAAAATTTTATGCCAGCACAAAAACAATCATATTTATATATCAAGCGCATTTTCGATGTGTGCATGGCTTTTTGCTTGCTCATTATAAGTTTTCCATTTTTCATACTTGCTTCCATATTAATTTATGCAGAATCACGCGGTCCCATCATTTATAGCCAAAAAAGAATTGGTCTTGGTGGGCGAATTTTTATCCTATATAAATTTCGTTCCATGTATAATGATGCAGATAAGCAAGGTGCAGTATGGGCTAAGGTCAATGATCATAGAATTACCAAATGCGGAAGGTGTATGCGTAAATTGCGTTTAGATGAATTACCGCAGCTTTGGAATATCTTAAAAAATGATATGAGTTTTATTGGCCCAAGACCAGAGCAAGTGGACTTTGTGCATGAACTAGAAAAAACAATTGCCAACTACACCTTGCGTCATAGTGTTAAACCAGGCTTAACTGGGCTTGCTCAAGTCTCCTACCCTTATGCCGCCTCAGAAGAAGATGCCAGACATAAGCTTGAATATGATTTATATTATATCAATAATATGTCTGCATTATTAGAGCTCAAAATTCTTTTTAAGACTGTGCGAGTTATTCTTTTTTCTCAAGGTGCTCGATAAATTCCATACCTCTCTATTAGCTCTTGCCTACACACACATAACCATATACAAAGACCCATGCATATTCTTTCTCCTAACATAATAGAAGGTATTAAACGCGCCATACCTATTGTTCTAGGCTATGTTCCTGTGGCTTTTGCATTTGGAGTTCTCGCTGTAAAAAATGATATATCACCTGCCCTTGCCATATTGATGTCTACTATAGTTTTTGCTGGTTCTGGTCAATTTGTCACAGCATCACTTTGGGGTAGCGGTGTGGGTATTGCCTCGGTAATTCTCACCGTTTTTGTTGTTAACTTACGTCATTTGCTTATGTCTGCATCCTTAGCAACTCATATACAACAAGGAAGCCGACTACAACGCTTTTTAGTCGGTTATGAACTGACCGACGAAACCTTTGGCGTACATTCCACAGCCTTTAGGCGCGGCTGGCAGCTGAGCTTTAGCACATTATATGCATGTAATATGACAGCACATATTTCATGGATAGCAGGCACAGCCATAGGGGCATATTTTGGTACATTAATTACTGACGTTCGCCCATTAGGTTTAGACTATGCCCTAACTGCCATGTTTTTGGCCTTACTGATACCCCAAATATACAGTCGTTTAGAACTAATTGTAGCTATTTTTGCTGGCATTATCTCCGTTGCATTAAAACTTTCAGGCTTTGGTCAGTGGAATGTAATTATTGCCAGTGTTGCCGCTGCAAGCCTAGGTTTATACCTATACAAACGTAAAACACGCCAAGGTTAAAATCATGAATGTAGATCTTCTCTTATGCATAATAGGTTGCGCCTTAGTTACTGCAATTCCAAGAGTTTTTCCACTCATGTATCTGTCAACTGAGTCTTTACCAAAATCAATTTTACACTGGCTTTCCTTCATACCTGTAGCAGTGATGTCGTCATTATTAATACCAGAGCTTGTTATTCAGGATGGGTCGCTAAATATAAGCATTTATAATATTTATTTTGTTTCTGCATTTCCTGCTGGTTTTGTAGCCTATCGCACTAAAAGTTTTTTTGGAACAATAGCCTGTGCCATGGGAACGGTTGCTTTACTACGTTATATAGGCTGGGCATAACATGAAATCACGCTCAAAAAGAAGAAAAATAGGACCACCTTTAGAACCTGCAACCCAAAGCAAACTTTTGTTAGTGCAAATTTCACCAAGCCAAGTAGGTATGTTTAGGTTTTTACTTGAAGCATATGGACATGTAGCTTATTTTTCAGTTATTAATAAATATAAAGCTTTGTTAAAAATTGTATTTTCACCACATATGGAACAAGCTACACATACTGCATTGCAGGAAATTTCTCAAAGCTTAAATATGAAAGTTTTGCCATGGCCAAGCAAGTATTAAGGTATTTTTATGAAACCTATTCGCCTTTCTTCTGCCCATGTGGGTGAACCAGAGCTTAAAGCTCTAAGTAATTTACTTTGCCCCAATACCTATTTAGGCATGGGGGATGAGGTGCTACACTTTGAAGCTGAACTTGCAAATTACCTTGGAATTCATGAAAAATACGTTGTAGCAGTCAATTCCGGTACAGCGGCATTACACTTAGCGTGCACTACATCGTGTACTAAAGGCCATGAAATAATAGTGCCTTCCTTAACCTATGTGGCAACATTACAAGCCATTTCTGCCGCAGGCTGCAAGCCAAATTTTTGCGATGTTAACATTCATACAGCAACTCTTGATTTAGAGCATGCTAAGAGCATAGTTAACGCTAAGACCAAGGCTATAATGCCCATGCATTACGCTGGAAATTCACATAATTTAGACGCAATACATCATTTTGCTACCAAGCATAATCTACGCGTCATTGAAGATGCAGCTCATGCTTTTGGCTGTACTCATGAGGGCAAAAAAATTGGCAGCTTTGGTGATTTAATATGTTTTAGTTTTGATGGCATAAAAAACATCACTTGTGCAGAAGGTGGTGCCATTATTGCTTTTAATGATGAAGATGCCAAGTATTGCCGTCAAGCACGAAATCTTGGCATTGTTAAAGCTGATAATGATTTTGATGTAAACAATCAAGGTTGGCGATACCATATGAGTAATATTTTCGCCTGTATAGGCAGAGTACAACTATCACGTTTACATAGTGAATTTGCTCCTAAACGCCAAGACCTAGCTAAAATATATTATAATGAACTAAAAACACTTGCACAAAACAATAAAATTGCATTCTTACACTTCGACCAAACAAATGAAATCATACCACATATTTTTGCCTTACGCATCCTTCATGGGCAAAGAAATAGGCTAAAATCTGCTCTGGCTGCTCTACACATTGAAACGGCTATTCACTATAAACCAAGCCACCTACTTACATACTATAAATCTGAGTGCATTCTACCTCGCACCATGCAGCTTTACTCTGAACTCATAAGCCTACCTTTACATGTAGAAATGCAAAAAGAAGACATACAATACATTTGCCATAACATCCAAAAAATATTAAACTAAATTTACGAGGAATACTCATGGCAGATTTATTAAGCTTATTAAAAGACAATTCAAAACCAATACCGCAAAAGCATTTTATGGTCCTTGATGTAGAAACACGCCGATCTGCCAAAGAGGTAGGCGGTTGGCATAAAGCTTGTGATATGGGCGTTAGCATTGCTGTGCTTTATGATAGTGCTGAGCATAACTTTTGTGCATATACCCAAGATGAACTTGAAAAAATGTTTGCAAAGCTGCGTACGGCTCAATGTATAGTAGGGTTTAATATTATTGGTTTTGATTATAAGGTGCTGCAACCATTTGCCGCTTATGATTTAAGCACATTGCCAACTCTTGATTTACTTCTGGCAGTCAAAAACAGTCTTTCCTACAGAGTGTCCTTAGACAATATAGCTAAAGCAAGCCTTGACATTGGCAAAAATGCTAATGGCATGCAAGCCCTCACATGGTGGAAGCAAGGTCGCCTTGATGAAATTACCACTTATTGCAAACAAGATGTAGATGTTACAAGGCAAATCTACCTTTATGGGCTTGAGCATGGGCATGTATTTTTTACCAACAAGGGTGGCAAAAAAAGTCGTATCCCTGTGGATTTTACTTAGTTCACCAAAAACCATTATTCACACAAATATCGCTCCCCTGTATCACAAATAAAGCTCACTATTCTTTTGCCTTGCATCTCTTGACTTGCAGCAAGCTTTAATGCTGCGCAAACATTAGCACCAGAAGAAATACCACAACTAATGCCCTCTTGCATAAATAATTGCTTGCGCATGGCTATGGCTTCAGCAGTGGTAACTGTCATTATATCATCTAAAATATCGCGCCGTAAGATTTTTGAAACAAAATTTGGCCCAATACCTTGTATGCCATGTTTACCCGCCTTACCTTGAGATAACATAGGAGACTCAAAAGGCTCCACAGCATAGATTTTTAAATGTGGCAAACGTTCACGCAAAAATAGCCCTGTTCCGGATATGGTCCCACCTGTACCAACTCCTGCCACTAATGCATCCATCTCACTACCTATTTTAGAAAATATTTCCGGTCCTGTGCTAAAATAATGCGCCTCTACCATGAGTGGACTAGTAAATTGCCCTAGCATAAAAGCAGATGAGGTATTCAAAAAAACTTCATCTGCTTTTTTGAGTGCACCTTCCATGCCTTGCGCTGCTGGAGTTAAAATCACTTCTGCACCGTAAGTTTGCATGGCTTTTATGCGCTCCACCGTCATATTTTCTGGCATGGTAATAATGACTCGCATATTATGCACAGCCCCAACCATGCTAAGGGCAATGCCAGTATTACCACTACTAGGCTCTACCAAAACACTATCTGAAGAAAGTTTCTTCTCATCCAAGGCTTTTTGCACTGCATATGCCACAACACGATCTTTGATTGACCCCCCAGGATTACGACTTTCAAGCTTTAACCAAATCTCACAAGGATATGGATTTAACGCTCCAAGCTTAATAAATGGTGTATTACCAACAGTATCTAATATATTTAACATAAATTTTCCTCATATTATCTTGTTGTCAAATTGATAGCACAAAAATTATCAAAATCAAAATTGTTATGCTGATAGATAAATCTGACAAAATAAATCTTGTGCTTGTGCATTAATTTAAAAATATAATTACAATAGCTTAATTATGCAACTGCATATTTTTTATAAAAAAGAGACTCTAAGCAACAAAAAATCCTTTTTAGGTCTTTTTTTTCTGACTTTATTTTTGTATACTATCCGAACCAATATTTATAAGGAGAAGACTATGGCAGTTAATTATACTCAAAAAGTTATGCGCAAAATGAAAAAAGTATGTGCGCATCAACCAGAATTTATGCAAGCAGTTAAGGAAGTTGTTGACTCATTAGAACCACTATTTGAGCGTGAGTCTAAATACCAGCAGCATAATATTTTAGAGCGTATTACAGAACCAGAAAGACAACTTATCTTTCGTGTAGCATGGACCGACGACAAAGGAAAAGTACAAGTAAACCGCGGTTATCGTGTACAGTTTAACTCTGCCATAGGACCGTACAAAGGCGGACTTCGCTTCCACCCAAGTGTTAACCAAAGTATTTTAAAATTTCTCGGATTTGAGCAAATCTTTAAAAATAGCCTTTCTGGTCTTGCTATTGGTGGCGGTAAAGGCGGCAGTGACTTTGACCCTAAGGGCAAGAGTGATGGCGAAGTTATGCGTTTTTGCCAAGCTTTTATGACTGAATTATCTAAAATTATTGGCAATACTGTAGACGTTCCTGCCGGAGACATTGGCGTTGGTGCTCGCGAAATTGGCTACCTCTTTGGTCAATATAAACGCCTAACATCTAAGTTTGACGGAGTATTAACGGGTAAGGGTCTACTTTGGGGCGGTTCATTAGTGCGCACAGAAGCCACAGGTTATGGTTGTGTATATTTTGCTGAAAATATGCTAAATGCCATTGGTAAAGATATTAAAGGTTGCACTGCTGCTGTTTCTGGTTCTGGCAACGTAGCCATGTACACCATAGAAAAATTGAATCATCTTGGTGCAAAGGCTGTGACTCTTAGCGATTCACGTGGTACAATATACCAACAATCAGGCATTAATCTTGAAGTATTAAAACAAGTTAAAGAAGTTGAACGTGCATCACTTACTCGCTATCTTGAGCTATGCCCCGATGCTAAATACGTTCCTGCAAAAGATTATCCTAAAAATCAACACCCAGTATGGCATGTGCCTTGTGATTTAGCATTCCCAAGTGCTACTCAAAATGAACTTACTGGTGAAGACGCTAAAATACTTGTTAAAAATGGTTGTTATCTTGTAAGTGAAGGAGCTAACATGCCCTCTACTCCTGAAGCTATTGAAGTATTTAAAGAAGCAAAGCTAGCCTATGGTCCTGGTAAATGCGCCAATGCTGGCGGAGTTTCCACTAGCCAACTAGAAATGTCTCAAAATGCAAGCATGCAAGCTTGGGGATTTAATGAAGTAGATGAAAAGTTAAAAGGCATTATGAAAGGAATTTTCACATCTGCTAGTGAAACTGCCAAAGAATTTGGTTGCGAAGGTGACTACGTTCTTGGTGGTAATATTGCAGGTTTCCGCAAAGTTGCTGAAGCCATGATTCAACAAGGTGTTTTCTAGTACATTATGCTTTAAGTTAGAGTTTAAGCTCTAAATCAAATAATATAAAAGCACAGTTTTAACAAACTGTGCTTTTATATTTTCTATCATTCTTATTATAGAGTCATTTTTAGCTTTCTTTCTTTTCTGGAATAAATGAAGCCCCAATTCCTATGGCTAACAAGCTACCCACCACAGCAAGGCTAGCCATGGCTGGCATATGCACAGCTCCAGTGACCATAAGCATCATCTTAATGCCAATGAAGGCAAGAATTGCAATAACACTTTTTTCTAAATGGCGTAAGTAACGTTTGGCTGCTGCTAACATAAAATACATGGAGCGCAGCCCAAGAATTGCAAAGATATTACTAGTATATACAATAAAAGGATCACTGGTAATAGCAATAATTGCGGGCACAGAATCAAAGGCAAACATTACATCAGACATTTCAACAACAATTAAGCAAAGAAATAAAGGTGTTGCTTTAAGAATTCCGTTGTTTTCACCTACGCGCACAAAAAACTTTTCACCCTCAACATGCGGATGCACAGGTATAAATCGCTGAGTAATGCGCACAGACCAATGGTTAGAATAGTCTTCAATAGCTTCGGTATGTTTACCCATCTGCTGCCACATTTTCCACGCTGTCCATAAAATGAACACGCCAAAAGCACCTAGAGCATAATTACCAAAAGCTTGCACTAGGCTTGTGCCTGCAATAATAAATATAAAGCGCATAATCAAAGCACCCAATATACCATAATATAGTATTCGATGCTGATATTCATCTTTAACTCCAAACGATCCAAAAATTGCCATAATAACAAATAAGTTATCCACAGCAAGTGAAAGCTCCAATAAATAACCAGCAATAAAGAGTTGAGCAGGCTCAAAGCTAAAGCTAAAACCTATATAGCAAGCAAATAAAAATGATAATGTAACCCACAAGGCAGACCACATAAGAGCATTTTTTACACTAATGACCTTATTGTCTTTATGGCTATGCAAATCTAGCCACAAAAAGAAAAATACACAGCTAAGAAATATGACAATTTCCCAAATGGAGTGTTGTGATAATAATGAACTTGTTTCCATATAACCCTCATCAAATTAACTTAATATTGCTTTTACCTTACCATACATAACAACATAAGAATAAATAATTTAGTAAGTTTGTATTACTACTACAAAAAGCCTTAAAAAACAAAAAACCTTCGCGGCAAAAAGCCGTGAAGGTCTTACCACTTGATAAAATCAAGGACAACGCCAGACCAAGGGGTCATGCTGTTGACGCTGCCTAGGTCTCAAGGACCCGGTTACTCCCCTTACACAAAGAAAGGCTACCTAAGTATAAACTAGGTGTCAAACAATAATTGACATGCTCAAAAGTGCACATCATAGGCAAAGCTCCCAGTTTTTTCTGGGAGCTTTACACAAAAAATATTATCCGTTTAGTTCGGTGCGGAATTTACGCGAAAGACGGAACACAACAACCTTACGAGGGTCAAGTGTAATAGTTTCATCTGTTTGGGGGTTACGCCCCTTACGTGCATTTTTGTCATAAGCTTCAAATTTACCAAAACCACTTATAAGTAAAGCGTCATCTTTTTTGATGGCTCCCTTCATAACTTCTAACAACTTTTCCACAATGTTTTTTACATCAGAGCGGTTTTTATCAGTTTTTTCATAAATAGCTTCGACGATTTCAGCTTTTGTCAATGTCTTCCCCATAATCTCCTCCAAGTCCGTGAAATAAATTACTTTTAATCTTTTTCCTTGAAAAATTCCAAGCCTTGCGCCAATGCCCCATATTGCATTGAGAAGGCATTTATGCCAGAATTTCTATACGAAAAACAACAAAAAAGTTAGACAAATGGCAATATACTCTGCATACCCCTTGTATGCAAGGAATTTTTTGCATTTTGTTATTTTTTTTCGAATTTATTAAAACTTATGTATACATTTTATACCCCAAAGATTAAGCTCCTTTTGCAAAAAATCTTGCAATTACAGTGGAATACATATAAAACATTTAAATCCAACCCTTTAGCATAAACATTATACTAATATTTATGAAACATATACTACCCTGGTCTCCCAAAAAATACCAAAGCCACTGCCTTGTACCTGTTTTTATACCCTTTGCTGGTTGTCCCACACGCTGCATTTTTTGTGCTCAAGACATACAAAGCGGTACAAAGCAAAGATCTATATCATTAATTTTAGCTGAACTTGAGCAAAGCTTAATACAAAGGCAAGAAGCTGGACTAAAAGCACCTGAGTTAGGATTTTTTGGTGGAACCTTTACGGCTATTGCTCCAGTAGACTTTTCACTTTGCTGTAATTTTGTACATAGCGCACTGCTGGCTAATCGTATTAGTGGTGCGCGCTGTTCAACTCGCCCTGACGCATTAAATCCTATCATATTAAGCACATTGAAACAATCTGGTTTTAAATTAGTTGAGCTTGGAATTCAAAGTTTTAATAACCAAGCTCTAACAAAAGCTAAGCGCAACTATAGCTCAACAATAGCCAAAGATGCTTGTGAACAAATTTTAGAGCATGATTTAAGTCTTGGCATCCAACTTATGCCCGGCATGCCTGGTGTTGATTATTCAATTTTCTTACAAGATGTCAAAATAGCACTTAATTTTCAAGCTAGCACTTTGCGATTTTATCCATGTCAGGTGCTTAAAGGCACAAGTTTAGCTAAACTCTGGGACAAGAAAGAATATGAACCCTGGCTGCTTGAACCCACCATAAAAATATTAGCTAAAGCTTGGCTTATGGCCCATAAGAAGCAAGTTGCTGTTATTCGTATGGGTTTAGCTCCAGAGCCAGATTTAGAGCAAGCTATTCTGGCGGGACCACGCCATCCTGCCCTTGGTAGCCTTGTAAAAGCACAAGCTTTGCTTGATTATGTACAAGATGCACTAAATGGTAATATCATAAAATCCATTACTTTTCCTAAAGAGTGTCAGGGGTTCTTAGGTGGGCATAAAAATATGCTTTTGCAAAAATGGGAAAAAATTGGTTTGAACAAAACCAACACTCATTGGAACAATAGTCAATGCATTAATATAATTACAGAATAACATTAATAAACTTTGTGAAAAAAATGCTTTTTTTTGTCTTGTAGACCTTAATAATTTAGGATATATAAAAATTGGCTCAAGCTCTTTATAAATCACAAAGTAGAAATCGCAACA
Source organism: uncultured Desulfovibrionaceae bacterium (assembly GCA_964370675.1). GTDB lineage: Bacteria > Desulfobacterota > Desulfovibrionia > Desulfovibrionales > Desulfovibrionaceae > CAYJAD01. The sequence goes on from CAYJKC010000011.1 coordinate 52,121, forward strand.
AAGTGTTAACAAGTGGAGACATTTATGTATAAATTAAAGGACCACCCTGTTGACTATACAGCAGAGCTAAACGCGCTAAAAAAAGTTTGTGGGACAGATATTGCCACTTGCTATCAATGTGGCAATTGCACCGCGGGTTGTCCGGCTTCGTTTAGTTATGATTTACAGCCTCATCAAATCTTACGCCATTTACAACTAGGACATTGGGAGCAAGTGCTCAAATCGCGTTCTCTTGCCATGTGCTTATCATGTGCAACGTGTTCACTACGCTGTCCTAACAACATTGATATTGCAGCCCTTATGGAGCATATGCGCCACAAGGCTCGCCAAGCAGGGGTTTTTGCAGTACCAAAAATCAATAAATTCTGGCTATCATTTTTAGATACTGTTCGCTATTGTGGGCGTACTTATGAAATGGGAGTTATGGTGCTCTATATGATGCGCTCTGGACGGTTATGGACTGACGTAGATCTTGCTCCCATGGCACTTTCTAAAAATAAATTACCCTTTATGCCGCATGGCATTAAAGGCGCTGAAGCAGTTGGGCGCATTTTAGAACGTTATGAACAGCGCTGTAAAGAGGAGGGCAAAAAAGCATGAAATATGCCTATTACCCAGGTTGTTCCGCTATAGGGACATCTTCGGATTATGAGACCTCCACGCGTCTAGTGTGTAGAGACTTAAATTTTTCTCTAAACGACCTAGAAGATTGGAACTGTTGTGGTTCAACTCCAGCCCACGCTGTATCATCAGAGCTTTCTGCAGCACTTTGCGTGCGTAATTTAGATATAGCCGCTAAAACTAAAGCTGAAAAACTGCTTACCCCCTGTCCATCATGCCTATCGAACTTACGCCATGCAGCACATAGAATGGAAGATGCAGAGTTTAGAGCCAGTGTAAATTCTCTTTTAGATGAACCATCAGCCACAAGTTTTCCAGAAGCTATATCAGTCATGCAAGGCATTGTTGATACCTATGGCATAGACATTATAGCAAGACGTGCCGCTAGAAAATTCAGTGGTATACGCCTTGCCCCATATTATGGATGTCTTATGAGCCGCCCTGCTGAAATTATGAATTTTGGTAGCCCCGAAAATCCACAAATGATGGAAGATATTTTGCGTGCTTGTGGTGCTAATGTGTTAGATTTCCCACTTAAAACCAGTTGCTGTGGAGCTTCCTTTGGTATTCCAGAGCGCCCCATGACTGCAACCCTTTCTGGCAAGATTTTACAAATTGCACATAATATGAAGGCTGATGCCATTATTGTGGCTTGTCCGCTTTGCCAAATGAATCTTGATTTACGCCAAGCCCAAGCTTCCAAAGCCATGCAAATGGAATTTAATATACCTGTATTATATTTTACTGATATTGTTGGTCTTGCCTTTGGGCATAAGCCAGATAAACTTGGCTTAGACAAGCTTTGCGTAAGCCCCAAATCATTACTTAACAAGTTCGATCAATCAGCCAGTCAAGCTTTAGAGGATGCTTCCCCCAAAAGGACTAAGGAGGCCAGATCATGAGAATAGGCGTATTTATCTGCCATTGCGGAAGTAATATTGCAGCTACAGTTAAGTGCGATAGTGTGGCCGAAGCTGCAAGAGAATTTCCTGATGTGGTCTATGCAGTTGATGTTATGTATGCCTGTGCAGAACCAGGACAACAAGCCATTGAGGAAGCTATTGAAAAATATAAGCTAAATGGCGTAGTCGTTGGTTCGTGTTCACCTCGAATGCACGAGCCTACATTTAGGCGCACTGTAGAGCGTGCCGGTCTTAACCGCTATATGTTTGAAATGGCCAACATTCGTGAACATGTTTCATGGATTGGCAAAGACATGGACGCCAATACCAATAAGTCAAAAGA
>CAYJKC010000012.1:0-19411 GCA_964370675.1 uncultured Desulfovibrionaceae bacterium
TTGAGCGTCCATTTTCTGAAATTTGGGACGACCCAAATATTGAATTATTACACAAGTTAAAGGACAAAAAGCCCCATGTTAAGGGTCGCTGTGCCACTTGTCGTTATTTAAATATTTGTGGCGGTAACTTCCGTGCCAGAGCTGAAGCATATTATGATGATATTTGGGCTGAAGATCCAGCTTGTTACTTAACTGATGATGAAATAAAAAAATAATTATAGCTCATTATTAATAAAGAGATTTAATATGTCATTTTTTAGAGGACGCAGACTTCGCACATCGCAAGCCTTGCGTGATATGGTACGTGAAACTTCACCCTTACGTCCAGAAAACTTGATTATGCCCTACTTTGTGGTGGATACAGAAGATCAAGGCTTTCGCAAAGAAATTGGCTCTATGCCCGGTCAATATCAACTGTCTTTGCAAGAGCTTGAAAAGCAAGTAGAAAAAGCAGTAGATATGGGTTTACATGCTGTTATTCTTTTTGGCATACCAAGGCAAAAAGACCCTGTGGGTAGCGAAGGCTATGCCGAAGATGGTATTGTTCAAAAAGCTACTCGTTTATTAAAAAAGCGTTGGCCAAGCCTCATGGTTGTAACAGACGTATGCCTTTGTGAATATACATCTCATGGGCATTGCGGCATACTTTCACCAAGCGGTGATGTATTAAATGACCCTACATTAGAGGTTTTGCAAAAAATTGCTCTATCGCATGTAAAGGCCGGTGCAGACATTGTCGCTCCGTCTGATATGATGGATGGTCGCATTGCGGCTTTGCGCAGTGCCTTAGATACATCTGGTTTTAATCAAACTCCCATTATGTCTTATGCTGTAAAGTTTGCATCATCTTATTATGGTCCTTTTAGAGAAGCCGCTGAATCTACACCTCAAAGTGGAGATCGCAAATCATATCAAATGGATCCTGCCAATATGCGCGAAGCTCTGCGCGAAGCTTCAGCTGACTTAGAGGAAGGTGCTGACTTTTTAATGGTTAAGCCCGCAGGACCATATCAAGATATTATACGATTACTTAAAGATAATTTTGATGTGCCGCTGGTTGCTTATCAAGTTAGTGGTGAATATTCGCTCATTAAGGCAGCGGCAAAAATGGGCTGGATTAACGAAGAAGCAGTAATGTTAGAATCACTACTTGGCATCAAAAGATCCGGTGCTGATATTATAATCAATTATTTTACTGAAGAACTACTAGGAATTATAAAATAATGAGTCATGGAAATAATACTAAATGTCCACATGGGCATATGCATGGTAAACAAGGCTTAGCCCATGGTGGAGCAAGTCATCCCCATGCTAGCCGATTTTTGCCTGATGGGACTCCAAAATGTCGCCTCATTGCTTGGGAAGTTACAAGGTCTTGTAATCTAGCTTGTAAACATTGCCGTGGTGAAGCCCATCCAGAACCATATCCGGGTGAGCTTTCCACAACTGAAGCTAAGGCCCTTATTGATACATTTCCAGAGGTGGGCGAGCCTATCATCATATTTACTGGTGGCGATCCCATGATGCGCCCTGATGTGTATGAGCTTATTGCTTATGCCACTGCCAAGGGTTTACGTTGTGTGTTTTCACCCAATGGTACCTTAATTACCGAAGAAACTGCCAAGAAAATTTGTGAAGCTGGCATACAGCGCTGTTCTATTTCAATAGATGGGGCTGATGCCAAAAGTCACGATGACTTTCGTGCTGTGCCTGGAGCATTTGATGCATCCATGCGTGGTATTGAGCTTTTAAAAGCTGAAGGCGTTGAATTTCAAATTAATACCACCGTAACGCGTGACAATTTAAACAGCTTTAAGCAAATTTTTGAGCTATGCGAACGCATTGGTGCTGTAGCATGGCATATATTCCTACTTGTCCCCATGGGGCGTGCCGCTGGATTGCAAGACCAAGTAATTACAGCCGAAGAATATGAAGAAGTGCTTAACTGGTTTTATGATTTTAGAAAAACCACTACTATGCATTTAAAGGCTACTTGTGCGCCGCATTATTATCGCATCATGCGCCAAAAAGCTAAGGCTGAAGGCATTAGTGTTGATGTAGAAAACTTTGGTATGGATGCCATGACTCGTGGTTGCCTTGGCGGTACTGGTTTTTGCTTTATAAGCCATGTGGGGCAAGTGCAACCTTGTGGCTACTTAGAGCTTGATTGCGGCAACATTAAAAAGCAACCTTTTCCTGAAATATGGAAAAATTCCAAGCATTTTCAAGAGTTTCGCACTCAAGAAGAATACAAGGGCAAATGCGGGGTTTGCGAATATCATAAAGTATGCGGAGGCTGCCGCGCCAGAGCCCATAGTATGGATAATGACCATATGGCTGAAGAACCTCTTTGCACCTATATCCCACGCAAAGCAGAGGCATAATTATGAACTTAGACTCAATTGACAAAAAGTTATTAGATATAATTCAAACAGCATTTCCCATAAGCCCAAGACCATATGCAGAACTTGGTAAAATGCTTGATATTACTGAATCAGAAGCCTTGGCAAGGGTGCGTGCCATGCGTCAAAGCAAAATAATCCGCCGCCTTGGAGCAAACTTTAACTCTAAGCAATTGGGCTTTCGTTCTACCCTTTGTGCTGCAAAAGTTCCAGAGCAAAGCATGGATGAATTTGTGCAAACTGTTAATGAGCATGTGGGAGTAACTCATAATTATTTGCGTAGAAATGATTATAATATATGGTTTACCTTTATTGGATCATCTTGGGAAAATGTGTGTAGCACACTAGATGGTATTACGCAAAAAACAGGTATTGAAATCTTAAACTTACCAGCTAAGCAAATGTATAAAATTCGAGTAGATTTTAATATGCAAGAAAAATCTTAGACTGAGTAATATACATCAAAAAATTGCCGAAAAGAGTATGCTTGCAAACTGTTTTCGGCAATTTTGTTATTAAAGATATTTTAAATTTTTAAGCAGGACCAGCAGCGTAATAACAACGCTTAGGTGAATGCACTTTGTTTTGCTTTTTGAGCTCAGCTAAGGCTTTTGAAACATCTTTACTATCTACGTTCATAGCTTTTGCTACGTCACCAGGGCGAACGGGCTTGCCAAGCTCTTGCATGGTTTTCAATACTTGATCTTGCATATCTTCCTCCAAAGTTCTTATTAAGATTTATTACTAATAACAGCATAAATATCAATAGTCAACTTTTTTTATGCTATCTTTCTTATGTATCACATTATGTTTTTTAAGATCATGCTAAGAGTGTAAGGCTTAAGACTTATTTTTATAGCTAAAAAATGAAAATAGGATGCAATTTAATAAATATGTATACAATGATTTGACAGAAGCCAATCGACTAGCGTAAAAGATTCTTTTTTAATTAAGCTAAAAATGCATTTAGGAGTTTTATATGTCCTCAAAAAAAGCACCTGCACCAAAGGGAACTCAAGCACCTTTGCAAGAGCCTGCACACAACCCTATAGGTGGTTCGCAAGCCCCATTAAATCCTCATCTTCTTAGTGAATTACAATCAGAAGTTTCTAATGAAGCAACACCATTGTTACAATTCATACTCAATCATGCAGTTATTATCATGGCAGGACTAGCACTTTTTGTGCTTATTCTTGCTGGTATTGGTGGGTATAATTGGTATGCAGAGCGCAACCTACAAGAAGCCCAAGCTAACTTAAGCCAAATAGTATTATCTAATCAAGGCGAAGAACGCATTTCAGCCTTAGAGGCTTTTTTAATAAGTGCCCCAAGCTCCATGCAAGGTGGCATACAGTTATCCTTGGCTGAAACAGCTATGGAACTAAAAGACTATACCAAGGCTGCCGGTTATTTTGGCGCACTTGCCATGCTTGATACAGAGGGAGCTTTAGGACTTTTAGCTGCCTTAAATCAAGGACAAGCCTTGCTACTTGCTAAAAAGCCTAAAGAGGCTTTACCTATTTTTGAATCCTTAGTGGATAAAGCTTCAGCTGTACAAAAAATTGTTATTCAGCAATCTCTTGCAGAAGCCGCTATTCAAGCTGGTGATGTGGAAAAAGCTAAAAAAACTTTTGAAGCCATGGCCGCTGCAACTCCAGGGGCTGAAGGGCGCTTTTTCCGCTATAGGGCACGCACTGTAGGCAAAGATTTGAATAGTAATAATACAACTAAAGCTCCAGAAAATGATGCTAAAGACCAAGATAAAGCACAACAATAAATTAATTTACATAGAAAAGGAGACTGCATGAGCCATCCACTATTGCAGGAAAAACCCGGTGATACTCACCTCTTACTTGGCAATGAAGCCATTGTACGTGGTGCTTTGGAAGCAGGGGTTAATGTTGTTACTTGTTATCCCGGTACACCATCTTCGGAAGTGCCAGATACTTTTAGACGCATTAATGGTAAAGATCGCTATCGTATGGAATATTCCGTTAACGAAAAAGTGGCGCTAGAAGTAGGTTCTGGTGCAGCTCTTGCCGGTGCATTGACCTTAGTTACCATGAAGCATGTGGGCGTTAACGTAGCAGCTGACCCACTCTTAACCACCACCTACACAGGCTTACCCGGTGGTTTATTATTATTGTCTGCGGATGATCCAGGTTGCCACTCTAGTCAAAATGAGCAAGATAACCGCCACTATGCAAGACTTGCAAGCATGCCTTGCTTTGAGCCATCAACGGCAGCACAAGCAAAGGATATGACTCGTGATGGTCTATTACTTGCTCGTGAAATGGAGCAACCTGTGCTTTTGCGCACTACTACACGCCTTAACCACCAACGCGGGGCAGTAACTCTTGGTGCACTGCCAAAACCTGCAGAAATTAAGTCATTTGAACGCTGTCCGCAGCGCTTTGTGCCAGTACCAGCTGTGGCAAGAGCTCGCCACTTAGTTCTTGAGCAAAAACTCAAAGAAGCCCAAAGTACTGCCGAAAAATATTGCACTGAGCATGAAGGAGAAAATGCATCTCTTGGCATTATTGCTAGTGGTATTGCAAGGGCGTATATGCATGATGCTCTTTATGTTGGTAACTGGACTAAGCAAGTAAATATTTTAGAACTTGGCATGACTTGGCCTTTACCAGAAAATGCCATTGTTAACTTTTTGAAAAAACATAAAAAAGTCTTAATTCTTGAAGAAGGGGCTTTATTACTTGAAAATGACATTCGTGCCTTGGTTCAGCGTCATAATATTACTGTTGAAATTGAAGGTAAGGACGGCATTTTAACCATACAAGGTGAATACTCCACAGGGCTTGTTACTCAAAAATTAGCAAAAATCTTTGGTGAAACTGTTGCTGCTATAACTGAAGAAAATCATAATATTCCACTGGCTAACAGACCACCAAACCTATGCCCTGGCTGTTCACACCGTGCAGTTTATTATGCTGTGCGTGAAGTATTTGGCGATGATGCTACATATTCAAGCGACATTGGCTGTTATACTCTTGGACTTTTACCCCCACTACGTATGGCTGATTTCTTGGTTTGCATGGGTTCATCCATATCAGCTGGTTGCGGTTTTGCAAGTGTTTCACCAAAGCCTGTTATAGGCTTCATTGGCGATTCAACCTTCTTCCACACTGGCATAGCTGGGCTTGCCAATGCTGTGTTTAATAAGCACAACATTATATTAATTATTCTTGATAACGGCACCACCGCCATGACCGGACATCAACCAAACCCCGGCATGGTGCAAGATGTTTTAGGCGATGATTCTTTCCATCTTGATATAGAGTCTGTCGTTCGTGGGCTTGGTGTTACTCAAGTAGTCAAAACCAAAGCATATAATTTACGCAGCACCATGAAAGCTCTTGAAGAACTTAAAGGTCAAAGTGGAGTTCGTGTGCTTATTGCTGAAGAACCATGTGTTCTTTATGCCAGACGCACATTGAAAAAGAACATGGCGCAAGTTTCTTATGTGGCAGAACAAAATGATGCCGCCGTGCAATGTGTTGAAAAATTTGCATGCCCTGCCTTTGTGCGTAATGATGATGGTATTTCTGTGGATGCAACTCTATGTGCCGGATGTATGGTTTGCTTGCAAGTTGCACCCAAAGCTTTTAAGGCCAAATCCAGAGGAAAGGTGTAAACATGAGTAATCGTCTTCGTATTTATATGACTGGGGTTGGCGGTCAAGGAACTCTTACAGCAACCACCTTACTTGCACGCGTTGCACTTGATTATGGCTTAGAGGTTGTTGCCGGTGAAGTACATGGCATGGCACAACGCGGTGGTGTGGTTGAATCTGTAGTTTTACTTGGTGGTTGGCAATCCCCTAAGCTTGGGTTTGGTGAAGCAGATCTTGTGCTTGGCTTTGAGCCACTTGAAACCTTACGCGGTTTAAATTATTTAGCACCTGATGGAGTAGTTTTTAGTAGTATAGACCCTCTACCTCCAGTGAATGTTTGCTTAGGCAAGGAAACATATCCAGACTTAGAAAGCATAAAAAAAGCTATTCTTAACAAAACCAAGAATGCTCACTTCATAGCTTGCCGTAGTTTAGGTTTAGAAGCAGGTTCGGTGCAAAGTGGTAATACTGTATTGCTAGGTGCAGTATGTGCAGCTAAGCTACTACCTTTTGGAGCAGATGCCATTGAGGCCGGTATTCGCAAATATCTACCTCCAAAAATTGTTGATTCTAATATTGCAGCTTTACAACTTGGTATTAAAGCAATCTAAGCAATATATTAAAAAGTAAATATATAAACAAAAGGGAGAAACTCAAATAACAGTTTCTCCCTTTCTTCTTCTTAAACTATATTAATCGATGCTGAAAAATGCATTTTCATGCGTGTTTCAGAAAGGCATCACGCTTGGACTAACGTCCATGCTTTGGCATAAACACGATCACTCCAAATACCCCTTTGGGGACGCCAGAAGCAAGTTCTGGCTTATTTTACGTGCCGACTATATTAAAATGTATATTTGAAAGTAGCAAATAATGTATGCCCAGTTTCATGCTCTGAAGCAAGTAAGTTATAATTAAAGCCCATGCTAAAATTATCCTTCACAATTTCCAAGCCTGCCCCACCGCTAAAGGCAATACCATCCACATTTTGCATAGTATAGTCAACTACACCTGACACACCGCTTACGTTGGTACTACTTGTAGTATTTAAATCACCAGTAGCAGCTACAATGCCAAGATCAAGTTTTGGTGTAATAATCCAATCATTTTTTGTGACTATATCTTTAGTAAAACTAACCCCCACTGGGAAGTACCAAACACCTTGGTTATCTGCTTCCACACTGGCCACAGTGCCACCGCTTTTTACATCATATTCATGCGTTTGCACATGCATATAGCGCGCACCCACATAGGGGGTGATATCCATGAAGCTGGTGTTAAAAGTATATTCTGCTCTAAGACCTGCTGTCCACACTGTGCTTGAGGGGCTGGCATCAAGAGTAGACATACCTATGCTTGAAGGTAGATCTTGCTCCACTTCGCCAAATACCTTGCTTAAACCCACATCTGCCAGCAAGGCGAAGTTATTTTTATAAAATGCGCCATATAGCGACAAAGCCCAGAAATCAAAATCATTAGTGGTTTCGTCAAAATCGCCTTGGCTTCGCGTGTAGCCAGTACCAAGGTTAAAGGCAAGACCAAGACGAAACATTTCATTAAAAGTATAATCTGCACCAAGGCTTAAACCACCCATATCAGTAGCGCGACTGTGCTCAAAGCTGCCACTTTCAAAGCCATGTGCAAAGCTATGCTTGTATAAAGGGCTTAACCATAGGGCAAAGCCATCTTGTATACCACCTGCCTGCATATTAGAACCAGCAGAAAGTCCTAGCTTTTCATCATTATTTACAAGTGCCGCACTTTCATTAAGCATGGTAACAGCTGGAGCTTCGCCTTTAGCTGTTCCAAGACCAGTGGGGCTAAGGCGAGCTTGTAAGCTATTTGCTGCTGTAAGACCAACATCTAATCCAGTTTTATTAAGCCCTGCTAAATAACCCACTTGTAAAAGCCCTTCTATGGTGCGTGTAGCTAGCTTAGAATTATCCCGCCCCAAATAGCGAGTATCAGTAGCACGTGAAAGTAGGCGCACGCCAGCACTTTCACTGTATACATCAGCATCAACATTAGATAGCAAGTTTGCAGATTTGCTTTGCATTTCTGGATATTCTCTTGCTATGCCAATGGCGCTATTGCGATATATCTTAACACTAAATGTTCCAGTATTTACATCAAAAGGATTTGCTTTAATTTGCTGCAATGATGTAGGGGTTATATATGCAACATTATTTCCACTCCAACCATACACAGCACTGTCTTCATTAAAACCTTGAGCAATATCAATTGTTGTACCTGTTGGAGCTATACCTACCACATGAAGTCTTGCACTGGGGTCAACATTTAGGACTCCACCACTACTAACTAAGCTTGGCCCATTATCAACAGGCACTTCTAAAATGGTCTGGCTACCAAAAATTGCATTTCGAGTATATACGCGCCCAACAAATTTTTGACCACCTTGATTTACTGTGCCAATACGCAGTTTGCTATTTGTCACGTTTAAGGTATGAACTTCAGACATGGTATTATTAAGCTCAAAAACGTTATTAGCGTAGCCTTCTCCGGTAATATTTACATCATAAAAGTCAATACCATTGGATACTATACTGTCGTTTACTACAAAACCACCATTACCTAACATATCAAAATCTAAACTTATCAATGAATCATGCCTTTCATCGTTAACAAAAATAGCGTTATATCCTGTGCTATCCATATTACCGATAAAAACATTAACTCTATTATTTGCTCGGAAGGTTAAGCTTCTGTTAGTCCATATAGCACCACCAAGACTTTTAGGATTTATGGTTTTATTATTGATAAAACTTGCGTCAATATAGCCTATCTGAGCGTCTGACATATTTGTAGAAGCGAAGTTATGCAAAGCCCCGCCATATTCTCCGGCAGTATTTGCAATAAAAACACCATCAATAGTATTTATAAAACCTTTATTGGCAATAGCGCCACCCCAAGTTTCGGCAGTATTACCTATAAAGCTAGCATTAATAGATCCTATGAAGCTTTTGTCAGAATTAAAAATTGCTCCACCGTCAATAGCATTATTAGCTATGTATGTGCCTTTGATGGAGTTTATGACTTGACCTCCATTATTGAATATAGCCCCACCCCATGTTTTAGCAATATTGCCTATGAAAATGCCATCAATAGAATCCATTGTTGAAGCGTTTGCAATTGCCCCACCATGTACTCCGCTAGAATTGCCTATAAACATGCCGCTAGCTGAGTTGCCACTGCCTGAAATCGCATAAATCGCGCCGCCATTATTCGCAGAAGAATTACCTATAAATGTTCCGTTAATAATATTGTTGCTGCTACCCCAAAGGATAATAGCTCCGCCAAGATCCCCAGAAGTATTATTTATGAAGCTACCATTAATGCTTAAATTATCATTAGGAGACCCAACAAAAATTGCCCCACCATTTGTAGCGGAATTAAGTCCATAAAAAACGCCACCATTAACGTCGCTGGTGAGCGAAGCAATACGGAGCAAAGAGCTACTAGGGCTAGTTACTGTATATGCTAAATTTTGACCATTAATATTTACATTAAAATTATGTAAACCGCCACTACCAGTAGCTATGCTATAATTTGGATTATTATTTAATATTAAACCATTAGCTAAGCCAGCAGGCGTGTTAAAAGTAGCTGAGCTGCTAGGACCTGCTTTAAATAATAAGCCAAAATTAGCACCAATACCATTTTTCACCAAATCAAATGTGGTGTAATAGTCAGTTCCATATTGTACTGGCTCAATACTATAATAGTCACCACTGGGTAGGTTTATGGCTTTAGCATCGTGCACTGGAGTAAGAGCTATAAGAGCACAAGCACCTGTGGTGACGAGCCCTTTGCGTATAATGCTAGAGACTTTATTTAAGACATTGCATTTATTAAGCACAGCCTCATAACGATTAATAAGATTACCAATGGCATTTTTTGTTAGCATAACAAACTCCAAAATTTAAATATTTGTTTTTATATGACAATTGTTCTAATTTGTCAATATAAAAACAAAAATACATATCGTATATTGTTGACAATGATGGAGCTCTAATTTCAAAATTTATTTATACGACTTTCTGATTTGAAAAAGGTATGGATGCGGCAGTCTATAAAATTTAATCATATGGTAACAGAATATAATGTATTAATTTATTAACGATTACCACGTTGCATAAATGTAACACAGAAAGCCGTATTATTTATCAAAAAATTTGCACTGGCAAGTGAATGTGTGAGGTTAGGGAATATTTTTTGAACAATGTGCTGCAACACGAAAAAAATTTTATCCAATATTATACATGGACATATAAATTGACAAAAAAAGATTGCCGTGATTGACAATAAGCTGAAAAATTAAAGTTGCAAAAAAACGCCCTTGAGGGCGTTTTTAGAGTCTTAGGGAGAAGCGCAAACGCTTCTCCCGTAATTAGCATTTAATATAAACTAGGGGTTCCAAGGTTGCTTGCCAGCAGCTTTTAAGAAAGCATTAATGGCATCCTTACCACCAACGAATTCTGCCATTTCAGGCCATACTTTTTCTAAAGCAGCCTTTTTCCACATGGCTTCATCTTCAAGTTGATCCACGGTTACACCCATCTTCATTAAAGCAGCCTTAGCTTTGCCGCCTTCTTCTTTTTGATACTTAAGCACGGCTTCTTGAGCTGACATGCCAGCTGCTACCATGAGCTTTTGATCTTCTGGAGAAAGCTTTCTAAATACACGCTCAGAAATGATAAGAGGTTGTAATTGATATGTATAGTGCACTTCAGTGATATACTTTTGGTTGGCTTCTTGGAACTTCATAGCTTGGAAACCAATATAACCATAACACTGACCATCAACAACGCCTTGTTGTAAAGATGTGAAGGTTTCTGACCATGCAATAGGAACAGGGCTGCCGCCAAAGGCTTTGTAAGATGCTAAAAGAACAGCACTTTGTGGTACGCGGAATTTTAAGCCTTTAAGGTCTTCCATTTTTTTAATGGGACGCTTGGAGTTAGAGATATAGCGGAAATCTGTGTAAGTCCAAGTAAGCACGCGAAAACCTGCTTTAGTGGCATAAGTATTCATTAAATCAGAAGCAGCACCCTTAGTTGCGGCAACAACTTGATTTAAATCATCAAATAAATAAGGAAGGGTTAACACACCAAGTTCTTTAGCAAAGGGAACCATGTTAGCAATACCAGCAACACAAGCATCCAATGTGCCGGCGCGTACATTGTGAATAGTTTCAGTTTCATCACCTAAGGCACCAGAAAAGAATAGTTGTACATCATATTTTCCTGGAGCATTTTTATCAATGTAAGCCTTAAAAGCTTTTGCAGCTTCGCCTTGTTCTGAGTTTTCAGGGTCTCCCACGGCCACTTTAAAGACTTTAGCAGCTGAGGCATCAGAAATTGTGCCTAAGAAAACCAAACTAAATGCCAACATAAGCAAGAGTAAACGCTTCATACATTCTCCTTTTAAAGTGTTACAAAAACCAAACCCCAAAATGCCTTGTGGCATTTTTAAGCATCCACTAACCATAACCGTAAATTTCTTACAGTTTATTTATCATTCACACGCATCTGATATATCTTAAGAATCATTAATATCAAAATAACACTATAACTATTAATAACTACATACCACCAACTCCAGGCTTAGTCAAACTAGGTAGCCATAAAACAAGGTCTGGGAAAAGAACTAAAAGCACAATAACCAAAATATTAACAAACATCATAGGTAACGCTTTTAGAGCTACTTCTTCCAAACTTGCTTGCGAAATACCTGAAGCAATAAAGATATTTTCACCTAGCGGTGGACTTGAAAAACCGACCCCGCAACAACATACCAAGATTACACCAAAGTGAATGGGGTCAACTCCATAGCTGAGCATAACTGGTAAAAGCACAGGAGTAACTAGCAAAATAATTGCTAATGTTTCCATAAACATGCCAAGAAATAGTAACAGAACAACCACAAAAGCCCATACCACATGTACGTTTTCGGTAAAGCCCAAAATCCAATTGGCTATTTCAATAGGTATTCGATATTCTGTTAAAATTCGTCCAAAGGCATAAGCTGTAAATACCAATACCAACACACGTCCAGTAAGCCAAGATGTAGTGCGCAAACAATTCATGAGACACTTAAATTTAAGCTCTCTATGAATAAACACACCCACAAATACAGTATAAAAAATAGCTACAACTGCAGCTTCTGTGGGGGTAAATAAGCCTGCGTAAATACCACCAAGAATAATTATGGGAGCTAAAAGTGACCAAAATCCTTTAACAAAGGAGTCTACCAATGCAGATACTGACCAAGGCAAGGTTCCTGTGGTTTCTAAGTTTCGGCATAAGAACATATGTACAGAGCTTAATCCCACAGCAATTAAAATACCAGGGATAATACCACCCATAAACATTTGTGTGATGGATTGCTGCCCTGCTACCCCATAAATAACCATAGGAATACTTGGAGGTATAACAATGCCTACACCACCAGCAGTGGCAGTAGTTGCTGCGGCATAACCTGGGTCATAACCACGACGCATCATGGCAGGTATCATCAACATACCCACTGCTGCCGTAGTGGCTGGACCAGAGCCAGATATGGCCCCAAAAAATACACAAGCTAAAGCTGTAGATACTGCAAGCCCACCCGGAATTGGTCCAACTATATTTTCTGCAATATGCACCAGTCTTCGTGACATACCAGACGTTTCCATAAGCGCACCAGCTAGCACAAAGCAAGGCAGAGCCATTAGCGGAAACGAAGTTAAGGACGAAAACGCCATTTGTATCATGTTATTAAGGTCAGTACCAACCACCACAAAACATATCATGGCAGAAACGCCAAGTGCCACCATGATGGGTGTACCGATTATTAACAAAACGCTAAATGAAATAAATAATATTTCAGCAACTTGGACAGCTGTTAAATCAGGTATCATAGGCCTTGCTCCGATTCCGCTAGGGCATGTTTGCTTTCTTCAATGGCAGCTTGATCTGGGTCTTCTATTTCTTCTTTAAGTACAAATTTAATGTAATTTACTTGAATGATGCGAATAGCCATGAGCAAGAAACTTATGGGAAAAACCAGATAAACATGCGCCAAATTCCAATCAAGGGCAGCGGTATAATAAGGAAATTCTGCTAAATCAACAATAGAGAGGTAACCATACCAAGCCATAACAAGTGAAAAAGCTAACCAAAACATATCGCCGATAAATATACATACAGTTCCAACGATGGGTGGGAACTTAGCAAATTGCATGGTGACGCGGTTTAGCGCAGAAAGCCTTGCGGCATAAGAAGCTCCAAAGAGAATAAACCAAATAAATGCAAAGCGAGCTATTTCCTCCGTCCAGTGTAAGGAATTATCAAGCAGGCGCAAAATAATTTGCATAAATATGGTAATAACGAAAAATACCAATAGAACTTGGCAAATATAACTTTCAAAGTGATCTAAAAAGGCAAGGATGGCTTTTTTAAACATGACTACCCTCTTGGTTATAATGAGCAAAGAGGCGTGAAATCAAATATAATTATTAAAACAAAAGCGCACCGAAATAAATCGGTGCGCTTTACAATACTATTTGAAGTTCTTTGCGTCAAGGTGTGCATATTTTGGCAAGTGCCTTGTCGGCAGTGCCAGAGCATCGCGACGGAAAGGCGGCGCAAGCTTCCAACCATCAGTCATAATTTCAATGACTGCTGGTCTACGGTTTTTATGTGCTGTTTCAAGAGCGTTTGCAAGGTCACTTTGTGTATTTACTGTGTAACCGTCAGCGCCCATGGCTTCAGCAATCTTAGCATAAGACTTGGACCAAATATCAGCACCAACAAAACGATTATTATAAAAATCAATTTGATTTTTCTTTTCAGCGCACCAAGCACCATTATTGTAAACAGTAGCAATAACAGGCAAATTATATTGGCATGCGGTTGGTACTTCAAACAAGCTCATACCCCATGCTCCGTCACCAACAATGGCAACTACGGTATCTTCAGGGCAAGCAAGTTGAGCACCAAGACCGGCTTGATATGCAAAACCTGTATTACCAAATGTTAATGTAGCTACGGAGCGTTTTGGATTCTTAAACCGTAAGTAGCTATTGGCTGTGGAAGATGTATTACCAATGTCTGTTGTAGCAATGGCGTTGGTATCAGTTACAAACTTACCAACCACTTCCAAAGCCTTACGTGGGTGCATACGACCTGGCTCAGTAGGCTCATCAGCAATCAAGCTAATTTCTTTATACCAATCTTCTAACTCAAGCTTAACCATATTATATACATTAGTTAGGTCGCTCTTTGCAGGTACACTTTCACGCAAGCGAGCAAATAACTCTTCTGAAGCGTCCTTAGCATCGGCGCATAGACCAACAGCAACAGGGTGAGTTTTAGCAATATGACGAGGATTAATATCAATTTGTACAATCTTAGCTGTTTTTGGGAAATAGTTAATATCATATTGAGGCAATGTACCAAAGTATGACAAACGAGTACCAATGGCTAAGATAACGTCAGCTTTTTGTAAAATACGCATGGCTGCTTTGGAACCCATATAACCAATAGGTCCTGTCCATAGCGGATGATCACAAGGATATGCGTCATTATGTAAGTAAGTTGTTGCTACAGGAGCACCAAGCCACTCAGCTAAACCTTTAACGGTTTCAATACAATCAGTATCTACAACGCCGCGACCAGATACAATTACTGGATTTTTAGCACTCTTTAATACTTCAACAGCAGCAGCAAATTGAGCTGGGTTGCCAATGCCGCCAGGGGCAACGCGATATTGTGAAGGATGCAAGATTTCTTCATCAAGTTCGCCATAGAAGTAATCACGTGGAATATCTACAAGCACAGGACCACGCTCAGCATAAGCTATGCGAAAAGCTGTGCGCATAATATCGGCAGCGCGCTTTGGATGTGGTACACGCAAGGAAGCTTTAGTAATAGGTTTAAAAAGATTCCATGTGTCGCATTCTTGGAAACCATCCCAACCAACAGAAATAGTACCAGCACTTGGTGATACTACTACCATGGGGGTATGCGCCATATTAGCGGTGGCAACAGCAGTAACATAGTTAGTGATGCC
Source organism: uncultured Desulfovibrionaceae bacterium (assembly GCA_964370675.1). Lineage (GTDB taxonomy): Bacteria > Desulfobacterota > Desulfovibrionia > Desulfovibrionales > Desulfovibrionaceae > CAYJAD01. Next base: position 15,106 of record CAYJKC010000012.1, read on the forward strand.
TGGACCATTTTGACCAATAACAACACCACACTGACCGGTAAGACGGCAATAAGCATCTTCCATATGACCTGCGGTTTGCTCATGACGAACAGAAATGAAGTCAATTCCCGCTGCGGGGAATAAATCCAACATATCCATAAAGGCTGAGCCAAGAATACCACTAACGTGATTAACACCTTCTTGTACTAAAACCTCTACCATACCCTCACTGGGAGTCATTTTAGGCATTGTATCCTCCAAAATTTAAAAGAAAAAGTTTAGAACTATCCCTTCCTAAAGCACGAACCATGCCTAATGATTACTTGTACAATGTAAATGCATGCTTAATCAAAATACACAATCATAAATTATGCAAAACGATGCAAAAACAACTTGCCCACCCTTGTGAAAAATGGTATTTGATGCAAAAGTGCATCAAAATGATATATTCTTACAATGGACAAGGATTTTAAGTATGCAGTCCCAAAAAAGTAAAAAAATTAACCATGTAGATCCTGAACTTTTCTCTCTTTGTAATACAGAATTACAAGCAATCATTGACTCTATACATGATGGAATTTGGGTTATTGATAATAATGGCACCACACTGCACGTCAATAAAGCCATGAAACGTATTGCTAATATTGAACCTCGTGAAGTTATTGGCAAGCATGTTACAGATCCCATAGCCAGCGGCGCCTTTGCCTCAGCAGTGACCCTCTCAGCCTTAAAGCAAAAAAAAGTTGTCACCATGTTTGATGACTATGCTTGCGGCACAAGATGTCTAAACACTAGCACTCCTATTTTTGATGAACATGGCGAAGTGTGGCGCGTGGTTGCCTCCATTCGTGATATGACTGAACTTGAAGAATTACAAAAACGTCTTGTAGAAGCAGAGATGGAAGTGCGCAGTTATCGCGGGCAATTGCGTAATATAGTTGATGATACTGATTCAGACATGGTTGCCAATAGCAAGGTCATGTATCAATGTGTGCATGATTTAAAACGCGCTGCTAAATCTCCATCAGGAGTCTTGCTATTTGGTGAAACCGGCACAGGTAAAACCCTTGCCGCATCACTTATTCACAAACAAAGCCCTAGAAGCAAATTTCCTTTTATTACAGTTAACTGTGCTGCAATTCCTCATACACTCATTGAGTCAGAGCTATTTGGCTATGAAAAAGGAGCCTTTTCAGGAGCAAATCTAAGCGGAAAAAAAGGCTATTTTGAATTGGCAGACAAAGGTACCCTTTTACTTGATGAAGTGGGTGAACTGCCCCTAAATATGCAAGCCAAGCTTCTACATGTACTAGATAATCAAATGTTTCACAAAGTAGGTGGTGAAAAGGTCATTAAAGTAGATGTGCGCATTATTGCTGCCACCAACAAGCCTTTAGACAAACTAGTTCATACCGGTGAATTTCGCCAAGACCTCTATTATAGACTTAATTTTTTAAATGTAACCATACCACCACTACGCAAACACCCTGAAGATATCACTGAACTTGCTTTTAGTTTTTTAGAAAAAGCTTGCCGTAAAAACGGGCAAAGTAAAACGTTTTCACCCAAGGTATTACGTTGCTTTACAGCACATACATGGCCTGGAAACATTCGCGAGCTTAAAGCTTGTGTTGAGTTTTTAGCAGTCATGGCGGAAGGCAATATTATCAATGTATCCGACCTACCACAGCATATTTTAGATTTACCCTCACTAAAAGAGCGTTATCAAGAAAATGATGATGAATTACTAAGCATTAAAGACGCGGTGAAAAATGTAGAACGTCAAATGATACGCCAAGCCTTAGTGCAAACAGGAAGCACACATAAGGCAGCAAAAATATTAGGAATAAGTCAGTCAAGCGTGGTTCGCAAAGCAAGACAGTTAGGAATTACCGTTGCAGAGTAAGGTTATAAACCCACCTCAAAATATTGGGGGGCTTTTTAGCCCCCCAAAAAATAATCTTGATAACTTTTAAAACTAACCCAAAACTTTCTTAATGCCATTTTTAAGAGCAGTTAAAATGGTATCACATTGATCCTTATTAACAACATAGGCCGGTGCAATATTAATAATATTATTTTGACCGGGGAAGCTACGATTAGTACGACCAACCAACACACCATTAGCTGCCATATCCATACAAATGGCTATAACTTTTTCTTCAGCTAATGGTGTCTTGCTGTTTTTATCTTCAACAAATTCAATACCACAAAGCAAGCCCTTACCACGCACATCACCAACATTGGCATGACTTAAATTTTCATTAAGACCATCAATAATATATTCGCCCATATTAGTTACATTTTGAAGCAGATTTTCTTCTTCAATAATTTTCAAATTCTCAATGGCCGCTGTAGCACCACCAGCACAACCTGCATAAGTGCTAATATCACGGAAATATGACAATTTATCTGTGCTACTTTGTAATGAATTAAATACTTCTTCAGTGGTAACAGTACAAGATATAGCCATATAAGCACTGGCAACACCCTTAGCCATGGTCACAATATCTGGCACAACATCATAATGCTCATAACCAAACATAGTACCAGTACGACCCATACCACAAACTACTTCATCCATCATAAAGAGCACATCATACTTCTTACATATGGCTTGAACTTCTTTATAGTACTCTTTCACTGGCGGGATAACACCACCACCAGCAGTCATAGGTTCAAAAATTGCGCCGCCTACAGTATCAGGACCTTCAGCCAAAATGGTCTTTTCTATGGCCTTAGCACATTCAAGATTACAACCAGGATAACTCTGACCAAAAGCACAACGATAACAGCAAGCATGTGGAACTTCAACAAAACCTGGAACAAATGGACCAAAGCATTCTTTACGCTCAGGTTGCCCTGTAGAGCTTAAAGCCGCAATGGTTGTTCCGTGGTAATCGCGATAGCGGAAAAGAATTTTTTTCTTATCTTTTTTATCACTATTATAAGCGCGTAAACGCACCATTTTATAAGCTTTTTCATTAGCTTCAGAACCACTGTTAGAAATATATACCCGTGATAAACCAGGCATATATTCAAGAAGCTTTTCAGAAAACTCAATAGTGGGTAAGTTACCGCCAGTAGCAGCATAATAAGGCATAACTTTAAGCTGTTTACATATAGCATCAGCAATACGGTCACGCCCATAGCCTACATTTACACACCATACACCACCAGAAGTGGCATCTAAATATTCCTTGCCATTAATGTCTGTTAATATAAGACCTTGACCCTTAGCAACAATCATAGGAGCTTTGCCTTGATGCAAGGTTAAATGGTGCCATACATTTTTAATATCACTATTGATATAGTCGTCATTACTCTTGGTCATAAACCACCCCTTATGATGTTGATTTTATAAGTTAAGCTTTGCTTTATTTGATTTTGCTATCTAGGCTTACTGGGGTAAAATCCTTTGTAAACAAAAGATTATTCCCCCAGCAAATTGCCCCTTTTCAATCAATTATTAGCCTAATACCTCATCAACAGGCTTATATAAGGACTCCATACCAAATGCATCAGCAACGGCCTTATAGGTTATAATTCCCTTGTAGGTATTTAAGCCCATTTTTAGACCATAGTTATCTTTGCAGGCTTGCTCAACGCCTTTGTTTGCTAACATCAGACCATATTTGATGGTGGCATTATTAAGAGCAAAAGCAGATGTGCGAGCATAGGCGCCTGGCATATTGGCTACGCAGTAGTGGATTACGTCGTCAACTACATACACTGGATCACTATGAGTGGTGGCTTTGGACGTTTCGCAGCAACCGCCTTGGTCGATGGCAACGTCTACTAATACTGAGCCTGGTTTCATCATTTTTAGGTGCTCACGTCTAATGAGCTTAGGTGCTACGGCACCGGGTATAAGAACTGCACCAACAACGATATCTGCAGTTTTTAGGCAATTTTCTAAATTAAGAGGATCACTGTATAGAGGTTGAACATTGGCGTCCATAATTTCACTTAAGTACTCTAAGCGATTAAGGTTTACGTCAAGGATAGTAACTCTTGCGCCAAGTCCGGCTGCAACCCTTGCAGCGTGAGTTCCTACAACACCGCCACCCACAACTAATACTTCAGCTGGAGCAACACCTGTTACACCCATGGGGAGTAAACCACGACCACCTTGAGTTTTTGCAAGGTAGTATGCGCCCATGAGAGAGGCCATGCGACCGGCAACTTCACTCATGGGTTTTAATAGTGGTAGAGCATGACCTTCTTCAACGGTTTCATAAGCAAGTGCTATAATTTTTTTCTCAAGGCATGCGTTGGTAAGATTTTCATCGGCAGCAAAGTGGAAGTAAGTATACACAAGCTGATT
>CAYJKC010000012.1:19421-33505 GCA_964370675.1 uncultured Desulfovibrionaceae bacterium
TTTCACGCATTCTGTTGTATTCTTCCGGCATTGGCTCTTTAACCTTAACTATCATGTCAGCTGTGGCCCACACGTCATCAGCGGTAGGAAGTATTGTTGCACCGGCGGCAACATATTCTTCATTGGGGCAACCAGAACCAAGACCTGCGTTGTTTTCAATAAAAACTTCATGACCAGCGGCAACATATGCACGCACGGCATTGGGAATTAAACCAATTCTGTTTTCATTATTTTTGACTTCTTTTGGGCAACCGATTTTCATAGTGTATTTCTCCAAGATTATAGATTGACAGCTTGCAAAGCCAAGCCTGATTTTATCATAATGCACTTATCGTGCCTTTTTGATAATATATCATAATATTAAATAAAATTATTTTTAGAAAGCAATTTTATCCTTAAGTGATGCAAAAACATATCACCCTTCATACGCGCTTTACACCAAAAACTTAGACTTGTTTTTTTTTACAGGCTCATATAAGCAACATACAAACAGAAAGGAATATTCATGAAAAATAAAATTTATTCAGGTTTAATATGCAGCTGCCTATTAAGCATACTATTTATAGGTGCAGCATATGCTAAGGATAACTTAGAGGACGCATTACAAAAAAAGTATCAACAAATAAACACTATGAAGGCAGAATTTAGCCAAAGTTTAAGTCATCGTGAAAGCGGTAGTGTTGAAAAAAGGCAAGGCACACTTTTTTTTGAAAAGCCACTTAAAGTGCGCTGGGAAACCAAGGCTCCACACGCTGAGATGTTGCTAATTACTGATAAGGAAATCTGGAACTATTTACCAGATGAAGAAGTTGCGTATAAATATAAACCAGAACTTATGCAAGATATGCGCACCCTTATTGAAGTTATAACAGGTCAAGCAAAACTTGATGAAGACTTTGAAGTAAAACCACTTGGTAAACAAAAAGGATTAACAGTTTTACACTTATTCCCATATGAACCGACACCAGAGATGGTAGAAGCTGTGGTAGGCATTGATGAAAAAACAATGCTCATAAAAAAAGCTAGCATTGTGGATTTTTATGGTAACATAAACACCATGGAATTTGGTGTCATTGAGCTAAACATAAAGCTTGATAGTGGCACTTTTTCTTTTACACCACCTAAAGACATCGATGTAGAAGATGGCAGCAAGCGAGTGTCGCAGGCATTTAATTGATAAAATGCATATATGGTGGGCAATAAAAAAAACTTAATGATTTAACGCCAACAAAAAAATTAAAGAGCTTACCTTACCCTTTATTTTCAGATGGTGCAAACTTTGTCAGCACTTAAAAAAAACCCTCTGCAAGCAGAGGGTTTTTTTTAATATTTTTTATTGGATTATACACATCCGGTAGGCTTAGGTAAGCCAGCCATTTTACAAGCACCCTTACCAGGACCTGATGGGAACAATTCATAAACTTCTTTTAGTTTATAGCCAGTGTTCTTGGAAAGAATACGTACCATTGGAGCGATACCATTCTTCTTGTAGTAGTCCTGTAGGAAGTCAAGAATTTTTTGGTGATCAGCATTGATATCGGTGATACCTTCAGACTCTTTTACATACTCCATCCACTCAGGGCACCAGTCGTCAAAACGGAGTAAGAAGCCGTCTTCGTCCACCTCAAAACTTTTACCCTTATAAGTAATCTCAGCCATACTTGTCCTCCTTGGACACTTTTTCAATTTTATCCATTAGATTAATCCAACAGAATTTAACCATTAAATCACCCTAGTAGGCTTAACCAACCGGGGCGGTACCTAAACAAGATATTGGTACTTAGTGCTTATGTACCCATAACAGTGAGCACACTGTGCCACACTCTTACATAAATGGCAAGTAGCTTTAGAATTTTTTTTCATCACAAATATTTGCAAATTATTCAACACATTACGCATAATTCTGTCTTAGCCTATCCAATAATCCAACTTATGCTTTTGTTTTAAAACTTCTATAAGCTCATCACGTTTTTCTTGTGACTCTATAGGTTTAATGCGCATAAATACATGCCTTGTGGTATTATCATCAGCATAATGTGATAAAACTGATAAAACACGTGCACCACTAGCAGCTATAGTATCAAAAATCGCTCGCATCTGCCCTCTTGCACTATCTAAGGTAAAAGCGAGTTGTATACCACCTTGCCTTGCACCAGTGATGGTTAAGAGCACTTTAAAAATATCAAAATCTGTGATTATGCCAGCCAATTTGTCATTTTCTGTAACGGGCAATCCGCCAAAGCCATGTTCTTCCATAAGCATGGCAACATGCTCAACTGAGTCATTTGGGCTTACGCAAACTGGTTTTATGGTCATAATTTCTTTGACTTTTAGCTCAGAAAGTAGATATTGCAATTCATGCATATCTAGTGATGTTGCCTTAGAAGGTGAGGCAGCTTTTATATCCCTATCAGATACAATGCCAACCACATTCATCTGGTTGTCAATCACTGGCAATCGACGAATTTGGTGGTTCTTCATAAGAGTTGCAGCCCGACTAACAGACGTTTCAGGGGTGATGCTAATAACTTCACTTGTCATCCAATTACGAATGAGCATATTGCCTCCTTATAGATATAACATGGCGATAAAACAAACTATTTAATTTAATATCACATTTTTTTATATGCGATTGCCATGCCCTTAACTCTCTTATATACTGACTTTGCTTGCGCTTCAAGTAAGTAAAGCTATTTTGTAATAAAATTTTTTTGGAGATTGCCTATGTATGCCTATTGTGATTGCAAATTTGGCGTTAGCGGAGATATGTTTTTAGCTGCACTTTGCCAACTTGGTTATGATCTTACTCCATTACAAGAAAAGCTTTTTGATATAGGTATTGAGTGTGAGCTTAAAGCTTGGCAAGAATGCCGCGCATCTGGTCCTGGATTTAGAGTAAGTGTTAATTGGCCAAATGAACAACCTCTAAGGCATCCTAAAGATATATCAGATATTTTTCATAAACTTAATGTATCAGAGCAGGTTTTGCAACTTGCCCTTAACACATTAGATGCTTTAACTAAGGCCGAAGCCCATGCCCACAATATCAAACCAGAGCAAGTGCACTTTCATGAAGTAGGTGCCATTGATACCTTAGTAGATATTATGGGTGCAGCACTAGGCCTTGAACATTTTGGCATCAAAAAATTGATTTGTTCTCCCTTACCTTGGTTTTCTGGCACCATAGAATGTGAACATGGCATTTTGCCCCTGCCTGCACCGGCTACTGCTTTTTTATTAATGCAAAAACCAATTATTGCCACCGATGCCACCACCGAACTAGTAACACCAACCGGAGCAGCTCTTGTTCATGCCTTGCACTCAGAGTTTGCACAAAGTTTTAGTGGAAGAGTGCTACAAATGGGAACAGGATATGGAAGCCGCCCTGCCAATGCAGGTCTTCGTATTTTTTTGATAGAGGAACAACATAATGAAAAATTGCACGAAGAAGTTGCTCAATTAGAATGTCATATTGACCATTTAACCGGTGAAGAAGTAGGGGCAGCCATGAATGCTCTTAGCCAAGTGCCAGAAGTGCTAGATGTATTGTGGTTAAATGGCATGGGCAAAAAAAATCGTCCTATGGGTGTTTTACGTGTGTTATGCGCCGTAAATTCCATGGATTTAGTGCGTGATGGCATGTTTAAACATACGCATACTCTAGGCATTAGACATAGCATTTTACAACGTGTTATTTTACCGCGTGAAGGTGCACAAGTAACAACGCCCTATGGTGTTTTGAAGGGCAAAAAATATAGTCTTGAAGGGGAAAATTACCTTAGAGTTGAAAGCGATGAAAGCATAAAAAAAGCAGGGGAACTTAATATTGGTACTCCGGCTTTACGCATACCCAAGAGCTGATATAAAGGACATAGAGTAACAGCTTGTGAGCAAAAAACTTAGAAAAATGCTTTTAGGAGTTAAAGGTAACCTACTATACCAAAATAAAAGTATATTGCAGCAATTATGAACTTATAAAACGCACCAAGAACATACCACAAAAGCTTTTACCCTTATAAACTTCTACCCTAAAAATGCTTCCACCATTGTCAACAGAAAATCTTTTTATAAATGATTTTGCTGTAAATAATATATTACTTTCATTACTTTTGCCAGAATTTGCGCCAATGGCATTAACTCTATAACCAGTTATGTCTTGCACCTTAAAGTTCTTTTTTACCGTCACAATGCTGCCAAAATTAATTGGGCGCATTTGCCCGTCCACCTCCACCTGCAACATATCAAGGCTATCATCTATATGATGCCAGTCGGGGCTGATGGTTGTAAGAGTTCTATTACCATAATGCACATAAAGATTTTTACCATTGGGCAACACTGCCATAATTGGTTTCGAGGCAATGGGTGCATAGTTTTTTTTGGGTAATGGTAAAAAGTTAATGCGCGAGCGCACATCTTCGAGTGGGAGCATCACTCTATTATTCATAAAGCTTACACTCAAACCTGTAAATAATGCTTCCTCAACACCTCTTAAGGTTAGTGGAAAATCACGCTCAAGCTTAATACCTGCTAAATGAGCAAAGGCTTCAACCATTTGCAAATGATAATACACGCGCCGCACCACAGAAAACTCCTTACTGGCTTCTAAGCCAAAGGCCGGTTTATCATGACGTACTGCAAACCAAGAAAGGCTCTTTTCCATTTCGCGATCGCCCTTAGCAGTAAAGGTATTGCGCACATCAAGATAATGATCTTTATGCAATAAATTTTCATTTACAATTTTTGTAACATTTTTTGCCATGCCCTCTAAAAATTGCAATCGCTCTTTGTAGCTTACAGTTTTAAAATCTTTATGTTGCCCTTCAAAATTAGGCATAAATTCTTGGTCTATAATAATGGATTGACCCCAGCGCGCAGGACCACGCAAGGCATCAATACGTTTTTTACGATAAAAGCCACTACCATCATGTAGGTTGAGAATAAGATTAACTTCTTTAGCCCGAATAAGTTTTTGAATACGATTTACAGTGGAGTATTGCGGATCTGAATTATCAAGTATGGCAAATTTACGGTTCATATCGCCATGCACGCCACGTTTGCGCTTAATAATACTTGGGAAATTTAGATTTGGCACAATCCATAATGTACCACTTTCAACTTTATATCTGGTAGCTAAAAGAGTTGCAGCCGAAAATCCGCCCGGTTCATCACCTTGTATACCTCCTACAATAAGCATGACTGGAGCGTCAGTGCCTATACGAAAAAGGCTAAAATCAAGCATTTTTTCATTATTCGCAACAGCGTTTGCATTAAGTGGCATGCAAAAAAACAAAATAAAAACAAGACCTGACAGCACATGCCTTGTTAATATGTAATTTAATAGGTAGAATTTGCTGTTCACGTCAACAAATCTACATAATTTTACTCCATAAAGCAAGGTATATAAAGTCTTGCCAAACAAATAACATATTTTTATAATACAAAATCATAGTGCTGCTCAATAATATTTTTAAAAATACGCTAGTCAGTTATAAATTCGGTATTATATTTGTTTGGTCGTTGTATCATTGCATCAGCGAACATAACTAGTTCTTAAGCAATGTATTGCTAAGAACCTAAATGTAAAAGACATATTGGGAGAAATATATTATGACAAGTCAAATAAAGACCGTGCTACTTTTAGCCTTGCTTTCAGGTTTGATTATAATGCTTGGAGCTGCCCTTGGTGGTAGAACTGGTATTATTATTGCCTTTGGTTTAGCCTTACTCATGAATGTTGGCTCTTATTGGTATTCTGATAAAATTGTTCTATCCATGTATAAAGCCAAAGAATTATCCCCTGCTGATGCCCCTGCTTTGCATGCCATGGTTGAGGAATTAGCTGCAAGAGCTGGCATTCCAAAACCAAGAGTTTGCATTATTCCAGAAGAAGCACCTAATGCTTTTGCTACAGGTAGAAACCCTGAACATGGGGTTGTGGCTGTCACTGATGGCATTATGCGCCTTTTAACTCCCGAAGAGTTACGCGGGGTTATCGCTCATGAAATTGGGCATATCGCTAACCGCGACATACTCATTCAAACCGTTGCAGGGGTTCTTGCCTCAGCCATTGTTTCCATTGCAAATATGATGCAATTTGCTGCTATTTTTGGCGTGGGACGCAGTGATGACGGCGAAAATAATTCTGGCGGGCTTTTAGGTGGACTTTTATTAGCATTTCTAGCCCCCGTTGCTGCAGCCCTTATTCAAATGGCCATTTCGCGCTCAAGAGAATATTTGGCTGATGATACTGGTGCTCATATTAGTGGTCAACCTTTAGCTCTAGCAGGGGCTTTACATAAATTACAAAATTATAACAAGCAAATACCTATGAGAAATGGTAATGCCAGCACAGAGCAAATGTTTATTGTTTCACCTCTTTTTGGTGGTGGTATGTCAAATTTATTTAGCACCCACCCACCCATTGAAGAAAGAGTTGCACGCTTACAAAATATGGCTAGATCGCAACATTAAAAACATTATAAAAATCGTATTATGGGAGCAAATATGCAAGGTCGCGTCTTAGTTCAAGCTGATGAAATGTCACGTATTTTAGAAAGGCTTGTTTCTCAAATTATTGAAACTCACGGGGCATGCAAAGAAGTTATGCTAGTTGGCATTCAAAGGCGTGGAGTTGATATTGCTAAAAGATTACAAAGCATTTTAGAAAATCGTTTAGAAACAAAGATTGGTTTTGGTTCACTTGACATCAATCTATACCGTGATGATTGGACAAGTCTTGATGCCACACCATATATTGGTCAATCAAACATTGAAAATGATGTTGATAATCAAAACATAATCCTTGTGGATGATGTGCTCTATTCTGGCAGAACCATTCGCGCAGCTCTTGAAGCCTTGCTTGATTATGGTCGTCCAAAACGTGTGGAGCTACTTGTGCTTATTGACCGAGGGCATAGAGAATTACCCATTGAAGCAAAATATGTTGGCAGAAATATTAGCACGCGTAAAGATGAACATATAAATGTTCTCATAAATGAACGTGATGGCAAGGATGAAGTTCAACTTATTTAATTTAGCACCAAATATGTAAAACGCTAGAATAACAAGCGTTAAAAGATATGATAAATATCACAATAAACATCTTTCACAAAACGAAGTCACGTGTGCGTTCTCTAAATTTTCATTGCATATAACTTGACTTATAACTTATGCCAAGGCATTATTATAATGTTTGGTTAAAGTTAGGAGTTGTTATGCAGGAAAGACTGTTTGGCACAGATGGTATTAGGGGAAAAGTTAATACATACCCCATGACGCCTGAAATTGCGCTACGTTTAGGTCTTGCGGCAGGTATTTGTTTTCGCCGCGGCAATCACAGACATAAAGTTGTTATTGGTAAGGATACGCGCCTTTCTGGATATATTTTTGAAAATGCCCTAACAGCTGGTCTATGTGCAGCTGGTATGCATGTTATCTTAACTGGTCCCCTACCCACCCCTGCCATTTCTTTTTTGACCCGTAGCATGCGGGCAGATTTTGGTATTGTAATATCTGCATCCCACAATCCATACAAAGATAACGGCATTAAATTTTTTAATGCTGAAGGTTTTAAACTTCCTGATGATGTAGAAGATGAAATATCTCAAATGGTTGTTTCAACAACTAATTTAGCCTACCCCAGAGCAGATGCTGTGGGTCGTGCCACCAGAGTGCAAGACGCAGGGGGGCGTTATATTGTTTACACCAAGAGTTGTTTTCCGGCTCATTTAACACTAGATGGTTTACGCATTGTTATAGATTGTGCCCATGGAGCAAGCTATAAAGTTGCTCCTTTAGCTTTGCAAGAATTGGGTGCAGAAGTAATTAAGCTTAATACCGAGCCCAATGGTATAAATATAAATGACAATTGTGGTTCTCTTTACCCTCAACATGTGGCTGACAAGGTTAAAGAAGTTCGCGCTGACATTGGTATTGCCTTAGATGGTGATGCAGACCGCTTAATTGTTGTAGATGAAAAAGGTCATGTTTTAGACGGTGACCAAATCATGGCTCTATGTGCACAAGCCATGATGGAGCGTTCAGAACTACCTAAAAATACTTTGGTTGCCACTGTTATGAGCAATATGGCCCTAGAAATTTTTATGCGTGAACGTAATGGCACACTCTTACGTACAGATGTTGGTGATCGCTATGTCATGGAAACAATGCGCAAAGCCCATGCCATGCTTGGTGGAGAACAGTCTGGACATATTATTTTTAGGCAATATAGCACAACTGGTGATGGATTGCTTGCCGCTTTGCAAATTTTAAGGTATATGCGCGAAAGAGAACGCCCTCTTTCTGAGCTTGCTGGCTTACTTACTCCGCTTCCACAAGAGTTAATCAATGTGAAGGTTGGCAAAAAAATGCCTTTTGAGGAGTTACCAAAGCTCACAAAGATTATGAAAAATATTCAAAGTGAATTAAAAGAACGTGGGCGTGTACTTTTGCGCTACTCTGGCACAGAAAATTTGTGCCGAGTAATGGTAGAAGGCGAAGATCATGGCAAGGTGCAAACCTATGCCGAAGAACTAGCCGAGTGCATTAAAAACGAACTAGGTTAATTTTAAAAGGTAATAAAATGAACAGATTACGTAAAGTTGTCATTCCTGTAGCTGGCTGGGGCACACGCTCCCTACCTGCCAGTAAGAACATTCCTAAAGAAATGCTTCCCATATATAACAAACCTGTAATTCAATATGTGGTTGAAGAAGCTATTAAATCTGGCATCGAGGACGTTATTTTTGTAACTAACAAAGATAAAAGCGTCATAGAAGACCATTTTGACTATAACTTGCAATTAGAAGGCGTGCTAGAGCGTGCAGGTAAAACCGACAAGTTAGAAATGGTGCGCGAAGTAGCAGAAATGGTTAACATCATGTCTGTACGCCAAAAAAAGCAACTTGGGCTTGGACATGCAGTACTTTGCGCGAAAGAACTTGTATGCAACGAACCATTTGCCATTATGGTAGGTGATGACCTTATGTTTGGCGGAGTTCCAGGCATTCAGCAATTAATGCAAGTAGCTAAAGCTGAACACATGCCAGTTATTGGGGTTATGGAAGTACCACAAGATAAAGTTGACCGCTATGGCATTATTGATGGCACAGAAATAGCTAATGGAGTTTTTCGTATTAATGATATGGTAGAAAAACCTGATCAAGACAAAGCACCTTCGCGCTTAGCCATTGTAGGTCGCTACGTTTTGACTCCTGACATATTTGATTATATTGAAAATACTACCCCAGGTCATGGCGGTGAATTACAACTGACCGATGCCTTGCAAGCACTTGCAAAAGACAGAGGCATGCTTGCAGTAAAAATGTCTGGGCGGCGTTTTGATGCTGGTGACTGGGCTGAATATTTAACTGCCAATGTTTACTTTGCCATTCAGGATGAAGATTTACGCTATGACCTCTTGGGTCTATTAAAAAATATTCTACAGTTTAAATAATCTAAACTACAAAACTTTATTGCGCCAAAACATTTTTAAGCTAATATTTTGGCGCAATATTTTTTTATAATCTTTATATGTAAGCTCGTAGCCTTGAGCTATCAAGTTAAAGGCGTATCAATACACCAAATAAGTCATGCCATGTACTACAATGTAGCCCTTCTTAGCCCACCCTTTGCCACTTTAACCTATGCTCATCCTAACTGGTGGCCTAAGGATTATAATAATTTATTCGTCCGTGGACTTAGGGTTGTTGTGCCTCTTGGCAAAAGTATGCGCGCAGCCGTTATTCTAAATGAACATACAACAAATATTAAAGTAGCAGCTGATAAAATAAAACCCATAGCTTGGCCATTAGAGTGTGAGCCATTACTTGATGCAAGCTATATGGATATGGTTGAGCAATTGGCATTACGCCAATATCGTACTATAGGACATATTTTGGGCAGTATACTTCCTGTAGGCTTGCGTATAAATCATGTTAAAATACGTTATTTTCACTCTGGTAAACCAAGAACGCTTAACTTGAAAGCCATTCTAGCTCTATCAAAACAAGAACAACATGAACTTGCTTGCACCTTGCAATCTGGTGCAGGCGAAATGCTTTTACCCATGCAAGATGCAGCAAGCAGTGAAATGTGTTGTTTAGAAGTTGACCCACCATGGCCCGTTCGTCCTCAAGCCACAAGACAAATAGCTATTTTAGATTATTTACTTGAAAAAGGTAGCATTAGTAGACGCAGCTTAAATAGCGCCCTAGGTCAAAGTGTTGCTCCTGCTCTGACAAGTCTTATACAGCATGGGCATGTATCTTTACGCCAAGGGCACGAGGAGGAGGAGGAGGATAGTTTTGAACTTTTACCTCCACCAGCAGCAAGCTTTGAACTTTCTTTTGCACAAAATGATGCACTCAAGGCTTTAACTCAAGGCTTTCAAACTAATACGGCTCAAAGTCATTTACTTTTTGGAGTTACAGGCAGCGGTAAGACGGCTGTTTATTTAGAGCTTACAAAACATTGCTATGCCCAAAATACATCCATACTCTTGCTTGCTCCAGAGGTTGCCCTAGCTCTAAAACTTAAAAGAGATGTGAGCCTTGCCTTACCACATCTACCTGTTTTTTTATATCATGGCTACCAAAGCCCCAATAAGCGAGAGCAGTTATTTAGAACTTTAGCCTTGCGCAAAGAGCCATGCGTAATAGTAGGCACGCGTTCAGCTTTATTTTTACCCATACCACATTTAAGAACTATAGTACTAGATGAAGAGCATGATGCTTCATACAAGCAAGATGAAAAACTACATTATCATGCCAAAGAAGTAGCGTGGTTTCGTATAAGTCAGCAAAAAGGGCTCTTAGTGCTTGGATCTGCCACACCAGATATAAAAACTTTTTATGCTTCTAAAGAAAAACAACTTCCCACACAAATCTTGCCAAATCGCGTAGGTGGTGGAACCTTACCGCAAATTGAACTTATAGACATTAGTAATCAAGCTGGTTCTGGGGGAATTTTAGCAAAGGCCAGTGAGCAAGCCTTAAGAGAAACCATAGAGCGCGGCGAACAAGCTGTAATTTTGCTAAACAGACGTGGCTATGCGCCTTTAATGTATTGCCTTGCTTGTAATCAAACTGCTAAATGCCCACATTGTGAAATTGGTTTAACCTACCATAAAAGCAGAGAAAAGTTAATTTGCCACTATTGTGGTTATAATTTAGATTTTCCTGTTATATGTCCACATTGTAAGGGTATGCACTACTTACCTATGGGTGATGGAACAGAAAAAGTTGCGGAATATATTAACAATTTTACATCTAAACCAGTTTTACGCCTAGATCGTGATAGCACACGCCGAGAAGGGCGCGTGGAAGAAATTTTAGAAAGCTTTGCCCGAGGTGAGTCGCAAATACTTGTGGGAACACAAATGCTCTCTAAGGGACATCACTTTCCCAATGTAACCTTAGCCTTAGTGGCCGATGCTGATGTGGGATTAAATCTACCAGACTATCGAGCGGCTGAACGTACCTTTCAACTTTTAGTACAATCTGCAGGACGAGCAGGCAGGGGCACTAAGCCTGGCTCTGTTTTAATACAAACTCGTGATACTAAACACTATTGTTGGCAATACATTAAAAATGCTGATTTTGAAGGATTTTATGCCGATGAGCTGGCAAGACGCGCTAAAAGACACTATCCACCCTTCGTTTTTTTAGCTCTAATTCGTCTAAGTTATGCCAGAGATTTTTCAGAAGGAAAAAGCATAATACAAGAAGTAGGAAGTGAGCTACGCCGCCTAGGACAAGAGCACAATGTAATAATTTTAGGTCCAGCCCCAGCACCGCTTAGTCTTTTGCGTGGTCAGAGGCGTATGCATTGTTTACTCAAGGGCAAAGATTGGAATAGTATACGCCAAGTTTATGCCATGCTACTAAAAAAAATTGACTCTCAACATCTACGAGTTTCGCTTGACCTTGACCCTATAAGTATGCTCTAATGGACATCTCTGATTAATACAGTGGTACTCTTTTTTTTTATAGTGCTACTTTTTTAATCTTGGTAATGTTCGTGTTTTTTGGGTTGGCATGGGCTTGACCTTATGAGCATGATGGCAAAGCATGAAATGTCCTTATATTCATGTTAGCTAACAACAATTATTTTTAAGTAACAAGCAAATTGGGGGATTCATGTTAAAAATTCGTTCGTTATTTTTGGCGGCCTTGCTCATGTTGTGTCTTACAGGAAATGCCTTGGCTGAAGGCTTTGCCATGACTGAGTGGAGTGCTCGTGGCCTTGGTCTTGGCGGCGGTATGATTGGTCGTGCTGATGACCCTTCTGCCATCGCTTATAACGCTGCAGGTATCACTCAATTACCAGGGCTAAACATTATGGGTGGTGCTTCCTTTGTGGCTCCTTATGGTAGTATATACTCCAAGGGCAGTGACGGAGATAATCACTTAACATCAACCAAACCAAATATTTGGGTTCCACCCCACGCGTATATGACCTATCAATTTAATGATTCATTGTGGTTTGGTGCAGGTGTATTTACACGTTTTGGACTTGGCAATGAATATGCTGATGATTGGCGTGGACGCTACAATGTATATACAGTGGGCTTGCAAAGCACATCCTTTGTACCAACCGTAGCTTATAAAATTAATGATATGTTTTCAGTGGCTGCTGGTGTTGAACTTATGTACATGTCCATGTATATGGGTAGCCAAGTACCTAATGTTGCAGGCATTAACCCTGCTACCCGTCAACCTATTATCGACGACAACTCCCTTTTTGTAGAAGGTACAGGAATTGGAGTTGGTTATCATCTTGCTTTGCATGCTAAATTTAACGAACAATGGTCAGCTGGCTTAACCTACAAAAGCCAAGTAGCTCAAAATATTTATGGCACTGCAGACTTTGGACGTTCACAAGCCTCAACCATTGATGGAACACCTAATCAATACGATACTAATGTTAGCGGAACCATCTATTTACCTGACTCAGTTTCTTTTGGTATTACCTATAAGCCGCTTGATAATCTAAGTTTTGAGGTTGGTACAGTATGGACACGTTGGTCTAGCTTTAAGGCATTAGATATATACTTTACTCCATCCACTGATTATACTGCAAAAAGTGATAAATATTGGAAGGATGGTTGGAACTTCAATGCAAGCGTTGAGTATAGCCCCCTTGATTGGCTAACCCTACGCGCAGGCTATTGGCATGAAACAGCCGTTACCAATGCCAATTATGCTGATTTTCTTATGCCCACCAATGGTCGTGATGTTATGACCCTAGGTGTAGGATTTAAATGGGATGATTGGACTGTGGACCTTGCATATGCCCATTTATGGATCTACCCATCTAGCTATGACGATACCAAAGCTAGTGGCATTATCAGCAGCCTAAGTGGTATTGAAGGCGGCTATTCAAGTAATGTTGGAGCAGATATTTATTCCTTCTCCATTGGCTATACATTCTAAACAAAGTTAATATAAAAAGTAAATCCACCGGTTGAACCGGTGGATTTACAAATAACAAAAAAATTTCACCAATAAGCTACGGCTTACCCATCTCAACGTCACCTGCTTCTAACTCTGTAAACAATATGCACTTACTAAAGATTGATAATGATATATTTATCTAGTTCTGCGTGTCTTTGCCCCCTTGCGAAGTAATAAGGGGGCCGATGTGCAAACATCGGGGGGTTAACTTCCGCTAACTCGTTTTTTGCAAAAAGAAAACATATATAAATGATAAAACATGCAAAAAACGATGTGAGTTTTTGTGGGCAATGTTGTGTATATTTTAGATTTTTTTCGCTCGCAAGGAAGATTTTTTTTGCCTGCGTAAATGACCTTAAGGTCTTGCGTAAAGGCAAAAAAACTCTGACGCAGCGAGCGGACAAAAGGAAAATATCGCAACAGTGTCCACAAGCACTTAAAAAGCACATTTATGTAAATTTAAATAAGTATAATAATTATAAGATGCGAATATCACATCATTAAGTTTTTTAACCAATTATTTAAGATTTACCCACTTCAACATCCACCTGCTTCTAACTCTGTAAACAATATGTACTTACTAAAGATTGATAATGATATATTTATCTAGTTCTGCGTGTCTTTGCCCCC
>CAYJKC010000012.1:33605-46393 GCA_964370675.1 uncultured Desulfovibrionaceae bacterium
ATAAGATGCGAATATCACATCATTAAGTTTTTTAACCAATTATTTAAGATTTACCAACTTCAACGCCTACAACCACTTCACCCTTGGGTTTTACTTCCATACCAGCGCAAGCTACTAGGCTTATGGCAAGACATAAGATAATAAAAAAGCGCATACTAAACCCTACTTTGAAGCAGACTGCTCTTGTAGCACTCGGGCTTTGGGTTGCACATCATTTGTTACCCAAACATTACCGCCAATAATAGCTCCCTCTCCAATGGTAACACGACCTAAAATAGTTGCCCCTGCATAAACTGTAACGTGGTCTTGCAATACGGGATGCCTTGCAATGCCCTTAGTTAAAGTTCCATCACTATCTTTTGGAAATGATAATGCCCCAAGTGTTACACCCTGATAAAGCCTGCATCCCTTGCCAATAATGCTTGTTTCACCAATAACCACACCTGTACCATGATCGATGAAAAATTCTTCATCAATTTGCGCACCGGGGTGAATATCAATACCAGTTTTAGAGTGAGCCATTTCTGATATAATACGTGGAATTACTGGTGCATTTAATTTATACAACTCATGCGCAATTCGATGATGCGTCATGGCAAGTAAGGAAGGATAACAAAAAATAGTTTCGCCTGAACTTGTGGCAGCTGGATCTCCCTCATAGGCTGCTTTAGCATCTGAAGCTAAAAGTCTACGAATTTCAGGCAAGCATTGCAAAAATTGCAAGGCTGCCTTTGATGCATCGCTACGGCAAATGGGACACGCACCCTCCTGACCTTGGGCACAAGCAAAGCACGCTCCACAACGAATTTGCTCTGACAGTAGATGATATATAGAATCAAGATTTGCCGCTAAATGATAGCGCATGGATTCACGGCGCACTTGTGTTGTGCTAAAAAATCCCGGAAATAATGCTGCCTGTAAGCGTTGCATTATTTCTTCTAAGAGTTTAAGTGAAGGCATGGGCGCATTACGCGCAGGCGTATACCATACTTGATCAAGAGATTCTGGCTCGCACAGCTGATCTACTATTCTTTCCAACACAGGGATGTTACTTTGTTTGTTAGATATTTTTTTCATTACTTTTCCTGCACATTGTTCATTATTTGCTAGGCTAAAATTTGCTCCACAACAGCTTTGCCCATCTCCACTGTACCTGTAAGAGTTTTTCCCTTTTCCATAATATCACCAGTGCGCAAACCTTGTTCAAGCACTTTTCGCACTGCCATATCAATACAATCTGCCTCATCTGCTGCATCAAAGGCTAAACGTAGCATCATGCCTGCAGATAATATGGTTGCCAGAGGATTAGCTTTATTTTGTCCTGCAATATCTGGAGCAGAGCCATGTATAGGCTCAAAAAGTCCAGGAGCTTGTGAACCAAGTGAAGCAGAGGGCAACATGCCTAAAGAGCCTGTGATAACAGCAGCTTCATCAGATAAAATATCACCAAAAAGATTTGAAGTAAGCATAACATCAAATTGAGATGGATCACGCACAAGCTGCATGGCGGCATTATCCACATACATATGACTTAATTCAATATCTGCATAATCCTTATGTATTTTTGTGACCACTTCACGCCAAAGACGCGAAGTTTCAAGAACATTTGCTTTATCACAAGAGCAAACTTTTTTACGCCTCTTGCGCGCAGTTTCAAAAGCGACATGAGCAATGCGCTCTATTTCTGACTCAGCATAAAGCATTGTGTTAAAACCTACTTGTTCACCATTACGCTCTTCAATACCACGAGGCTCGCCAAAATATATCCCGCCTGTTAGCTCTCTTATAACAATAAGATCAAGTCCTTTTTGTGCTATATCGGCACGCAAAAGGCAAGAGCCGGCAAGCTCAGGAAAAAGTGTAGCAGGGCGAAGATTTGCAAAAAGACCAAGTTCTTTGCGAATATCTAGTAAACCTTTTTCTGGTCTTACATCATTACCCAAATGATCCCACTTTGGTCCACCCACAGCACCTAAAAATACCGCATGGGCAGCTTTACATGCATCCAAGGTTTCCTTAGGTAGGGGTTGACCGTTTTCATCAATGGCTGCACCACCAATAAGAGCTGTATTAAAGTTAAAACTATGCCCAAATTTTTGAGCTATGGCATCAAGCGCATTTTTTGCTTGAGCTATAATTTCAGGACCAATACCATCACCTGGAAGTAAACAAATATCTTTTTGCATAATAAATCCAATTTATTTAAAATTTAAGTTATGAAGCAAGCTTTTCTTTAACATAATTAACTAGCCCACCCTTACTCACAAGCTCACCCATAGACGGGGGCAAAGCTGGACAATTAATAACTTCACCATTGCTAAGATTGTTAATTATGCCCTTGGCTGCATCAACTTCTAAGCTATCTCCATCATTTATTTTATTAACATCATCACCAATTTCTAAAAGCATAAGCCCCATATTAAAGGCATTACGATAAAAAATTCTGGCAAAGCTATGTGCTATTACTATATTCATACCTGCGCCTAGAATGGCTAAGGGGGCATGTTCACGCGATGAACCACAACCAAAATTACGCTCTGCCACAATAATATCACCAGCATTTACACGTTTAACCCAATTAGGTTCAAGACCTTCCATGCAGTTTTGCCCTAGAATATCTTTATCAGCACTAACTAAAAAACGAGCCGGAATAATGGCATCTGTGTCTATATGTTCGCCAACTTTATGAACTTTACCTTTGAAATTCATACTGTATTTCCTTTATATAAAAATCATTTTCAAATTTGATTACTTTGGACCACACACTTCACCAGCCACAGCGGAAGCTGCTGCCACCACAGGACTTGCAAGATAAATCTCAGAACTAAGGCTACCCATACGCCCCTTAAAGTTGCGATTGGTAGTGGTCACGGCGCGTTCATTATCGCCTAAAATACCCATAAAACCACCAAGGCATGGACCACAAGTGGGCGGGCTGATAATACAACCTGCATCGGTAAATATGTCAAATAAACCTTCTTGCATGGCACTTTTCCATACACTAGGTGTTGCCGGAATAACAATACAACGCACACCCTTTGCTACTTTTTGCCCCTTTAATACTTGCGCTGCATCACGCATATCGCTAAGCCGACCATTAGTACAAGATCCAATAACCACTTGATTAATAGAAATATTTTTTACTTCAGACACAGGCTTTACATTTTCTGGTAAATGTGGGCAGGCAACTACAGGCTCAGCATTGCTTATATCAAAAGTAATTTCACTTTCATATTCTGCACCAGCATCAGCTTGTAATATTTCTTGATTTGGCCTGTGATGAGCGTTGCCATAGGCTATGGTTTTAGCATCAGCAGCAAAAAGACCAACCTTGCCACCTGCCTCAATGGCCATGTTTGCCATGGTTAAGCGACCATCAATTTCCATATTTTCTATAACACTACCATCAAATTCTAAAGCCCGATAAAGAGCACCATCCACCCCAATTTTGCCAATAAGCATGAGGATTAAATCCTTGGGGCGCAACCACTTAGGCATGGTGCCTGCATATGTTACACGAATTGATGGCGGAACCTTAAACCAAGTTTCACCAAGGGCCATGCCGCCTGCTATATCAGTTGAACCAAGACCAGTGGCAAATGCCCCAAGACCACCATAGGTACAAGTATGACTATCTGCACCAATGACAACATCCCCTGGACCTACCAAGCCAAGTTCTGGCAACAATGCATGTTCAATGCCGCTATCACCGCCTTCATAATAATGCGTGAGATTTTGCTCTGCGGCAAACTTACGTGATATAAGCACTTGGTTAGCGGACTCAATATCTTTTTGTGGTGTAAAGTGATCCATTACCAGCACCACCTTGTCCTTATCAAAAACTTTTTTTGCACCCATACCCTCAAAGGATTTAATAGCAAGGGGAGCAGTAATATCATTGGCAAGCACAAGAGATAGCTTGCAACGAATAATTTGTCCTGTGGTAGTTATGGTATCATCAGTATGTTTTTGTAATATTTTTTGAGCTAGAGTTAGTGACATATTCTATCCTTTACTATTGGCATTCGCTTTCTTTTTTTGCTAAGCGATTTAAAGCATTTACATAAGCTTTGGCACTGGCAAATGTTACATCAGGGTGTGCCGCACGCCCCACAGCACAAATGTTTTTTTCCGTATCACAAATACGCACGGTAACTTCACCTTGAGCATCTGTTCCACCAGTAACAGCATTAACCATATATTGTTGTAATTCTGGATCTTTGCCAACAATTTGACTAATAATATTAAACAAAGCATCCACTGGACCAACCCCAAATCCAGATCCCTTTTTCTCCTCACCGTCTACTTCCATAATAACTGCAGCAGTAGGTGGTATGTCTTGAGTAGAAGAACTATTTATGCTTGCGTGATGCAAGCAATAACGATCTGGTATACGATAAATTTCTTCAAGTACCAAGGCAACTAAGTCTTCATCATGTATGGTTTCTTTTTTATCTGCAAGATTTTTCACCGCGCTAAACACTAGGTTTATTTGCTCTTCATCTAAGTTATAACCAAGACTTTCTAATTTTGATTTAACTGCATTACGACCAGAATGTTTACCTAAAACTAAATCACTTTGGGCACGCCCAACTGATTCTGGGGTCATAATTTCATAAGTTTCGCGGTTTTTTAGCATACCATCTTGATGTATACCTGACTCATGCGCAAAAGCATTGCCACCAATGATAGCTTTATTAGCTGGAATTGGTTGACCAATAGTCATGGCTAACATGCGACAAGCTGGATAGAGCTGTTCCGTATTAATAGTATTGCTTAGGCCATAATAGTCATTGCGCACTCTCAAAGCCATGGCCACTTCTTCTAAAGCAGCATTACCAGCACGCTCACCAATACCACCAAGAGTAACTTCCACTTGGCGAGCACCTGCATGCACCGCTGCTAAGGTATTGGCAACAGCAACTCCTAAATCATTATGACAATGCACACTAAAAATAGCTTTATCACTATTGGGTACATTTTCAATAAGATATCGAATAAGGTCCGCATATTCCTGTGGTTGAGCATAACCTACAGTATCTGGAATATTAATAACCTTGGCACCTGCTTTAATGACAGCCTCAGTTATACGACACAAAAACTCTCTGTCTGAGCGTGAAGCATCTTCAGCAGAAAATTCCACATTACTGGTATAGGAAGCTGCGCGGCTAACACCATCTACAGCCATTTTTACTACAGCATCAGGCTCTTTGCATAATTTATATTTCATATGCAAGGGAGAGGTGGAAACAAAAGTATGTATGCGTGGATTGGCACCTTGCTTAATAGCCTCCCAGCAGCGATCAATGTCAGCTGGCAATGCACGGCAAAGACCTGCAACCTCTGCATCCTTGCATTGTTTTGCAATGGCTTGCACAGCCTCAAAATCGCCTTGACTTGCAGCAGGAAATCCTGCCTCCATTATGTTAACGCCAACAATTTCAAGCTGTCTTGCTAAGCGCAACTTCTCAGCTAAGTTCATGGTGGCCCCTGGTGATTGTTCTCCATCACGCAAGGTTGTATCAAAAAAGAAAACCTGTTTACTCATAATATAATCTCCATGCAATATTATATTTGCATAATGGTCAGCCGTATTTTGGCGCAATGTAAGGGGATTTTAAGACTGACCGCTATGCCATTAATCACTATTAAGCGACAAACCGCGCAGCAGTTCCCGATTGCGACGGGGTAAGATAAAGTAGGTATAGGTAAGCCCTACAACAATATAACCTAGCATTACTAAGAAAAATAAAATCTTAGGCTGTGATGCAATGAGGGCTACAAGTAGTATTACTGTTACCATAGAGCTAAAAGGATGTGCTTTAACAAAAGCATATTCTTTAAATGAATAATACCGCACCCTGCTAACCATAAGCATAGCAAGGGCTAGGGTTAACACAAGGGCTACAGGTGGCACAATTACATCAATACTAGTGGGAATAAAATTGGCAAAATACACAAAACTTACCGCAGTACAACCTGCGGCAGGTGTGGGCAATCCAATAAAAAACTTTTTATTTATTACTGCAGTAGACACATTAAAACGCGCTAAGCGCAAAGCACCACAAACAGCAAAAAGAAAACAAACCGCCACACCAAGGCGACCAAAACCATGCAAATGCCAATGCCAAAGCAAGTTAGCCGGAGCAACACCAAAAGCTACTAAGTCTGACAAAGAATCGTACTGAACACCAAACTCGCTTGCAGTATTAGTTAATCTAGCAATTTTTCCGTCCAAGCCATCCATAAGGGCTGCAAAAATAATTGCCATACAAGCATCTTCAAAGCGATTTTGCGAAGACCATATAATAGCTAAAAATCCAGCAAAAAAGCTTAACGTTGTAATGAGGTTTGGGAGTAAGTACACTCCCCTGCGACGTTGTATATTTTCTTCAGTCATATTTTCTTAGCCACAATGCTTTGCCCTGCAAATACTTGTTCACCAATTTTAACTGCTGGAGTATACCCATCAGGTATATAAAGGTCAACACGTGAACCAAAACGTATCATACCAAAGCGTTCTCCACGTTCTAACTCATCACCAATATCTACTCTGCACACTATGCGCCTAGCAATAAGACCTGCAATTTGTACCATGGTCCAATTATTGCCAGCACTATCTTGAAGGCTGTAGGCACAACGCTCATTATCTGTTGCAGCTTTATCAAATGCTGCATTAAAAAATTTTCCTGCAAAATATTGAATATCTAAAATTTTTGATTCTACTGGAGCACGATTTACATGTACGCTAAACACATTCATAAAAATGCAAATGCAAGTAAGAGGTGCACCACTAATAGGGTCTGGTCTTGTATCAATGCGAATTATGCGCCCATCAGCAGGGCTTACTGCAACACCCTCTTGCTTTGGCACAACACGCTCAGGGTCACGGAAAAAATGACAAGAAAACCAAGTTAATATCAAAAAAGCAATAGCAACAGGCCAGCAATTTATTAATGCAAAAATGAGTGCAGTTAAAGCACAAAGACCAATAGCTGGCACGCCTTCAGGGGTAATACCTATGGAAGCTTTACGCATATAATCTCCTAAACTTTTCTTCGCGCAAGCTTACTGATTAAATTTATGAAAAGCAAGCGTATAAATTAGCCTATCATACCAACTAGCCAAGCATTCTAATTTCACTAATTTATGTAACGATGTTTGAGGTTCGGTAAAGTTTTTTTCGCGTTGCTCTCGATTTGCGTAGCTACTCATACTTCGTAGACGCAAACAGCTTCGCTGCCCTTTGGGTCGGGCGGCTCGGCACTTCCGCTTTGCTTCACCGCCGGCTAATTGCTCAAAAAACTTTCCCGAACCTCAAACATATTCTTGCCAAAATAAGCGTGGCTGACAAAAAGTTTAAAATTGCAATGCAGTGTGCCAACTACACGTTATTGATTCCAATTTATATCTACAGCCTGGAAAGCTATGCTTTTTGCACGAATGCAAAGCACCTTAGTAAATATTTTAAGCAAGTTGCTTTAGCTGCGCAGAAAGTTTGCCTTGGCTATAGCGTAAAACAACATAACCACCAGCACTAAAATTCCCTGGATTTATTATGGTGGTGTTACCAATTTTGTCTTCACATTTGGCTTCATGAATATGCCCGCAAATACAAATATTTGGTTGATTTTTTTCAATAAATTCTCGCACAGCCGAAGAGCCAACATGCACATTACCACCTATATCATCGCATAATGTATCCTTGGGAGGATTATGAGAAATAAGCAAAGTATTCTTCCAAGCCTTAGCTTGCTGCCAACATTCATCAAGCCAAGCTTCAAAGGTTGATTCTGGAAATTCACTGGGTGTAGCAAATGGAGTTATGGTAGAAGCCCCCACCCCTAGCATAGCCAAGTCTGGAGCAATTTCGTGAACTTCTGTATGTAGATTATATTTATTTTCTTTTAACCACTCAGTTGCTTCCATTTTATCCATATTACCAATTTGCGCAAAAATACGTTTATTATATTTTTGCATGGCAGTAATAATTTGCTTAACTTCAACAACTCCCCCAAAATTAGTCATATCACCTGTAATAATTAGGGCATTAGCTTCACCCATTTCTGGAATATGCGCAAGACCGCTAATGTCATCATGAATATCACCAAGAGCAATCCATAAAAAATCTTCTGACATATTGGATGAGTTTTTTTGTGTATTTTGATTAGACATAAATTACTCCCTTATTATATACTTAAATATCATTCATTGTTGCAAGATTATGCGCCACTTGCATTTTGACTATACTTCAATAAATTGCTAACACAAAAATAACATAATTTTGCACTGAACAAAAGAGGTAAGAATGGTCACATCTGACAAAGACAAAGTGCGTAAGGACATGCTTTTTAGGCGTAAAGAACAAAGCAAAGATATGGCAAGCGTTAAAAGCAAACAAACTCAAGAAATAGTCTTAGCTCAAGATTTTTGGCAAAAGGCCACAACCATTGCTTTATACATGCCCATAAGCGGTGAAGTGAACACTGATTTATTACTTAAGAATGCTTGGGCAAATGAAAAAACTGTTCTTTTACCTCGTTGCCATACGCATGAAAAAGGTTTGATGGATTTTTTTTCTTGCAAAAGCTATGCTGATTTAACGCTTGGTAAATTTAATATTATGGAGCCAAAAAAACATATAGACCCGTGGCAAAGCACCATTGATTTAATTATTATTCCAGGTGTTGCTTTTGATACCCATGGTTATAGACTCGGATTTGGTGCTGGATATTATGATAGATTTTTAAATAAATTTCCGCATAGTTTAAGCATAGGTTTAGCCTTTTCATGGCAGATTATTCAACCTAAACCCATTTGGAATAATTGGGACATGCAGGTTAAAGTTGTAATTAGCGAGGAGGGTATATTATGGATATAAGCTATATTCCTTTTAAGTTTCCCAAAGTCAGTAAAGTACAATGCCTCTTTCAAACTCGTGTGGGTGGTCACTCAGAAAAAGCCTATGGCGGTGGAAATATTTCCTTTGCCACAGCTGATGATAAAAAGGCTGTCTTGCAAAATAGAATAAGCTTGCAAAAACATATTAGCTACAATTTTAGCGAACTATTGCAAACACATGGTGATGAACTTATTTTTGACCCTGAACCAATACAGATAGATCATAAACCAATGCATGAAGCAGATGGACAAGCCACTCAACAAAAAGGACTGGCATTAATTATTAAAACAGCTGATTGCCAGCCCATCTTAATTTGTCATAAACAGGGTACACATATAATGGCTTTGCATGTGGGTTGGCGCGGTAATAGAAACGATTTTATTCTAAGTGCAGTGCAACGTTTTTGTGATCAATATAAACTTCTACCTATAGATTTAATGGCAGTTCGTGGACCAAGCCTTGGACCATCAATGGCAGAATTTGTAAATTTTGATGCTGAATGGGGTGAAAGCTATACCCCATGGTTTTGCAAGGAAGATTTAACCATGGATTTATGGAGTTTAAGTCAATATCAATTACAAAAGGCCGGACTTTTAGTGCGTAATATTTTTGGTCTTGATATGTGCACAGCAAGTATGAATGAGCTTTTTTTCTCCTATCGAAGGGAGAAACTCTCAGGCAGGCAAGCCAGTGCCATTTGGATTATACCCTAAGCTTCTTATCGCAAACGCTTAACGGTAACTACCTTCGGCAAAGTTTTAATTAAAGTTATGCCCTCAGGTAATGTTACATTTAATGGCACCGCCGTACTTTCACCTATTTCTAAAAGTGGCGGTGTTACACTTAATTTTATGCCCGCTAAATAAACAGTATTATTTATTAGTGATTCAGGAACTTCTACATTTATTTGCAAGTTTTCTGGGTCTATTTTATAGTTAAGCGGTTGAGTAGATTCAATACGAATTTTTTCATTTAATTCAACTCCTTTCCGCTCACTCAGCACAGTATAAGTCACACTAACACTACTAGGTGTTGCCGTAACCAACGGCTGCAAAATGTCAAGTAGTTGCGTTTGAGTATATGTACCTGGTTGTGCCTTGGGATCCATTCTCACTCTAATAGGTATGTTATTAATATTTTGAACAGTATTGCTAGGACCACGTAACAATACACTACTTGGTGACACCTTTACATTTTCTATCTTAAAGTTAGAAGTGGGAATGCTAGACGAAATTTGTGCACGCACATTAACATTACGTTCTTGCGCTGTATCTGCTGTAACAATCAAGCGGGAAGGAGTGATATTTTGCACGTCAAAGGCACGTAAGGTTTTATTGCGCAAGAAAATAAATGGTATAACATTGCGACCTTTATGCAAATTGCTTAAGTCAACTACATGCACCCGTGAACTTGATGGGATATCACGCATTAATGCCTCTGGTCCACGCAAGCGGACCTCAATGGAGGTTACAAGACCATCAGTAATAATAAGATGACTCGGAATGTTTTTATACTCTACGCTAACTTCCAATTGAATATCTACTTGATCGCCAATAACAACCACATACCAAATACCCACAGCCATTACAAATGACAAGAGTAACACTTTTAAATTTAGTGCAAAAAACCTAGAGCGCATCACTAATCACCTGCCTTAGTTCAGCCGCATCAAGACCTATGTGAATAATGCCATTTCTTGCCACTGCAATTTCTCCACGCTCCTCTGAAACTATAATGGCAATGGCATCTGATTCTTGAGTAATTCCAATACCTGCTCTATGCCTAGTGCCAAAATTTTGGTCGTGTACAAGAGCTAATGGCATAATGCAAGATGCTGCTAAGATACGCCCCTTACTTACAATCACTGCACCATCGTGTAATGGAGTATTGGGGAAAAATATACTTATTAATAATTTGCGCGAGAGGCGAGCGTCAACCCTGATACCATCTCTTAAATTAACATCAAGTAAAGGCACTGAGCGTTCAAGCACTATAAGCGCACCAATTTTAAGCTGTGCCATTTCCACACAAGCATTAACCAGTTCATCTAAAGTACCTTGGCGAAGTGCAGAACCGCGCCAAAAGTAACGCGCTCCCATCTCACCTAAGCCTTGCCGTATATCCTTTTGAAAAAGCACTATTACCACAAGTAAAAGTGAGCTAACAATATTTTGTAAAATCCAAGTAGTTGAATATAAACCTAAGTTTATTGAAAGACCATAAAGTAGCATGATAAGCCCAAGACCTAGTAATACTGCTAAGCCCTGAGTACCTTTGAGCATTTGTATGGATTTATATAATAGAATTGTAATAAATAAAATATCAAGGGCATCGCGCCAATCAAAATCTATTGGCATAATACTTTCTATCATACTATCCCCTTGCAGCTAAAACCTTGAGATTTAAATTGCTGCGCAATAGTCAAAGTATTTATGGTATCTGCCACATAATGTACACGATGTAAGCTAAAACCCTGCATGGCAAGCAAACTAGTAACATTTTGTGTGGCTTGGGCGCGATATGAGAAGTCATCTCTTGCACGATTAAGCATGACACTTAAAAAAGACTTCATAGAAATAGCAATAAGTATTGGAAAACCCAATTGATGAAACTTATCTATATTACTTAATAACTCTATATTTTGTTCAAAACTCTTACCAAAACCAATACCTAAGTCCAAGACAATATTTGACTCTGGCAAACCAGCTTTTATAAGTCGCTCTAAGTGCAACTCAAAAAAAAGACGTAAATTATCCACAATATTATCATGCAAAATCATTTCTTGCATGATCTTTGGCAAGCCTGTGCTATGCATAAGCACATATCCCGGTTTATAATGGGTAATTACTTCAAGGAGTTCTTGATCAAATGTGCATGCCGAAATGTCATTTATTATATGTACCCCAAGTTCAAGAGCTGCACGTGCTGTATCGGCATGATAAGTATCTACAGAAATATATGGAGTATGTTGATCTTTATCCTGTCTTGCTTTTTTTACTTCTTCCATGAGCGGCATAAGCACAGGCATGAGGCGTTGCATTTCTTCTTTGGCACTTATGGGTTCAGCACCTGGTCGCGTTGACTCTGCTCCAAGGTCAAGAATATTGGCCCCTTCTTTCCATAAAGCCTTAGCATGTTTTAGACCTGCATCAGGATTACCATAACGCCCATTATCATAAAATGAGTCAGGTGATAGGTTTACAATACCCATCACCCCCCATGGTTCCATGGCAAAATTAATGCCATGGCGCAAGGTCCAAACATCACTATGTTGTTTTCGAGGTGTCATCCTTAGCCTGTGAATTTTGCTCAGCATTTTCATCTGTGCTTTTATCTACATCAGATGTAGTTTCAGGCTCAGCTTCCAATAAAAAGTCCTGCTCAAAATTTGGCTCAGCATTTACTGCAGTTTCTGGTGCATCATTTGGCGCACCTTCTTGGGCATTACTTTCTGATTTTACTTTATCTTGAGCACTACCATTGGCTTGATTTTTTATATCTAGGGGTGGCAAGGGCTTTTCTTGCATGATAAGTTCAATATCATTACCACTGATAGTTTCGCGTTCAAGCAAGGCAGAAGCAATAGCATGCAAAAACTTAATATTTTCTTGCAACAATTCACGGCAAGTATTACGCGCTGTATCCACAACACGCTTTACTTCAGCATCTACAAGCCTTGCTGTTTCTTCACTAAAGTTTTTATTTTGCACCCATTCACGACCAATAAAAACTTCCTCACCAGTTTCGCCAATGGCTAGTGGACCTATGGAGTCACTCATACCCCACTCACAAACCATCTTTCTAGCGGTGCGAGTTACGCGTTCAATATCATTGCCGGCACCAGTAGTTATATCATCAAACACTAGTTCTTCTGCCACGCGACCAC
>CAYJKC010000012.1:46403-52295 GCA_964370675.1 uncultured Desulfovibrionaceae bacterium
CAAGAGAACCACCAAGGTGCTTTGTAAATAATTGCGTGAATAGCCGTGTCTATCTTCTTCTGGCAATTGCATGGTCACACCAAGAGCGCGTCCACGCGGGATAATAGTTACTTTGTGCACAGGGTCAGTTTTTGGTAAAAGCCTTGCAGCTAGAGCATGCCCTGCCTCATGATATGCAGTTATACGCTTTTCTTCATCAGACAAAATAAGACTGCGCCGCTCACGCCCCATAAGAACTTTATCCTTGGCATATTCAAAGTCAGCCATATCCAAAAATTCTTCATTAAATTTTGCAGCTTGTAGAGCAGCTTCATTCACGAGATTTTCTAAATCTGCACCTGAAAAACCAGGAGTTCCACGAGCAAGAGTGTCTAGGTTTACATCATCAGATAAAGGTGTGCGTCTAGTATGCACTTCTAAAATGCGCCTGCGACCCTGTAAGTCTGGCGTTGGAACAACCACTTGCCTATCAAAACGACCTGGACGTAAAAGTGCTGGATCTAATACGTCAGGGCGGTTGGTGGCAGCAATTAATATTACACCTTCGTTGGATTCAAAACCATCCATTTCAACTAATAATTGGTTTAGGGTTTGCTCACGTTCATCATGCCCACCCCCAAGACCTGCGCCACGCTGGCGACCAACAGCATCAATTTCATCAATAAATATTAAACATGGAGCGTTTTTCTTGCCTTGCGTGAAAAGATCACGAACCCTAGAAGCACCTACACCCACAAACATTTCTACAAAATCTGAACCAGATATGGAAAAAAATGGTACACCAGCTTCACCAGCCACAGCTCGTGCCAATAAGGTTTTACCAGTGCCTGGAGGACCTACTAATAGTACACCCTTGGGAATACGCCCACCTAGACGAGTGAATTTTTTGGGATTAGATAAAAATTCCACTACTTCAGAAAGTTCGTCCTTAGCTTCATCAATGCCAGCCACATCTTCAAAAGTAATGCGCCCTTGCTCTTCATTAAGTAAGCGAGCACGCGAACGGCCAAAGCTCATGGCCTTACCGCCGCCACCTTGCATCTGACGCATAAAGAAAATCCAAACCCCAATTAGCAAAAGCATGGGGAACCAAGATACAAGCAAGGTCATATACCATGGTTGATCGTCTATAGGCTCTGCCTTGATGGCAACTTTTTTGTCCATAAGGCGACTTACCAAGTCAGAATCGCTAGGAGCATAGGTTTGGATATTTTCTCCATTTATGCCCTGACCAATCAAGGTATTGCCTTTGATAATAACTTCTGTAATATCACCCTTTTCAACTTGCTGTAAAAACTCAGTATATACTACGCTTTTATTGGCACTATGCGGCTGTTGAAACATATTAAAAAGCATGACCATGGCTAAGGCAATAATGGCCCAAAGCGTTAGGTTGCGGGTAAATTGATTCAAAATGGCCTCCGTATAATATAAGAACTATTTTCATACATAATTTTTTTAACTAAAATAAGCTGTATTACACATTTGGCAATGCATAAATGCAGCAAAAATAAAATTTTTTATTTTGTATGCAAATCTCCATAATGTAAGTTTCAGAACAAATTAAAAAAATTAAACTTTCTTAATATGGGCTATACCTACATTTTATAATTTACCATTTTTTATTAAGACACGCAATGGCCCAAAAAAGCTTATTTGTTCACTACAATCAACATGTCAGAGTTAAATAACCATTAAATTTTATTAAATTAAACAGCAAAGCCCCCTATTCAGAGTCTTGAACAAGGGGCTTCATAATTTCAATAAAAAATTTTTATACAATAAAAAGTTTACTTAAACGTTAAAACATTAACCACCAAGATACGCTTCCTTAACCTTAGGATTAGCAAGTAATTCTTGACCGCTACCCTCAAGCACAATTCGTCCTACTTCTAAAATATAAGCATAATGTGCAATAGAAAGAGATGCAAAAGCATTTTGCTCTACCAAGAGAATTGTTGTGCCTTCTTCATTAATTTTTTTAATAATATTAAATATTTCTTTAACTAATAGCGGGGCTAAACCAAGGGATGGCTCATCAAGCATGAGTAGGGATGGGCGACTCATAAGAGCTCGACCAACTGCAAGCATTTGTTGTTCACCGCCAGACAAAGTGCCGCCTTTTTGCCACAAGCGTTCTTTAAGACGTGGAAATAAAGAATAAATCCACTCTATATCATCAGCTATACCTTGCGCATCATTGCGGCTATACGCCCCAAGTTGTAAATTTTCTTCAACAGTAAGATGTGGAAGAATACGCCTACCTTCAGGTGAAAGTGAAATGCCGTGCCTAACTATAACTTCAGGTAAAAGCCCTAGCAATGAAAGAGCTTCTGACTGATCATGGCGTTTATATAAAATTTCACCGCTAACATGCTTATTTAAACCAGCTATGGAACGAATGGTACTACTTTTACCTGCGCCATTGGCCCCAATTAAAGTAACAATGCTGCCACGAGGTATATTTACATTAATGCCCTGTACAGCCTCAATGCCTCCATAGCGTACTTTTAAATCCTTAATTTCAAGCATATATGTCCTTATAGTATGAAGCTTGGTCGCATGTCCTATGCGACACAAGTTATCGCTAGCGTCGCCTTCAACGTAAGTAAATTACGTCTTGTCTTTCTAGCTTACGCTGCGCGGCTTGCCCACTTCCTGTAGGCTAAGTATGAAGCTTGATCCCATGTCCTAGATTGCATCATCACCAAGATATGCCTTAATAACCTCTGGATTATTTCGTATAACATCCGGCTCACCCTCGGCAATAAGACGACCATATTCCATAACCCAAATATATTGGCAAACCCCCATAACTACCTTCATATCATGTTCGATAAGTAAGATGGTGACATCAAATTCATCACGGATATAACCAATAAAGCTCATAAGCTCTAAGCTTTCTTGTGGGTTCATGCCAGCGGCCGGTTCATCAAGTAATAGAAAGCTTGGTTCAGTGGCAAGAGCACGCGCAATTTCAAGGCGACGCTGTGCACCATAGGGCAAGCTGCTGGCTTTTTCGTGAATATAAGATGTTAATTCAAGTCGTTCTATGAGTTTTGTAGCCTTTGCAGCAATGGCATCTTCTTCTTTTAAGAGCATGGGCAAGGCCAAGGGAACAGTCCACCATGGGTATTTGCGACGTACATGACAACCCACCATTACATTTTCTAAAGCTGTAAGGTGTTGCGATAAACGTATGTTTTGAAATGTACGTGCTATGCCAGCAGCACAAACTTTATGCGGTTGGGAGCCGGTCATTTCATTACCATTAAAGATAACCTTACCTTCTTGAGGGGTATAAAAACTGCTTATAACATTAAAAGCTGTAGTTTTACCAGCACCATTAGGACCAATAAGCCCCACAATGCTACCTTTAGGGATAGATATACTAAGATTACTAACTGCAACAACACCACCAAAACGCATAGTAACATCATGCAAGCACAATATAGCGTCTTTAGGGTCTGGCTTTATGAAGGGTGTACTCATTTTTTCCTCCAAAAACCAAAAATATTATGCCATGTTATTTCACGCATACCCATAATTCCTTCACGTCTAAAGAGAATGATGGCAAGTAATATAAGCGAAAAAACAACCATGCGCATACCAGGAATACCAGGAATTTCTACAAAACCTAAATTCATGGGTTCTTCAAGAGCGCGTAGCCACTCAAGCAATATGGTAATTACTCCTGCTCCTAGCACTGATCCGGTTATGGAACCTAGACCACCAGCCACAACAAACATAAGAACATTAAAAGTAAGCAAGAAATTAAACATCTTAGGGTCAATGGTGGAAAGATGGCTGCCAAGTAATGCACCACCCACACCGGCAAAAAAAGCACCCACACAAAAAGAAAGCACTTTATAGAAAAATACGTTAATACCCATAACCTTAGCAGCAATTTCATTATCACGAATGCATTTTAATACATTCCCATAATTACTATTTACCATGCGCACCATAAATATTATTGTCACTAAAAGCCAAAAATAACATGTTGTTATATCTGCGTAACTGGGTATGCCTTTAATACCAAGTGAACCATTGGTTATAGGGGTAGCATTTACAATAAGCACGCGAATAATCTCGGCAAAGCCAAGAGTTGCAATGCCAAGATAGTCATCACCAAGACGCAACACCGGTAAACCAATGAGCAAGGCAAAAAAAGCTGCCGCAAGACCACCAGCTATGACTGATACCCAAAATGGAGTAAAAAGCACAGAAAAAGGCCACATCATGGGTTCTAAAAGCCACATAATCTCTTTTTGCTCCGGACTTAGAATGCAAAGTGCGGAAACATAGGCCCCAATGGCAATAAACCCAGCATGCCCAAGAGAAAAAAGACCTGTATATCCATATATTAAGTTAAGCGACAATGCCAAAATAGCATTAATGAAAATTAGTTTTAATATATATATTTGATATGCGCCTAAAATATGCTCGGCATAAAATAGCAGCACACCACCAAGCAGCATAAGCATAAGAGAAGCAATAGAATATTTGTTAAAACGCATTAGATTTTTTCCTCCATGCGCTCGCCAAATAGTCCCGTGGGCTTAACTAGCAAAACAAAAACAAGTAAAATAAATGCAAAGGCATCACGATAACCAGATAGGTGCGGCATGAAGGCCACTGCCATAATTTCAATAAATCCAAGCAACAATCCACCAATAACCGCACCTTGTATGGAGCCAATGCCTCCAAATACCGCGGCGATAAATGCCTTAAACCCTGGAATAATACCCATATATGGATCAATTTTAGGGTAGCGCAAAGCCCACATAATACCCGATGCCGCTGCTAAAGCAGAACCTATGCAAAAGGTGAGAGCTATAATATTATCTACTTTAACACCCAAAAGGCGTGTTGTTTCAATATCTTTAGATATGGCACGCATGGCAAGACCAGGTTTAGTGCGATAGACTACATATAGTAAGATACTTACTAAAATTAAGGTAACACCCGGGACAAAGGCAGTTAAGGGCAAGATGTGTACATTGCCAATGCTCCATTTATTGATAAGCCAATCTGGTTGTAGTACAGGACGTGGAAGCCCTGTAAACACGACCACAGCCAAACTTTCAATGAAAAATGAAACTGCAATGGCGCTAATAAGAGCAGATATACGTGGGGCATCGCGCAAAGGGCGATACGCCACCCTCTCCACTAAAACACCAAAAAAACTTGCTCCAGCTATAGCTATAACAGCAGCTAAGCCCCAAGGTAAACCATAAGCAAAGGTACCAAAAAAAACAAAATATGCCCCTAACATCAAGATGTCACCATGGGCAAAGTTAATCAAACGCAATATACCATAAACCATGGTATAACCAATGGCAATCAGGGCATAGAGAGAACCTAGGGTGAGAGCATTAAAAAAATGCTGCAGGAACATTTCAAGGCTCATGCAAATATCCTATTTAACAATATAAAATAACTTCATTAATAAAAACTATGCTCATGAAAAGCTATTTAAAAATGTAGTTATAAGAAAATTTCTGCGTCTACTACTTGGTATATAATTTTTATACGTGGTTTGCGCTTACAAATAGGCAAGCAAATAGCATAAGACACAACAAAAAGGGGGTATGGATTCCATACCCCCACATAAAAAGCTTAATTATTTAGGCTGAATTTGATCTAAATAGACGCGTTTGCCATCTTTATAGCCAATAATACCGATAGGCATTTCGGCATCATGGGTTGCATTAATAGTTAATGTTCCCAATGGAGTAGGCAAGCCTTTAATAGTAGCAAGATTAGCAGTAATCGATTCTTGATCTGCACTATTGCCACGCTTAATAGCGTCCATAATCATCATATAGCTGGTATATCCAAGAGCAGCATTCATGTTAGTTTCTTTCTTAGGATAGGCAGCATTCCAAG
>CAYJKC010000013.1:0-48320 GCA_964370675.1 uncultured Desulfovibrionaceae bacterium
TTTTCCCTAACTCTGACCAGTGGAACGCGAAAAATCCAAAATAATACGTAGCAATATTCACTTAATCATATAGTTTTTTTGCCAAGAGAGATTGATTTTACTCCTGCACAAAAGTGTGGTGGCATATCGCCAAACTAAAAAATATAAAAAAACTTTACCATATAGTTACATATGATTATATCACATTCTTGGTAGCCTCACTATAACCAGTCTATCATTGATAAAGTCCCATAAGGTCTATAAAGTCTTGTGGGACTTGTTTTTTGTGCCAATGTGTATGATAATGTTTAGACATATGATAAATATAAAACAACAAATTGTTTCAAACATTTATCTAAAAATAAAGGATACGTATTTATGCTAAAACAAAAAATATTTTTTTGTAGTTTTTTTATTTTATGTTTACTTACTACCAGTTCAGCTTTAGCTAAGGATGATGGTAATAGGTACACACCAGCATATACACAGATGAATGGAGCAGAAATTTTAGAAATGCTTAAAAAAAATAATTTATCTTTTCAAAAAAATCCGCATAATCAAGCTGATATTTCCGCCATGCGTCGTCAAGCAACAGCGAAAGGGCAACATCCCTATGCTGTGGTAGTTGCATGTTCGGACTCTCGCACTCCACCAGAGCATATTTTTAATGCAGGGCTTGGAGAACTTTTTGTTATTAGAAATGCTGGAAATATAATTCATACAAACGAGTTAGGTAGCATAGAATACGCAGTTGAGCATTTAAATGTTAAGCTGATAATAGTTATGGGGCATACAAAGTGTGGTGCTATTGGAGCTGCCATTGCGCATACGCCTAATTCTAAAAAATCTAAAACACAATTACAAAAAGTTGTTCAGCATGTGTATGGCAACTTGCAAGGGGAGAAAGATCCCAGAGATGCTGAAAAAATTAATGTTCAAAACAGCTTAGACAGCATTGCTAATGATGAAATAATACAAAAATACATCAAAAATGGCAGTGTTTTACTGCGTGGTGCTTTATACGATGTGCATAGTGGAGCTGTGGAATTTTTTTAAATTTGCCTTAATAAATGATGTAAATATTTTTAAAAAAATTGTATTTTATGAAGTTAATACAATTTGTTTTTAGACGCTATCTAAGACAACAACTAGAGTTTACTGACCTTGGTTCCAGCATAGGTAAAACTTCCTTTAACCATGCTATAAAAGCTACCCTTATCAATACCGATAGGCTTACCACAAATGCACCATATTTTGCCATCATGCTCGTTGGTATGATACATTTTGCTAATGCGCGCTTTATGACAACGCAAGACTTCGCCAGAGCCTAGCTTTTGATACTTCCATAATTTACGGCGGCATGCAGAACATTTAATAGTTAACATCTATATATTATACTTTGAATGCTTATTTTTGACAATATCAAGCATAACATGCCAACTTGTTTAAAAAACACAAGCGCATTAGAATTCATGCATAAAAAAAGCACCCGAAGGTGCTTTTTGCGGAAAACATTTGCCAATTTAATTTTTAGGAGAAAGCTATAAATATTTGCTTTCTCCTGAGAGTGCTGATTTTGTCAGCACTCTCCGATAAATCAAGAATTCTGCCCGAAGGGTGCGAAGCATAGCCGTTAGGTGAGCTTACGAACTTTACGGATACAGAGAGCCGAGATAGGCGAAGCTTTGCTTCACCGCTCAGCGATTAATTTTCGTGCCTTAATGCCAAGACAGCTCTGCTGTTTTAGGCGGCACAAACACCCCAAGGGGGTTTGTCATTAATCTAAGGAGAAAGCCATAAGTTTAGCTCTCTCCTTTTTTTTGCGTTTAACTTAGAAGCTATACTCCATAATTAAGTTAACTTTCCAAGCGTCGGATTGACCACCCCAATTATGAGGTTCGCCACCGGTGGCATCGTGCCAAGCATCAACGTCAAAACCATTAAAGATATAACCTAGCTCTACAATGGCATTAAGATTTTCGTAAATGCTCCAAACTGTATCTAGGTTGACTTCCACTAAATAATCTTGAGTGGTTAAATATAATCCATCAGACCAGCCATTTTTGCCAGCATATT
Source organism: uncultured Desulfovibrionaceae bacterium (assembly GCA_964370675.1). Taxonomy (GTDB): domain Bacteria; phylum Desulfobacterota; class Desulfovibrionia; order Desulfovibrionales; family Desulfovibrionaceae; genus CAYJAD01. The sequence continues at coordinate 2,056 of CAYJKC010000013.1, forward strand.
TCATCATTTCTGGGCTATTAGTACCACCAAAATATGTTACGCGTACAGTGTGGCTTAAATCTTCTACAAATGAGAAGTCAGCTAGTTGTAAACCAACACCCCATGTACCATCATAGGTTACACTTAAACCAGACTCACCAAGGGCGCCCCAGCCGTAACCATCTTGAATAAATGATGTAAAGTTACCAGTACCGGTAATAGTTGGCATACGCTCAGAACCATTGCTCACGTCACCATCATCACCAGATGCATACCAACCAAAGAGACCTGGACGACCCCAATCCATGTTATATTCGAAAAGGGCTTTTACTACATAACCTTGACGGTCACTGCTAGCTATACTTGATCTGCCACTATCGGCATTTACTGCCCAATAATCACCAAAGCCAAATGATGCACCATAGTTAATATCAAATTCAATATTAAATGGATCAAAGGCAGAAATTACTACTGGAATACCTGCATACCATTGTGTGCCATAGGCTTCACTGTCGCCATTCCAACGGTCGCGATCAAATCCTACAGGTAAGAATACTGAGCTTACATCATCAAAAGCATTGCCATCACCCTTCATAGAGTTTCTACCCACAGCGCCATAAAGCACCCAAGGAGTGATTTCAAAACCATCAAAGGTCATAGGCAAAGACACACCAAAATAATCTACGTTATCAAGGAAGTTATTCGGGTCATCTTCATCGTCATACAAGTATCCATCATTAACATAGTTATCATTGTAAGGACGAAGCCACATAGCAGTTAAGCCAATGTTATCATTAAATTTATAATTGGCAACGATACCTGCTACTTGTTCATCAAACACGGCTGAACCACCAGCAGCATTAGGCATAGCAGCACCAAAAATACCCATGCGGAATTGCAGTTCAGTATTTGGCACATACCAGTCAATGTAAGCACTCATAAGCTCAACAATTCTACCATCAGCGCCGAGTGCTCCACCAGTTTCAGCATTACCCCAAATGGTATCACCCATTTCAAACTGAACAGTACCAGAAAGGGTTTCACTGGCAATGGCATCTAATTGCAAGCGCACACGTTGAGCGGCTTGAAACACATCATTACCATTGTTAAAGTTGCGCTCAAATGAATTTTCAACGCCACCATAGCCCATTAGCCACTCACCAGATGCTCTAAATTCGATAGCTTTAGCATCGGTAGCAGCCACCCAAACCAAGCCTGCAGCAAGAATAAGGGTAATCAGTTTTTTCTTCATAGTCTCCTCCTAGAAGTTACAACTCACAACCGCCTCAATTGATTAAGACTTTGAATATCATTATCTAAATCTAATCAAAAAAAATAGGTATAATGAGTCAAAAAAGTTGTACTTAGCACAAGCGCATGCTTACAAAATTGAAAATGATTGTCAACATCTTTTTTAAAAATAACTATTTTTTTGCTAAAAAATAGTTAATATGGTTGTCTTGCCACTGAAATTTTTTTAAACTACTTAAACTTAAGTATGCTTGGAGACTGTATGCAGATAAAAATTAGATCAGAAACTGAACAAGACTATAAAATAGTAGAAGAACTTGCTCGTGACGCTTTTTGGAATTTATATTTTCCGGGTGCTTTAGAACATTATGTTGTATTTTTAATGCGTAAGCATCATGACTTTATTAAAGATTTAAGCTTCGTATTGGAAGTTGATGGTAAAGTGTGCGGGGCAATATTTTATACTCATTCAAAAATTATTTTGGATAATGGCAGTGAACTTAAAACCATCAGCTTTGGACCAGTTTTCATTGCCCCCCATTTACATAGGCAAGGACTTGGCAAAAAACTTATTACACATTCTATCAATAAAGCTAAACATGATGGATATAAGGCAATTTTAACACTTGGATTTCCTTACCACTATATACCATATGGTTTTGTGGGAGCAAAAGCCTATAATATATCTATGCCTGATTTTAAGTATTATACTGGTCTTTTAGCCCTACCATTACAGCAAGGTGCTTTAGACGGTATCAAAGGACATGCTGAATTTTCAACAGTTTTTGACGTTGAAATGGATGATGTAGAGCGCTATGATCAAACAAATTTTGCCCCCAAAGATAAACTTGTTACTCCAAGCCAAGAAGAATACGCTAAGGCTTGTGCCGAACTAGATGAGTAAACTTTCTATGTTTTATGCACTTATTTTATAAAATATATTCTTTTCGCACAAAGGAAAATATGTGAATCTTATTAGCCTATTTGCAGGAGCTGGCGGGCTAGACTTTGGATTTAAGCAAGCTGGTTTTAACATACTTGTTGCAAATGAGTATGATAAATCCATCTGGAAAACATATGAAAAAAATCATACCGCACAGCTTATAAAATTAGATATTACAAAGCTATCTTCAACAGAGTTACCCGAGTGCGAAGGTATTATCGGAGGACCTCCTTGCCAGTCTTGGAGTGAGGCAGGTGCATTACGAGGCATAAATGATCATCGTGGGCAATTATTTTATGAGTATATTAGGATATTAAAAGACAAACAGCCTTCATTTTTTTTAGCAGAAAATGTAAAAGGCATGATGACAAAAAGAAATAATGCTGCTGTTGAAAGCATTCTTCAAACATTTGATGAAGCAGGCTATGATATCAATGTTAGCCTTTTAAATGCTGCAGATTATGGTGTAGCTCAAGATAGAAAAAGAGTTTTTTATGTAGGCTTTAGAAAAGATTTAAATGTTAAATTTGCATTTCCAAGTCCATATGAAAAAAAAATTACCCTAGCAGATATTATTTTAGACTTAAAAGACAATGCTGTGCCTGCACTAGTAAAGAATAAAAGCAATGGGGACAATGTTAATTTCTTAAATCATGAATATTTTGTCGGTACTTATTCAACCATGTTCATGAGTAGAAATAGAGTGAGGCAGTGGCATGAGCAAGCTTTTACAGTTCAAGCTTCAGGCAGACAATGTCAACTCCACCCTCAAGCACCAATTATGCCCAAGATAGAAAAAAACAAAAATATTTTTGCAAAAGGTCAAGAACATTTATACCGAAGGCTAAGTGTGCGCGAATGCGCTCGGGTGCAAGGATTTCCCGATGATTTTAAGTTTTACTACGAAAGCTTAAATGATGCATATAAGATGATTGGTAACGCTGTGCCTATAAACCTTGCTTATGAAGTTGCGAAGGCTATTATGGATGCTTTAAATAATAAAGATTAAAAATATACTTGTCTAATATACCACAAACAATATTTAATTTGTTCATACCATCTATATATTATGTGTAAAAAGCGACTATTTAAATAAAAGTATTTTACATATATAAAAAAAGTTAGTAATTTACCGATAAGTAATTTGCAAAATTATTATGCGCTTTAGGGATTCTTGGTTTACACAATGGAGGTTATCATGCATCGCTATAAATCAATGCTTACAGTTTTTGTTTTTTTATGTTTTATAGTTAGTCCTAGTTTAGTAAATGCTGCAAGCATTGCCAAGGTTATTGCAGTAATCGGTGAGGTTACACTTGAGCGAGCAGGCAAAAATAATGAGCTTAAACTCAAGGATGATATACATTTAAATGATATTATTCGCACAGATTCTGATGGAAAAGTCCAGCTGCTTTTTAATGATAATAGCGCTGTCACCATTGGGGTTAATAGCAATTTTGTCATGGAAAATTATAGCGACGGTGACTCTAAATCATTTAAATCTAACATAGTTACGGGTCTTGCGCGTTTTGTTACTGGTTCCATTGTGGAAAGTAACCCAGAGGCATTTTCAGTACGCACACCCGAGGCCACAGTTGGCATTCGTGGCACAACTTTAGCCATTTTAAGCAGTGAGGGTCAAACCAGTGTCTCTACTGAAAATAGCACCAAACAACAAAGTGTGGTCGTTAATGACACAATAGTGCCTCCCGGATATATGGCTATTTTTGGTCCAAATGCAAACGTGATTTCTCCTCCAACTTTAATGACACCTGCTCAAAGGCAAAAACTTATTGACCAAACTAGAATTGGCACCCCTATTGCTGCAGCCATTAACATTAGCAGTGATACACATCCTGAAAGTGTTATACATGGTTTAACTGAACAAGATGATCTCAACACAAGCCTAAACTCTACAAGGTTATTAGCAACAACCAATGCTAGTTTCCAATCTACACTTGATGAAGAAGCAAGAATTGAATCTATCTTGGCTACAGAAACAGCTATTGCTCAAGATCTAGCTAACTCAATGGATGTTTTAGGTTTTGCTTCTGGTAAATTTGAGTTTGAGGGCTTTTTAGCCAATGACACCGAAGGAACATTCACTTTTGAAGCCAACTTAACAAGTGGCAACATTTCACAGGCTTCTTTTTACACAAGCAATAATGCTGGTGGAGTTTTTACTGTAATTGATGCATCTGGTACTATCACACCTGGCAGCTTCAACATTAGTGGTGGTAATGCCAGTTTTGACCCTCAGGGAGTGGGTGTTAATACATTGAACAACTGGAATGTACAGGGTACTGAAGCATTGCAAATTGGAGAGGAAGTAGAAGGCAATTTAACTATTAATTCTCAAGGTGGCAATTACACAGGTGAAATTGAAGGTCAGTTGCATCCCAAATAAATATTTCTCAAAATTACTTAAAAGTGCCAAATTCAATACTTTATACATTTGAATTTGGCACTTTTTTTAATAAATAGTTGAGATTGAAAAATCACATGTCACATTATATTTATAGAATTAACATCTTAAATACCCATCGCGAAAATGTCACATCAAACAAGCAGCGCCATTTACCTGCATTGTTACTACATAAGCACACTTGTGTTTCAAAGCTCTACGAAGTAATAGCAAAAAAACAATGGTCATGGTTATTTCGACAGTAGCAAACACCAATCAACAACATTTCATTATCACATGGCACAGCTAAAATATGTGCACAAAAAATAATGATTTAATTATTGTTTTATGGCGGCCTGTGACTTAAACAATAAAAAAAACCTGCGCAAGTCTAACGACCATACACAGGCTTTTTGCAAAGTAATATTTATTTACTTAAAATGACCAAGCAATACCAGCGTTAGCTACATGCTGATCATAAGTATATAATTCACTATTGGATAAGTTATTCATGTATTGATACCCAAGCTCAATGCTCCATGCATCACTAATAGGAATATCAACATTAATGCCCGCACGTAAGCGATGGTCTTGCCTATAATCTTCTTCAAGAGCTGTGGCAGGCCCGTGGAAATATTCACCACCGTAACTCACAAATGGTGATACGCGAATGTCAAATGGCAAAACAATCATAAAGTTAATACTGGCTTCAAAGCCATCATAAGAGTTAACTGAATCATGAGCTGTTCCACCAAGATAGCGTCCACCAGCTGTTATATTATGTCCACCATCACCAACAAATAAACGTAAATATTGACCAACAGAAGCATACCAACCATCATAACTGCGATGTTCTGAATAGTCACGCCAGTCAAGATTAGCGCGGGTAATTAAATGAACTTTAGGAGTTATAGCATAAACAAAGTTAGCAGCTGGGCCGACAGAAACCACGTTTTGTAGAAATGAATAGTCAAAAATTTGTGCCCTTGCTCTAAAATCAAACAATGCTTTTGTTCCTAAATAGCGCACACCTACGGAAGTCGTAGCAAACTCTGAGGATGTTAAATCAAGATCATATAACTTTTCATGTGTATTATAGCGCGCAAAAAAACCGGCACTACCAACAATCCACCACGGGCTAACAATATCCAAGCGATGCCCCACATCTATATTAGCACCCATATATGCTGCAAGGCTATCTTGAGATTTACCATCAATAAGGGTTAAATCCCAATCACCAAGCGAAATATCATTAGAAGCTGGACCACTATTCACATTGCTGTCATAGAGCAAACCTGTACGAATTTTACCGGATATTTGCGTGCGCTTATGCTGTTTATTCCATTTTTCTGCAAGGTTAGTATTTTCAATGGAGCTTGCTTCAGTATTTTTAGCAAGTTCCATATCAGAACGTTGTGTATCATTTTGCATACTTAGAGCATAGGCAAGTTCTTTTAATAGTATTGGTTCATCTGGATATTGAGCCAAAAGGCGCTCATAGGCCATGACCGCTTGCCCAAGCTTCTTGATTTTCACAGCTGAACGAGCATAGCCCAAATTTACTATAGGGCTGGTTGGATCTTCACGAAGCAAACGACCGTAGGCTTCAAACGCTGCATCATAATTACCTTGTTCATATAAAGTTTCAGCTTCCACTTTCGCTTGTTGCAATACATTTTTTGCGACAACACTTGTAGAACTTGGTACAGCTGCAGCTTGAGCTTCACTAAACCCACAAAGCATTAAGCAAAGAACAAGAAAAATAAATTTTATATGTTTTAGCATTTGCTCCCCCCATCTTGCAATTTACAACTATTTTCTACCTTATTTATTGTATACAATTACAGCATGCCACTCAATTAATCAAGTTATGTTTATTTTTAAATTTTTTACTTTTTGTAAAATCAGCCCTTATTTCTTTTTCTAGCTATAACCATGTATATTTACGTGATAAAGAATAAAATAAATATTTTATAATACAAGAAACTATATTACACTAATGGCTGTGTTTAATTTGTTTCTGAAATTATTAACGGCACATCTAAACAAAAACTTAGGGTAACGTAAATTTGTAAATACTAAAAAATACACCTGACGTATTTTTATTAAAAGGCACACCCACTTAAAACAACGCTTGGGGCTTACTAGAAGCTAGGCGTAAGGACTAGGTTAATTTTCGCTTCAGAAAGATTGAATTTTGCTAAAATCCCCACTGATTAAACCATGTGTTCACTAAAAGTTCAACTTGCTTATGCTTCTTCTTTGTTAATTGCTTTGAGTAAGTATTATATTGCTCCACCGCGTCCGTAAAGCCTAACTCCATAGCTAAGGCTAAGTATGCAACACCAAGTATTTCATCTTTTTTTACACCATAACCCTCTGCGTAGAAAAATCCTGTCAAGGTGCGCCCAAAATCATTACCATCATCTGCAGCCTGCTTGGCCCACATAAAAGCAAGTTTTGGGTTTTCTTTTACTCCAACACCCTGATAATAAAAATATCCTAGTAAAGCAATACCTTCTGGTTCATTTCCATCGGCAGATAGCTTTGCATATTCAAAAGCCTTTTTGAAATCTTGCTGAACACCTAAACCATTATAATATAACCAAGCTAATACAGCATAACCTAGAGGGTGTTCTTCAGCGGCGGCTTTTTGAGCAAGCTTGAAAGCCTTTGTTGTATCACGCTCATCACCTATTCCATGAAAATAAAATAAAGCAAGCAAAGCTATACCATCAATATTATTAACTTCAGCAGCTCGTTTAGCCATGTGAAATGACTCATCATAATTGCGCTCAATACCAAATATTTCACCTGTAAATAAAAATTGAGCTAAAATAGATGCATGATTAGCGTCTTTGTTAGCAGCATCTTTTAAATTCTTTAATCCTTGTTTTGCATTGTAGTAATTGGGATCTGCAATTTGTATTGCTCCATACAAGGCTTGTGCATCAACACTGCCTTTGACCATAGCTTTTTGCAACCAATATGCACCCACTTCTGGGTTTGCAGGGGCGTTGTCACCATAATATAATGAAAAACCAACAAAAGTTTGCGCCGCTACATCACCTCGTTTTGCTAGAGCATATGCATCTTGCATTTCTTTTGAAAGCCCGGCTGGTTCTTGTGGCTCCCCTTGTATTGCAAAATCTTTAGATTCTTTATTGTCAGTACTTTTCCTAATACCATCTGGTCCAAGGGCATTGCCATTCTGTTTTTTACTAGCTTGAGAAAGAGAACTTTTTAAGTCTTTTTTACTTTCACCATTGGGTGCAATGCGTGGCTCTATACCACATGAGCGTAAAAATGCTATGGCACTATCAGCAGTAAGAGCAGCATTTACCATACTTCCTTCATACACATCTGTGCTACGCCAAGAATTAATACCGATCACTTCTCCGTTTGCATTTATTAGCGGACCACCACTATTGCCACCGGCAATAATGGCAGAATGTATAATACTCACAGCCTTACCATTATCTACAAAACTGCTAACTACACCCTCAGTATAAACAAGCGGTGGAGTTCCATCAAATTTACCATCTAAAATATCATCCATCTTGTTATCAAATTGTGAAATAATTGAAGGGTAACCCCAAGCACTTACTCTTTCTGTGCGGCGCACATTAGTGCTAAAAGGCAAAATTGGAAATTTTTCAGTTGCTGCAATTTTCAATAAGCTAAAGTCATTTACCCCATCATTTACTTCTTTCACAAGTGTGGCTTTACGCAAGCTTAAAGTTTTACCAGATACATAAAGTTCATCAGCATCTTCAGTAACATGACCATTAGTAAGAATATAGTTTGGAGCTACCACAAATCCCGTGCCTGTGCCAACATCTTCTGGATCAGACCTATCAATATTAAGTACAAAAACGGTACTTTCCTCCATTACTACAGCAATATCAGAGCGTCTTTGCTCGATAACATTTATAATGTCATCATAATCAATAGGTGATGCAAAAGCATTTGACATAGAAAACAAATAAAATACTACTAACAAGAATATAGTTTGAATGAAAGATTTATGCATAAATTTTCCTTAACTTTACTGTACTTTCAAAAAGTTACAGACACATATAAAAAAAGATAAGATAGGCAAAAAAAGAAAAAAATGCAATAAGTTTTCCCTTATTGTATTCGTTGTTTACCATCTAAGCTGTTATTATAAAGGAATTTACAAGGTTTGTAACTTTTTTGACTTTTATACTTGTCGTAGGTTTATTTGTATTATTTTTTATTAAGGTATTTGCATTCTGACTCTGACAATCAATGTTTGATTTTTTGAAGCGTAATACTGTAGCAAGGCAAACACCGGCAAAACCGGCTAAAAATTGCTTATATTTACAATTTTTTGCCCAGGATAAAACGTGTTTTCTATAATGTTTATGCAAACTCATTTTCACTGTCGTTATGGATGTACTCCCGAATAACTGACACAACGGTAATTTTATAGCTTTCAAAGAGCTTTGTCTTACCTTGTAATTGGCTCATTCTGTGTTCAACTGTATTGCGCCAGCGACTCATGGCTTCTTCGCTGTCCCATATATTCATGGAGAGTACCTTATTTTCATCATGTAGGCTTTGAAACCGCTCCATGCTTACAAAGCCTACAAAACCTTCGAGCATAGGTTTTAACATGGCGGCAAGTTCCAAATATTGAGCCTTACCTTCTTGTGAGGGTATGACCTCAAACAATACTACATATTTATTCATTTATTTGCACGCTCCATATCAAGTAAAAATTTCTTCATCTCAAGCCCTCCTGCATAGCCCACCAACTTTCCAGAACTACCTATAACACGGTGACAAGGCACAATAACAGTAATGGGGTTTTTATTGTTGGCAAGACCTACGGCACGACTAGCTTTTTCATTGCCAACGGCAAGAGCAATATCTTTGTATGTGCGTGTTTCTCCATAAGGAATAGTACACAAAGCTTGCCAAACTTTCTTTTGAAAATCTGTGCCATTAAGCTTATAAGGCACCTCAAAATGCTTTCTTTTTCTTGCAAGATACTCGCAGAGTTGCTCAAACACACGCTCTGTAAAAGGTGTTTTTGTGCCAAAATCTTGTATAGTTGTGTCATGAATTTTTTTGAAAAAAACCACGCACTTGCCTTCATAGGCAATCTTAAAAAATCCAAATTGGTTTTCATATATGGCAAATCCGTGCATAATTTCCCCCTAAAGTAGACTATTCAATTCTTCCACAGTCATGGTGTCGTTATAAATTCCGGCACACACTGTATAACGATAACCGGGGACAGGATAAATATAAGAAACCTTACGATGTGGCGTTGCATCACCGGGCTTTGCCCACGTAAATTCAAGCCACCCTCCACCCTTATTGGCAAGATTGCAAAGATTAACACCATATTTTTCCCCTGCATAATCAAGATGCTCACGAACATTACCACCTTCTCGCTCTTTAAATACCGGATTAGAAAGCACAAGGCTTTGCTCTATATCCATAATGAAAATATAGGTGTCTTTCCAGGTATATTCAGAGGTGGGGTCACGAAGCACTGCGAGAGCTTCTTCGCCTTTCTCTTTCAAAAACTCTGCAGCTTGATGTACTTTTACAATAACTTCTTGAGGGGTAGCTGTGTTTTGTTCCATGATTTTTCCTTTGTCAGCAAATTATTATACATTATTATTTTAAAGTCTTATTCGGATTCCAAAGTGCTTAGCATTTTGTGGGCAACGTCCTGTTGCGTATTCCAATTCAAAGTATCAATTAGCGCAATTTAAACTTAGAATTGGAATTAATTTTTCTATACGCCGCAGGTGACAAGCCGGATCTTTCCTTAAAGAACTTATAAAATGCCGATAAGCTTCCAAAGCCTACTGAGTAGGCTATATCTATGATTTCATTATTGCTTTGTGTAAGGAGTTTTTGGGCTTCACCATAGCGTAAATTATTCATATACTGGCTGGGAGTTATACCGTACTCTTCTTTGAAAATTTCCACCATACGTTTGCGAGATAAGCCCATACTATCCATCTCGGCATGTAGACTTGCAGTTTCTACAAAGCTGGCATTAATGAGTTTTTTAAGCTTTTTTGCCATATCCTGCATGGGTTTATAATCAAGTAAATCACTGCGACACCTTTTACATGCCCTATACCCTGCTACCTGTGCTTCATGAGCGCGAGTAAAAAATTCTACATTTTCTTTCTTGGGTGCTTTTGATTTACAAGAAGGTCGACAATAAATGCCTGTAGATTTAACGGCATAAAAAAAGATACTGTCGTAACTTTGATTATTTTCAAGCACAGCTTCATACATCTCATCAAAAGTCATAAGCAAAGGAGTATACTGCATAAATAAAAATTTACCTATTCTTTATAATTTAAATGATTGCGGAAAGTTTACTCATCGAATACTTATGAGATATGCTCGCCTATTTCCTTCTCATGGCTTTAATCATTGCCTTGGTTTCTTTATCAACTCGTAAGGATTCGCCTATTTTTTGTAATGTTTTGCTATAGGTTTCATTATCTAAATTATTGTTTTTTAAGTAAGCAAGTGTCTCATGAGGAAACTTTACAAAACACATAGAAAGAGCCCAAGCAACAGCCATTTTTACATAATAGTCATCGTGGGTTATGACATCGCAAATAAATAAAATATCATCTAAATATTTTTCTTCAATATAATGAAATAATAGCATAACAACAGCAAAGCGTATCTCATAAGCATCACTTGATTGATGGTACGTAGTCAAGAATTTCCAGACTCTTTCTTTATGCTTTCGTACTATTTTTAATTCATTACAAAAGCTATCGCACAAAGACCAATTAGTAATTTTGGGTATAAATAATGAAGTTTGTTCTAAAATAATTTCTATATCTTCATGCATGTTGGCGATGATAAAGCCTTTAAGCATGGTTTCTTCAAAATAAATATCTTGCGCATTATCCAAAAATTCAGTGGGATTTTCTTTGACAAGACCTTTCGCTATTTTTCGTAATTGCGGAATCCGTACCCCCAGTAAATTATTACATCCTGGAATAAGAGCTGAAGCAAAATCCCTATATCCGTCTTCGCAAAGCGCAAACAGTTCTTTTCTTATTTCAAATTCTCGTGGGTACATGATAGCGTCCTTTTTCTCGTCTGTAGCCTGCTTATTTTTCAGATAAATAGGCTACAGAGGTTTTGTTACTTTGTTAAGTATTCGTTGGAATCAACAGGTGCATGTACTCTATCATTGTTGGTGTATTCACGCACAACGGACGTTACCGTTATTTTATACTCTTCAAACAAGTTGTCATGTCCATCTTTTTGCACAGCACGATGCTCTGCTACATTACGCCACTGTGCTGCGGCTTCCTCACTTTCAAAGACACAAACAAAGCAATATTTTCCCTCATTAGCAAGACTTGTGAACGGTTCTACAGATATAAACCCCGGCGCATTTACCACATGGGGCAATACCTTTTCTACGTTTTGAAACATGCCCTTTACGCCGTCTTTTTTGGGGGTCACTTCAAAAATTGTAATGGATTTAGCCATAATTTTTTCTCCTCAATGTAATTTGTGGGCTTATACCTTCTTACAAAATACATTTCTTCCTAAAATTGCACATGCAATTTTCAGAAAGCTCTTACAGCAATGCGTATGCATAACGTTATGCTATCTTCAAAATAAATTTAATTCGAATGAAATAGCACCAGTAAGCAAAAACATTTGATAAAAATCGTAACTATGAGAGGCTTTACAAAGATATTTATGGTGCGCCCGCCAGGAATCGAACCTGGGGCCTACAGCTTAGGAGGCTGTCGCTCTATCCAACTGAGCTACGAGCGCATTTGATGGGAGGAAGTCACTGCAAAGTGAAATTACATCTTGATATATATTTCTTCTTGATCTTCAATTATTTTTTTACGCTCTTGCATTGCATTTTCTTCATGACGTACTTGTTTTTGTTGTGGGGTTTCAGCAGCAAGAACACGCAAATATTCTATATGTTTTAGTGCTTTATCATGCACATTATTTTCTGGATTGATAATTTGGGCTGTAAGTAAATGTTGTTCAGCATCATCATAATTGCCCATGTCCATGAGAACGCGTGCAGCATTAAAATGCGCATGGTCATCGGTAGGGGATAAAGTCAAGGTGCGCTTGCAAAAGGCAAGAGCTTCTTCTAAGTGATTTCCTTTGCGCAACTGTGCACCAAAGTCTGAAAACATATGTTTATGTTCAGGAACGATGCCCTCCTCTACTTCAGCTAAGTTTTTTAAGGCTAAAACTGCAGATTCTTGAGCATTTTGGCGGCGCATGCGCACCATAGCCTTCCTAAATTGCTCCCGCATGGTGCTTTCGATATTTTCTGGATTAAGAATTTCTTCAAGACGAGTTTTTGATGAAACTCCTCTGCGTGCCGAAGGAATTTGCTTCATGCCAGGTTCAAAAGTGAACATGGACTGGAAACTCATTCCATCAATAGTTCTTAATAAGTCTACAGGATTAAAAGCACGATCTAGCTTTTGGACGCTATATAAATTATTCTTGGTCCACGCAAAGTAGTATGTCTTGACACCGTTTGGTGTAGAACGAGAATATACTCCAAGAAACTTCTTATCCATGCGTACTCCAAATCTGTACAGCGTAACCTACTATAATTCAACAATTAACAACTAGAGATTAACTTACACCTTGATAATAGTTTGTTGCAATGCTTGCGTCAAGCAACTTTTTGTGATATAAATATTATTTAATATTTTTAATCTAAGACTCTATCTTGTATTGTCAAATTAAAAAGCCCATGCCATAGCATGGGCTTCGCACGCTTAAACTAAAAATTTATTATGCAATAATCTTTTGCATAATTTCACCATTATCAAATTAATTTTATTATTGAATTTCTTGTAATTTAATAAGAGCATCATCAAAATTGCGCTGATTTTCCATGTCATTTTGAAAGTCTGTTTCATAAGCCATGGTAAAACGACGAATAGCCGGGGTTTGGCTTGTAGCCTGATATAACTGATATGCTTCTTCTCTAAGTGCATCTGTAATTGATAAATCAATGGAAGCATACACTGCCTGTTTACAAGCATTAATAGATTCGGCAGGAAAACATGCAATACGTTCAGCCAATTTTTGAACATATGGTCCAATAGCGTCTGGTTCAAGAGCTTTGTTTACTGTACCATACTTTTCTGCGGTGTCAGCATCAAAATCGCGACCACTTAAAATAATTTCCAAGGCTCTACCAAGTCCAGTTTGACGAGCCATGCGCGATGCTCCACCACCACATGGTAATATACCCATTCCCACTTCCATTTGCATAAAAATAGCCTTACCGCGAGCTGCAAAACGCATATCACATGCCAGAGCAAATTCATGTCCTCCACCCCTTGCAAAGCCTTCAATTTTGGCAATAGTTGCCTGTGGTAACTTGGCAATTCTCTCTAATGTTTCCTGCAAATATAACAATTTAACTTCTTCACGCATGGCAGGCAAAGTGGACATATCCTTTAAAAACGTTATATCAGCATGGGCCACAAAAATTTCTGGATGTGCGGACTGAAAGACAACTACCTTGGTTGATTTATCTTGCTCAAGGTCTTTAGCTAAATTATTTAAATCATCTAGCATGGGAATGCCTTGTATATTAACAGGCGGATAATCAAATGTAACCCAAGCTACACCTTTATCTAACTCTAATTTAAACGTTGTATATTCTTGATTCATAGTTATTCTCCTTAAAATTAATAAGACCTTAAATTTAATTAGGCTCAAAAATTTATGGCATTAATCTATGAAATAAACAAGCAACAAAGTTTTAATTTTTAGATAGTTATATGCATTTTTATAAATTTACTCATATAGGATAGTTTTGAATTTTTTTTAATATTTTTTATAGCACATAATAAATTGTAACAAAAAAAACCAGCATTAAACTAACACTGGTTTTTAAATCATGATAAAAGTTAAATTTACTCTAAAAATTCAGCAAAATAAGCAATGGTTTTCTTAAGCCCTTCCTGCAAAGGAACCTTTGGCTCCCAGTCAAGTTTGCTCTTAGCTAGACTAATATCAGGCTTGCGTTGCTTTGGGTCATCTGCAGGCAATTCTACATTGATAATTTTTGACTTACTACCAACCATTTCAACAACTTGCTTAGCTAATTCACCAATGGTAAATTCGCCCGGGTTCCCCATGTTCATAGGTCCTACAAAATCTAAAGGAGAAGCCATAAAACGAACCATAAGCTCTATTAAGTCATCAATATAGCAGAATGAGCGAGTTTGCGAACCATCCCCATAAATAGTTATGTCCTCACCCTTTAAGGCTTGCATAATAAAGTTTGAAACCACGCGCCCGTCATTAGGATGCATACGCGGACCGTAGGTATTAAATAATCGACCAACTTTAATGGGTAAGTTGTGCTGGCGGTGATAAGCAAAAAAAAGCGATTCTGCACAACGCTTACCCTCATCATAGCAAGAGCGAGTTCCTATGGGATTAACATTGCCCCAATAAGACTCTGTTTGCGGATGTATGTCAGGGTCACCATAAACTTCTGATGTGGAGGCTTGAAAAATGCGCGCCCGTAGTCTTTTTGCAAGCCCTAGAGTATTAATGGCACCATGCACACAAGTTTTTATGGTTTGCACAGGATCATGTTGATAGTGAATTGGAGAGGCTGGGCAGGCTAAATTGTATATTTCATCAACTTCTACATAAAGCGGAAAAGTAATATCATGTCGCATGAGCTCAAAGCACTTATGGTCAAGTAAGTGCTCTACATTTTGGCGTGCGCTAGTAAAGAAATTATCAGCACAAACTACTTCATGTCCTTCATTTAACAAGCGTTCACAAAGGTGCGAACCAACAAAGCCGGCTCCACCAGTCACAAGAATGCGTTTACGTAAATGCATATATTCTCCTAGTACAAAAAGGTATATTACTGCTTAATGGCCTTTGCAAAGGCAGGACCAGCATTTATTATAGTTTGTTCATCAACACAAAAAGCCAATCTAAAATGCCCCTTGCAACCAAAACCAGACCCTGGAACAGCTAATACATTTTGTTCAAGTAGTGTATTTACAAAAGCAACATCATCTCCTCCTGGAGCTTTGGGGAAGAAGTAAAATGCACCCTTAGGCAGTTGAAACTCATAACCAGCATCTTGCAGCACCTTTGCCATAGCATTGCGTCTGGAGGCATAAATATTAACATCCACCTGCGAGCCTAATGCAGCTGCCATGAGATGCTGCCCAACCACTGGAGGATTTACATAGCCCAAAATGCGGTTGGTTAATAAAAGCGCACCCATTAGTAAAGAGGATTCTTCTAATAGTGGAGAAATAATAACATAGCCTAAACGCTCGCCTGGCAAAGATAAATTTTTTGAAAATGAACTAACTACAACAGCGTGAGCATAAAGTGGCAAAACAGACGGTATCTCTACACCATCAAAAGCAAGAAAACGATATGGCTCATCAGCTACTAACCAGATAGGTTTCTTAAATTTTTCTGAACAGCGCTTAAGCACATCTATAATACCCTCAATTTCCTGCTTAGAATAAACAACTCCAGTAGGGTTGTTGGGTGAGTTTATAATTAAAACACGAGTTTTATCATTTATAGCAGTTTCAAGAGCATCAAGATCTGGGGCAAATGTATCTGCCTTAGTTGGCACAGCACGAAATGAGGCATTATGATTTTCTGCATAAAAACCATATTCAACAAAGTATGGTGAAAAAGCCATGACCTCCTCACCCATATCCAAAACCGCACGGAAAAAAGCATTAAGACCACCTGCAGCACCGCAACTTAAAATCACATTATCTGCTGTTAAAGAAACACCTTGTTCTGCGCTTAAATGTTTAGCAAGTTTTTCTCTAGCCCATGGATAGCCGCCGTTAGACATATAACCAAAAGAAAATGGCTCATGAGCATGTTCACTAAGTGCGTTTAACCCTTTAGCCACAGAAGATGGAGGGGGAAGATCAGGATTACCAAGGCTAAAATCATATACATTCTCGGCACCATAACGAGCCTTTAGTTGAGCCCCAGCTTCAAACATGCGCCTAATCCATGAAGAATTTTCCATGTAGCTAGCCACGCGCTTTGATAAAATGGTCATATGTTCTCCTTTGCTGCATATAATGAACAAAACACTTTGCTTTTTTTATGCTCTAAAGTCAAGTCTAGCATAGGCTAGCGCTACACTGTATTTACGTGATTCCGATCTAGCTCCTTTTGCCTTTAATGTGTGAGGTTCGGTAACGTTTTTTAGCGTTGCTCTCGATTTGCGTAGCTACTCATACTCTCGATTTGCGTAGCTACTCATACTTCGTAGACGCAAACAGCTTCGCTGCCCTTTGGGTCGGGCGTTGCAGCATGCGCGTTGCTCTCAACTTACGTAAAGTTAGCAAACTCACCTAACGCCAACGGCTTTGCCGCGTATTACTCTCTGTATCCGTAAGGCTCGCGTTGCCCTCGATGCCTATAAGCTCGCATCGCTCGCTAACAGGACACCTTACAGGTGCCCTCTGGGTCGGATACTTCGCCTACGGCTATGCCACTTTGTGGTACCGCTTGGGCAGGCCGTTGGGTAGGCCGTTGGGTAGGCCGTTGCTCCGGCGCAGCAAATTACTCAAAAACCTCCCCCCACGTCACACATTACCCAAACAAAAAACAATTTCAGTGACCACGCTTATTTAAATCGGAATGAGGTGACACTATATTTATACTTCCCACATTTCACTGCACAAAAATCTATATAAAAATATGCTCCAAAAGAATTTTTACACCTATGGAAATTAATAATAAACCGCCAATGATATTCGCATATTTAGAAATATTACCTTTGCTACTCACCAATAAATTACTTAACTTCATACCTAAGGCTGTCATAATAAAGCAAACAATACCAATAATACTTGCAGTCCATAAAATCTCCATATTCAAGGCAGCAAAAGAAATACCAACAGCCAAAGCGTCAATACTTGTAGCAATGGCAAGCATGATGAGCGTTAAACCTTGAGTAGGATCATTTTGCAATTCATCTTGTGCACTCCTAGCCTCCCAAAGCATTTTAACTCCTACCAAAAATAGCAAGAAAAATGCCAGCCACGGAGCAAATGACATTATAAAATCATATAGTTGGGATGCTAAAAGCCAACCCAATATGGGCATTAAAAATTGAAAAAAACCAAAAGCCCCCGACATGCGCAAAATCTGTCTGGGGGCACAACAGCCTTTAATACCTGCCATTATGGATACAGAAAGAGCATCCATAGCCAATGCCAAGGCTAATAGAAAAATTTCAAATAAGTTCACAATTTTATATATTATTTATGTCGTGTTAATGTCTAACAACTATACAAAAAATTGAAATAAATACCCAGCCATTATAGCCATACCCAAAATTATAGTCAAGAAAGCTATAATCATAGGCATACGAAACATAGATTTTAACAAGATCACCTCAGTTAAACTTGCCCCGCCGCCACCAATTATCAGCGCCATGACTGCTCCTAGCCCCATTCCTTTACCTACTAAAACAGCACTTAGTGGAATTAATGCCTCCACTCGCACATATAGTGGTATACCTATGACGGCAGATATAGGCACAGCCCAAAGGCTATCCCCACTGGCATATTTAGCTATGAAATCACTTGGAACAAAGCCATACACCAATGCACCTAGGGAAACACCAAACAATAAATAAGGAAATACCTGCTTAAATTGTCCCCAAGCCTCTTTAAAAGCTAGACCAATGCGTTGTTTCCATGTGCTAGAATTTTGTGGCACTACTGATGAGGTAGAACAACAAGCACTGGTTGGCGCTGATGCAGTAGAGCAACAGGAAGATTTTGAAACTACGACTGAAGCAGAGCAACAAGCACTTTCTACTGGATTAGCGCTGGAACAACAGGACGAGGTGGGAACTTGTTCATTAAAATAGCAATTACACTCAACTTCTTCAGACAATTTAAGCTCAGTTGCACAAGCACAAACTGATTTTTTTGCCTGCAAAGGTTTAAGTTCTTGTAATGAATTTAATTTTGATAGGGGATGCAACTCTTGCATGGAGTTAAGCTCTTGTAGTGATTGCTCAGAATCATGCCCACCACAACATTGTTCTTTATTTTGTGAACCTTGAGTAGTGCTGCAACAAGCACTTCGCACTTCTTGTTCTTGTATTTTGCAAGCGCATACATCATTAACAGGTTCTGAACTTGATGCACAACAACTTGCAGTATGACTTGTAGCACTTTCAGGCATAACATACTGCTCAAATTGCATTTTATGCAATATATAGCCAGCTAATATAGATGTTAACAAGGCAACGCTAGTATAAATAATACTCACCTTTAAACCAAATGTTGCCACAAACAAAGCAATAATAATGGGATTAAGCAAGGGTGAAGCAAAAAGAAAGGTCAACGTAGGACCAAAACCAGCTTTAGCTTTAAGTAAACCTCTCAACATGGGAATGGTTGAACAACTGCAAAATGGTGTTATGGCACCAAGTAGAGCCGCTAAAATATAGCCTCTCCCATGAGAATTACTTAAAAATGCTTGAACCTTAGAGTCAGGTATATATTGTTGTAAAAGGCTGACTGCTGCCGCAATTAATATAAATAATACTGATAATTCAACACCAAGGAAAATAAACATTCCAACTGCATCCATAAACATTGCATAATAATCTTGCATAATATCCACCCTTAAATTTGATAATTCTAGTATAATCAAAATATTTTCATTGTCAAATTGTTTTTGCTATTCTAGAAATATAAAATAATGCCTTGAGTATTTTTAATGATGCACAATGATGATAAAAACAAAGGAATTTTTATGGAAATAGAAAATGTAGCTCAAGCTTTGAAAGAGCTTGGTCATGTAACACGTTTAACTATTTACAAGCGTTTAGTAAGGGCTGGAGAGCAAGGTCTTGCAGTTGGCGAATTACAAAAAGAGCTAAATATTCCTGCTTCAACCTTAAGCCATCATATTGCAGCTTTAGTATCGGTAAAGCTTGTGCAACAAAAGCGTGAAGGGAGAATTTTGCGCTGCATTGCCCAATATACGGAGCTTAACAGCATAGTTTCATTTCTCGTGGAGGAATGTTGTGCTGGTTAAATACCTATAAAACAAAATTTTCTTAGTTTTAGCTATAAATCGGAACAATCACGTGAGGCATTGTAGGAGCTTTAACACTAAAAAAAGCCTAATACTGCATTTTTATAAATTAAAACTATCATATGAACATGTCCTGACTAAATCATAATTAATAAAAGATTGCTATTGAACTTTTCTAAAATATAAGTGAGAATGTGGTATCAGAAACTAGTCATAATGCTAGGGAGCATACCATGCAAAATAATTTTTTAACCAAGATCAGCCACGAAATTCGCACACCACTTAATGCTATTATTGGTTTGGGTTATTTATGTCAGCAAACTAGACTTGATGATCAGCAACGCAAATACGTTACTACCATGATTGACTCTGCCAAAGGGTTGCTTGATTCTTTTCAAGAAATGCTTGACTTCTCTAAACTTGAAAATGACGAATTTGAAATTAATAGCTTACCATTTCGTTTAGATACCGTACTAAACGATTTAATTGCAACCATTGAGCCACGTTGCCAAGAAAAGGGTTTACGTCTTTACACAAAGGTTGATGAAAGCTTGCCGCCCATACTTGAAGGCGACTCCATGCGCATTTCGTTAATATTATTAAACCTTGCTGGTAATGCTGTAAAATTTACTGAAAAAGGTTCTGTTAGTATAAATATTTATAAAACACCTGAAAATAATATAGGTTTTAGTGTTACTGATACTGGCATTGGTATTTCTGCAGATATGCGTGAAACCATATTTCAACCATTTACTCAAGTAGATAACTCGCATACGCGCGACTATGGAGGCACAGGTCTAGGTCTAGCCATTTGTACTCTGCTGACTCAGCGTATGCAAGGTGAAATCAAAGTAGATGCCAACCCCGAAGGCGGAAGCATCTTTTCTGTTATTCTCCCCTTAAAAGAAGCTACCGAAACTACCATGGAAGAAAATGGTCCCCTACATAACGTACGCGCCTTGGTAGTTGAGAATAATCCTTTAAGTCAACAGATTATTGAATCACACCTTCAAGCGCTTGGCATGAAGGTGCAAGTAGCCCATGAAGGTGAACTTTCTTTGCGCCTTGTGGCTGAGGCTGACAGTGCAGATCACCCATTTAATATTATTATACTATCTTTACAGCTACCAGACATGGGTGGTATTGAACTTGCTCAATATATCCAACAATCAAGCCTAAACCATCGTCCGGCATTAATCTTACAATCTGAATTTGAACTAGATGAAATAAAAAAAATGTCTCAAGACGCTGGTATTACCGCACTACTTCCACTTGATACACCTGCCAGCATGTGGCAGCAAAGCATTGTAGAGATTTTAGAAAACCATACTCCAACTGAAGAAGATACTCATTCACCCCACGTGGATGAAGAATTTAGCGGTCCGCCACGCATATTATTAGTGGAAGACAATGAAATTAACCAAGAAATTGCCTACGAAGTATTAAAAACAGCGCAATTAGAAGTTGATATTGCCAACAACGGTCAAGAGGCTGTTGATGCGGTAGCTAACCAAAAATATTCATTAATTCTCATGGACGTGCAAATGCCTATAATGGATGGACTTGAGGCAACGCGGCGCATTCGTGAGGCTGGTTACACCATGCCTATTATTGCCATGACTGCACATGCCATGCTTGATGATAAAGAAGCTTCTATGTCCGCAGGTATGAATGCGCATCTCACTAAACCCCTAGAACCCATGGCTCTTTTTGCTACTATTAACTCTTGGTTGCCTTCCAATACACCAAGCAAAAAAAGCACAAGTTCTAATAAAGATGTTATCGCCCCACGTAAAGGAAAATTGCCAGACCGCATTGAAGGATTTAATATAATTGGTGGACTTGCGACGGTTGGCGGTAATGAGGAGCTTTATGCCAATTTGCTCAAAAAATTTGCCAATAGATATGCCACAGTTAATGAGGATATTAGCAAGTGCTTGCAAACCAATGATATTGAAGCTGCAGTGCGCCATGCTCATACAGTGCGAGGTATTGCAGCAAACCTTGGTGCAGAAGAACTAGCTAAAGCTGCAGAAAATTTAGAAAAAACCTTAATTCACTCTCCGAGTATGACCACACCACATTTACGCACCTTGGTTGTATGCCTTACCAATGCAGTAAATGCCATTAGCGAAAGCTTAGACTTTATGCAAGCAAGTGATACAGAAGCATGCACTGCCAATATAGAAGACAGGCTAAACCTAGCTGAGCGTGAACATGCTCGCCATGTGCTTGATCAAGCCATTCTTAACATGGAAGTTGATTGGGGTTATGCCATTGATACCATAAGACATCTTGGCGCGCGCCTTAAAGAAACCAAGCTTGAATGCCCGCTTAGTAAACTTGAGCAAGCTGTAGAGGACTTCGAGGTAGAAGTAGCCCATGAGCTAAGTAAGGAAATTCAAGCACAGCTTAGCGCACATTAATAGAGCTTAAATATATAAATGCAAAAAATTCGATTATGGCCAAATAAGTAATATGGCTAAATCCATTACATTGGTACGAGTTGGTCCTGTTATGAGCAAGTCTCCACATTGGTTTAGGGCATTATAACTATCATTGTCCGCCAATAAGCATACAGGATCGCATACCTTATGCATATTTTCTAAGCTATTACATAGAGCAAAACCGCCAGCAGCATCGGTTGGTCCGTCAGTGCCATCAGTCCCAGCAAATAAAGTAGCTATCTTTTTACAACCATGCAGCTCAAAAGCCGCACTTAATGCCATTTCTTGATTGCGTCCGCCCTTGCCCTTACCACTAATGGTTACAGTGGTTTCACCACCGGCTAAAATGCATACAGGCTTTTGGGTCCCGTTAGCTTGCATTTGTTTTGCCATATTCTTAACAACATTAACCAAATCTTTGGCTTTAAGCTTTGCCTCACCTTGCATGGGATCATCTAGAACTTGTACTTCAAAGCCAAGGCGTTCGGCGCATTTTTTCGCCGCGTCTAAAGCCTCAGTATTGGTTGCTACAAGCACATTATGTACACGCTGAAATAGGGAGTCATGGGATTTTGGAGTTTCTAAAATTTGTCCTTGGGCACCTTTTTGCAAATGTTCATAGACAATAGTTGGCAAAGAACTTTCCAATGAAAATTCTTTGATAATTTCTAAGCACTGCGCAAATGTAGAAACGTCTGGAGCCGTAGGACCAGAGGCAATAACGTCAAGGGGATCACCAATAACATCAGAAACAATAAGGGCTAACACCTCTGCAGGACCAGCCATGCGCGCAAGTTGCCCACCACTAAAGGTTGATAAATGCTTACGCAATGCATTGATTTGCTCAATGGTCGCTCCACTTTTTAAAAGCTGGCTGGTAACTTCTTGTACATGAGCAAGCTCTAAGCCTTGGGCTAGAGATGGAGTTAGAGCACTAGCTCCACCAGTAAACAGGCATAAAACTAAAGTGTTTTCACAAGCAGCAGTAGCTTTTTCCATAAGCATTCTAGTGCCAGTTAAGCCGGCTTTATCCGGCACGGGGTGTGCTGCTTCTAAAATTTTAATGCGCTTCAAGGGTAGGGTATGATCATATTTGGTAATAACAAGACCATCAGTAATACGCTCACCAAGCATATCTTCAATGGCCTTAGCCATGGGTGCAACACCCTTACCTGCACCAAGCACCAAAATTTTCCTATCATTTAAAGGATAGCAACGACCACTTACATATAGTTTATCACCTTCAAGTTTTACATGTCGCTCTACTGCTTCATCTGGAGCCACAGCCTCCACCGCTGCATCAAAAATTTCCCTTAAGAATTTACGCTGTACTGACTCCATTTGTGCATTGCCCCCATAAAGTTTATTGTAAATGTTCTTGCCAAGCTTGAACAGTATTTTTCAAAAGCATGGCAATAGTCATGGGCCCAACGCCGCCAGGTACAGGTGTTATGGCTAAAGCCTTTGGGCTTACAGCATCATAGTCGGCATCACCGCATAAACCTTCATCGGTTCGGTTAATACCAACATCAATAATGACCGCATCTTGCTTAACCATATCAGCGGTTAAAAATTTTGGTTTACCAAGGGCTAAAAATATAAAATCAGCTTCACGGCATTCTTTTGCAAGGTCTTTAGTGCGTGAATGACACATGGTTACTGTGGCATTGGCAAAAGCACCTGCATGCGAAAGCAACAAAGCCAGCGGACGACCAACAATATTAGACCGCCCTACCACCACTGCTTTCTTGCCTGCAGGAGATAGATTGTATCGTTCTAATAATTCCATGACTCCGGCTGGAGTGCAAGACACAAAACATGGCAAGCCAAGTGACAACCTGCCTACATTTTCGGGATGAAAACCATCCACATCCTTAGTAGGGTCTATGGCAAGCAAGCAAGCTTGGGCATCTAATGAAGCAGGCAGTGGCAGTTGTAATAAAATGCCATCAACATCAGCATTATCATTTAGACTTGCAATAAGTTCAAGTAGTTCCAATTGAGTAGTACTACTTGGTAAAATGTGCGGGAATGAAATAATGCCCACTTCAGCACAAGCACGCTCTTTATTGCGCACATAAACTTGAGAGGCAGCATCATCTCCCACCAAGATTACCGCAAGACCTGGGGCACGCTTACCTTGACTTACTATTTTTGCAATTTGCTCTTTCAACTCAACACGAATGGTGGCAGCTGTACCCTTTCCATCAATAATAGTAGCCATACTCACTCTCCCATAAAGGTCTGCTTAATAAACAAAGTCCCATGGAAAATATGCTAAACTATAAAACATATTACCCATGGGACTAAACAAAGTTAAAAACTATTCTTCATCACCGCCAATGGCAAAGTATTCTGCCATCATTGGTCCAAAGTAAGTGGCGCTTTCATCCAATTCTTCTTCAATGCGCAACAATTGATTATACTTTGCAGTACGATCTGAACGGCAAAGCGAGCCAGTTTTTATTTGACCAGCATTTACTGCTACCGCAAGGTCAGCAATAAAGGAGTCTTCTGTTTCACCAGAGCGATGTGAAATAACAGTTGTATATGCAGCTTCTTTAGCCATTTCAATAGTATCAAGAGTTTCTGTAACAGTACCAATTTGATTTAGCTTAATAAGAATGGAGTTACCAATACCCTCGGCAATACCTTCGGCTAAAATAGCAGGATTAGTTACAAATATGTCATCACCCACTATTTGCACAGTTTCACCAAGGTTTGAGCTTAAAATGCGCCAACCATCCCAATCGGCTTCGGCAAGACCGTCTTCAATGGAAATGAGAGGATATTTTTGCGTAAATTCACCTAGCCAGTTAACCATTTCTGCATTGGAGAGAGTTTTATTTTCTCCGCCCAAAACATACTTGCCATCTTTATAAAATTCAGATGCAGCTGCATCAATACCTAGAGCAATTTCAGTACCGGGGTTATAACCGGCTTCTTCAATAGCCTTGATAATATAGCTAAAGGCTTGGTCGTGATTTTTTAAGTTTGGAGCAAAGCCACCTTCATCACCCACACTGGTTACATGACCATCAGCATCAAGCAATGCTTTTAAGGTATGAAATACCTCTGCACCCATGCGCAAAGCATCACGGAAGGTATATGCACCAACAGGAATAATCATAAACTCTTGAATATCAAGATTATTAGGTGCATGCGCACCACCATTTATAATATTCATCATGGGCACTGGCAAAACCTTGGCATTAATACCGCCAATGTATTGATAAAGAGGTAAACCAAGGAAGTTAGCAGCAGCACGTGCTGTAGCCATGGAAACGCCAAGCATAGCATTGGCCCCAAGGCGAGACTTATTATCAGTGCCATCAAGGTCAAGTAATGTGGTATCAAGTTGCACTTGACGAAGTGCATCAAGACCAACGATATTTTCTGCAATTTCACCGTTAACATGATCAACGGCCTTAGTTACACCCTTTCCTGCATAGCGTTTTTTATCGCCATCGCGCATTTCTAAAGCTTCACGCGTACCGGTGGAAGCCCCAGAAGGCACTGCGGCACGTCCAATATGACCTGACTCTAAGCTAATTTCCACTTCAACGGTAGGATTTCCGCGCGAATCTAAAATTTCGCGAGAGAGAACAGAAACTATGGTACTCATGATTTCTCCTTATGTGGCAACAATATAGTGGCCTGTTTATATTATTTTTGTTTAAAAAATAGTTGACGTAAACCATCCAATATAAGGTCTGGAACTACCTTATAAAAGCAATTTGTTCTTTTGGCAATGTCTGATGCAAAGCCCCCCGTGGCAAGAATGCGTACCTCTTGTGGTAATTGTTTGCTAAGCCTTGTGGTTAAGCCCTCAACCATGGCACAAAAACCAAACACAATACCATGTTGAATACTTGAAACAGTATCGCGCCCAGGCACGGCATCTAAGTCGTCAAATTCAAGGTTAACGCGAGGAAGCTTTGCTGCATTAGCAGTTAAAGCGGTAGCAGCGGTATGCACCCCTGGAAAAATTAAACCACCTAGGTAAGATTGTTCGCTTATGCAGTCAAAAGTTGTAGCGGTGCCAAAATCAACCACAATTAAGGATCTACACTCTGGTATAAGCATGCGTGCAGCATAAGCACATACTAAGCGATCAGCTCCCACTTCTTGTGGTTTACTATAGCAATTCTCTAAAGGTACATTTATATCTTGTGGTACTTGAAAAAATTTTACCCCCACAAAGCGTGCGCAAGCTTCGCGCAATAATGGAGTCATGGAGGGTACAACAGAAGAACACACACAAGCTTCTATTGCTTGCACATCACATTTGGCATGTGACAATAATGAATAAATGCTAATACCAAGGCTATCAGAAGTTTGCCCAGCATCTGTCCTTAATGTATAAGATGCTTCAATGCCTTGAGCATGGGCTATACCGACCTTGATAGATGTATTGCCAATATCAAAAAGAAGTATATAACTCATATGAACCCTTTGAAAATTTAATCGTTAACAAGCTAAATATTATAAATAATACTGCTTTAAATTGCCAGAAAAAAATGCTGCAAAAAATTACAACACAAAATGTTGACTTTTTAGCAGTAATAATTTCTAATAATTATGTTTAATTTGCAAGATAAGAATTTTTACTAAATTCTATCACCTGCAGAGATGGAAAAAATCCATATGCAATCTTGTTTTTAACTTCCGTTAGGGAGGTATATGATGAACAGACGTAAATTCCTTAAAATGCAATTACAAACCCTAGCCTATTTATCTGCTGGTTCAACCATGCTTGGCTCTGGTCTTTGTCTACCCAGCAAGGGTTTTGCAAAAGCCCAGCCAGATATAAGCATTGTAAAAGGTAGCCCTGCTGCTGCCACCCGCGCAGCCATTGATGCCATAGGTGGTATTTCTCGTTTTGTTAAGCAAGGTCAAAGCGTTGTTATAAAACCAAATATGAGCTTTGCGCAAGGTATTGATAGTGCTACCACCACTCACCCAGAAGTAGTGCGAGAAGTATTAACTCTTTGTAAAGAGGCAGGTGCAAGTCAAATACGCGTACTTGATCATGGCTTACAAAGTGTACGTCTTTCCCTACAAAACTCTGGTATTCTAGCAGCATGCAATAGTATTGAAGAAGGTATTTGCCAGCACCTTATGGATGAGGAATTTTACATCACAAGTTCCATTGATAGTGCAGCAGAAATGCAAGAAAATGCCTTCATGCGTGATGTGTTAAAAGCTGATGTTATCATAGCAGTACCAGTGGCAAAAAGCCATAGTTCAGCCGGAGTATCACTATCACTTAAAGGTCAAATGGGTCTTATTTATAATCGCGGTATTATGCACTCACGCTATGATTTAGCAACCTCCATTGTAGACCTTAATCTCAAAGTAAAACCGCATCTTGCAGTCATCGATGCTACACGCGTGCTCACCACCGGTGGACCTAGCGGACCAGGTAAGGTCATAAGCCCAAGCCAAGTAATTGCTTCTGCTGATCCAGTAGCTGCCGACGCCACAGCAGTTGCAAAGTATGTTTGGTATGGTCAAAAGATAGCCCCCCGCCAAGTAGCGCACTTGCGTATAGCTCATGAGCGCGGTCTTGGACGCATGGATATTGAAAATCTAAGTACCGTGGAGCTTAGCATCTAAATCACTATGAAAAGTAATGGGTTTAGAAAAACAATACAAACCATAAGTCTTGGTCTTTTTCTTTATCTCTTATGGTTAAGCGCTTTTCCCTTGGTAGATTGGTTTCTACCAGTGGATACTTTTTTGCGCCTAGACCCACTGATTGCTAGCTTAGTACCACTAGCTGCAAAGCAATATATCCCCAACTTATTGGTTGGTATTTTGGTACTTGCCATAACTTTATTTACAGGGCGTATCTTTTGTGGATATATTTGCCCCATGGGTATTAGCCTTGATGCTACGTGGTATATTGCGCCGCAAAAAACATGGCGTAATCAAAGCATGTTTAAAGGCTTTCGCCAAAGTAAATATGTTATTTTATTCATCATTGCTTTTTCAGCTCTTTTTGGAGTAAGCCATATTTTTTGGGGTTCACCCATAGCGTTAATAACGCGCTTTTACGCCTTACTCATACACCCCATCATATTAATTATAGGCAAATTTGGCTTAGACAATGTGCGCCCCATAGCCCAAGAATTAAATGATCCCATACTTAGCTACTTGCAAATTAAACCACGTGTTTTTTATAGTGTATATTTCTTAATGGCTTTTTTTGGAGCATTATTCTTACTTGAACGTGTGCGCCCCCGCTTTTGGTGCCGTTATCTTTGCCCAGCCGGAGCTTTACTTGGAATTTTTTCCATCAGACCCACATGGCGTAGACGCGTGCATGTATGCATTGACTGTGGAAAATGTATCAAAAATTGCCCCACTGGTGCCATATGCAATAACCCTACTAAAACCAATTATGCTGAATGTATAACATGTCAAACTTGCGTGAAAACTTGCCCTGTGCATGGGGTGTATTTTGCATGCTTTGAAAAAAGTTCGCCGAAAATTCGACCCAATCTTCCAGAGCTACGCGGTACTACACCTAGCATTTCTTCAGGCAAAGAATCTCTTTCATTATCAAATACCATACCAAAATATGGTAAAGACAACCCATTTATGCCCTCAAGACGAGCTTTCCTATATTCCGCTGGGGCAGGAGTTGGCTTAGCAAGCCTTGGCTATATCAATGCGGCTTCACAATTAGCCTATGGTATGAAAGGAACACTTGCTCAGTCCACTTGCATTCGTCCTCCAGGTGCTAGACCAGAAATAGATTTTTTATCGCGCTGTATTCGCTGTGGGCAATGCATGAAGGTCTGCCCCACCAATGCCTTGCAGCCAACTTGGTTTGCGTCTGGTGTGGAGGGCATGTTTAGCCCTATCATTGTGTCACGCACAGGTCCATGCGAACCAGAATGTAATGCCTGCGGCAAGGTTTGTCCTACCGGTGCTATCATGAATTTGCCACTACTTGAAAAGCAACAAGCAAAGGTGGGTACAGCTATAGTCAAACCGGAGCTGTGTTTAGCTTGGGCTGAGGGACGAAGCTGCGTCGTTTGCCAGGAAGTTTGTCCTTTTGGTGCATTAAGCCTACAACCTCATGCCAGCACAAAAGTGCCTTCACCTGTGGTTAATGCTAAGCGTTGCTTTGGGTGCGGATTTTGCGAAAAACATTGCCCAGTACACATTCCAGCCATTGTGGTTTACCCATTAAACGCATTGCGCCTAAACAGTACTGAATACAAAAAGGCAGCTACCACTGCTGGGCTTGATCTCATACCAGTATCTAAGCGTGACAATAGTCACGGCCTAGCTGATGATGTGCCAGCAGGGCAACTGCCTCCCGGTTTTACAAATTAATCTTGCAAAGCAAAAAGAATTTATACGATTAAGAATTAATGCTTAAACGAACGCTGGGCAGTAAATACCATACTCACTTGGGGTTCGTGTTCATTGCAAGCCATAATTACTTCGTAATCACGCATAGATCCACCAGGCTGAGCAATGGCTGTAACACCTTGGGCTAAAGCCACATCTACGCCATCTCTAAAGGGAAAGAAACCATCAGAAACCAGCACACTACCCTTCAAGCCACCACAAGCATCTTGAGTGCGCTTTTCAATATCTTGTAAGGTTGTTTTGGCTGCGTCATCATTTTCGGCCTTGGCTTTTAATTCATACAATGTCATATTAATTTCATTAAAACATAAAGTATCTGCATACTTAGTGTAAGCTTTATGTATGGCAAGCTCCACACAACCCACACGATCTTGCTCTCCAGTACCAATGGCAACCGTTGCTCCGTTTCTTGCAAAAATTACAGAGTTTGATGTAACACCAGCTTCCACCGCCCATGCAAAATACAAATCTTCCAACTCTTGCGGACTTGGCGTGCGCGCACTTACACTTAAACCATCCTTAGTAATTGTGTGAGCAGCCTCAAAATCACAAGCGCTTAATATGCGGTTTACAAAGGATTTTTGCAAAATAATACCACCATCAGCTAAACTTTTTATGTCTAAAAAAGCTGACTCGGTAAATCTTTCCAAATGGGCAAGACCTGGCAAGTGTAGAATGCGCAGGTTTTTTCTATTTTTTAATATCTCCAAGGTGCCATCTTCAAAGGCAGGAGCAGCAACTACTTCAAAATAATTAGCAGCAATCAACTCTGCACTAGCTACATCTAAGGAGCGGTTAACAACCACTGCCCCCCCAAAAGCAGCAATGCGATCACACCAAAAAGCATTTTCAAGGGCTTTAGCCACACTTTCTTTATGCCAAGCAGCACCGCAAGGATTATTATGCTTAAGGATAACTGCAGCAGGATATTGAGCCAAATATTGTAATATATTTGCACCATTATCAACATCTGTAATATTAGTCTTACCGGGATGTTTGCCCGCTTGCAACATATGTGCTTCTGTCATGGCTGAAACAATACCTTGTTTGGGACCACGCCAACTAAGCCCCCCACAGCTAATAGAACCTTCAACCATTTGATAAAGGGCTGCTGGTTGATCTGGGTTTTCACCGTAGCGTAAACCTTTTTCTTCATTATCTAAAGTCCAGGTACGTTTTTTATATACTAGGGTTTCATCACCCAATTGAATGGTCATTGTATCTGGAAATGCATCCTTAACAACCTGCTTATACATATCTTTTAAATTGCTCATAGCATCCTCTAGGTTAATATTTAATCATATTACAGCAACTTCAGATGAAATTGCTTGCGGGAAATAGCCATAACATAAGTCAGCCTCGGGGGCAATTTTCATTTGAAGCCTATCCCATTTTAACGTAGAGTGTGAAAGCAATAAAAAAATGTATTTTAAGATTATACAAGGCAGGTAGAATAATCATGGAACAACTCTTAATTAAGCTAGCCAAACAGTTAGATGCTTTAGACGAAGCGTCACTTATGGCACTTTGGGACGATTATGCTAATAAAGTTAATCGTTTCGAACCTACAAAGCGTTGGGAAGAAGCTGCACTTGTCTTTTCACTCATCCAAGCTAAACGGTGGAAAAATCAACTTTTTAACTATCAATGGTCAACACAATTACGCCCTTTAGAAGTGGAAAAACCACAACATGCGCAATTTAGTTTAGAAAAACCATGTCTTTTGAATGAGAAAAAGCAGGAAAAACCACGGGCAGCGCAGTTGAATTTTGCCCCACGAAAAAAAAATAACACTAAAAACTAGCCCGTTAGCAAGGAACGATTAACTATAATGCCATGTGCAGTTTAAAGCTATTTGACTTCAAACGTTTGGCATAGTACAAGCACACTGGCTTTTTGTGTATTATTGGTTTCATACATTAAAGCTTAAAAATTCCAATAGGAAGGACTTAAAATGTCAAATGTTGTCATTATCGGAGCTCAATGGGGCGATGAAGGCAAGGGTAAGATTGTAGACTTACTTAGCTTAGACCTAGATGTTATTGTTCGCTTTCAAGGTGGAAATAACGCCGGTCACACTATCAAAGTAGGCGGTGAACAAACTATCCTACATCTAATACCTTCAGGCATATTGCATGAAAATAAACTTTGCTGCATTGGCAATGGAGTAGTTTGTGATCCTTTTGTTTTGCTTGAAGAAATTGATAAACTAATTGCCAAAGGTATTGATGTTTCACCTAAGCGTTTTAAGATTAGTAAAAAAGCTCACCTCATATTACCATACCATAAAGCCATAGATATTGCACGAGAAAACCATAAAGCTGGAAATAAAATCGGCACTACTGGGCGTGGCATTGGACCTTGCTACGAAGACAAAATGTCTCGTATTGGAGTGCGTGCCAGCGACCTTGGCAATGAAAAACTTTTACGTTCAAAAATTACTGCTGCCTTAGAAGAAAAAAATGTTCTTCTAACCAAGCTTTATGATGCAAAGCCACTAATGGTTGATGATGTATTTAACGAAGTTATGAGTATTGCAGAACGTATCCTACCATACCTTGCTGACATTTCTACTGAAATTGACCAAGCATGGGAAAAAGGTCAAAGCGTATTATTTGAAGGTGCACAAGGCATACATCTTGATATTGATCATGGCACTTACCCATTTGTTACATCATCTAACACTGTTGCCGCCAATGCTGCCATTGGCAGTGGAGCTTCACCAAAAGCTTTAGATCATATTATAGGCATAGTTAAAGCATATACTACTCGTGTAGGTTCTGGACCATTTCCTACAGAATTATTTGACCAAGTGGGCGAAACCCTACGTACTAATGGGCATGAATTTGGTGCAACCACTGGTCGCCCTCGGCGTTGCGGTTGGTTAGATATGGTAATTTTACGCGAAAGTGTGCGCCTAAATGGGCTTACTGGCATAGCCTTAACCAAGCTTGATGTTATGCAAGGTTTAGATACACTTAAAATTTGTACTGGTTATATGTATGCTGGAGAGCAGATTTATTTTCCACCGCAAGAAGAAAACGCCATGGAAAATGTTGAGCCAATATATGAAGAATTACCTGGCTTTACCGAAGACATTACAACATGTACCACTTGGGAAAGTCTGCCCCCTACAGTACAAAAATACATTAAACGCATTGAGGAGTTATGCCACGTGCCCATAAGCTATGTTTCTGTGGGACCGGAGCGTAATCAAACCATAAAACTATAATATTTATGGCAAGAGTTGCAAAGGATATAAAACCAGAATTTTCTGCAGATGCAGCAAATAAGGCCCTTGCACCTGCTTGGCAAGAGCACCTTGCAGCGGTGCGCTTGCTCCTGCAAAGGCTTGCCATAAACCCACCTCAAGTCCTTTTGATGGAAGGTGGTCTAGAAGAAGAACGCCTTGCTTTAGCTCTCTTTTGGGCCGCCTTACAACATTGCGAGTTACAACAAGAAAATAATATCACCGATCCTTGTCGACAGTGTCAAGCGTGCTTGCATATTGGTTCTAACATGCACACTGATGTGCTAGTTTATGATGGACGCATTAGCAATACAGAAGACGCAGACAACCCTGGTCCCATTCGAGCACTAACAAAGGATAATGCCGTTAATATAAAGTCGCGCGTGGCAGATACTACACGTAGCGGAAAAAAGAGAGTTGTTATTATGAATGGCATTGAAATGAAGCGCAACTCTGCGGCAAACACCTTATTAAAAGTATTGGAAGAACCATCACAAACCAGTATTTTTGTTTTGTTAACTCCACAGCGTGAGCAATTATTACCCACCTTGGTTTCACGCTCATGGGTGTTGACCCTTCCTTGGCCAAAGACTCGTAATATATCATCAGAGCTAGCAGAGTTTGAACACGCTCTAGCAGGCTTTTTACAAGATGGGCAAAAATTATTTGCTTTGACTAAGACTAGCGTTGACCATAACTTCGCCATGCAAGTTGTATTGCTTTGCCAAAAATGTCTATTGCCAGCATTAGCAGCTGAAAAACACCTAGGGGCACTTAGTAAATGCTTTGCAAACCTTAGCCCAACACAATATCTGGCATTGACGCAAAAATTAGACGAAGCGCAAGACTCACTTTTTTACAATGTACACCCTGCGCGCGTTCTTGACTCTTTAGTTACACAAATATTTGTTTTATATAACAACAGCAATAAATAATTTTTTTTTACATCAACTGCATAGTCCAATATTTAAAAAAATACTATTTTAGCCTGCAATAGAAGTTTAAAAAATTTTGGGGAGAATTTTTTTAAAAATTCTCCCCAAAAAAAACTTTGTATTAAGTTTAGCTAATATTACTTAATGATACCACCAGCTAATCTTGGGCCACCGCCACCAAGAGTTTTAGGCTTATCAGAATAGTTATCGCCATGCACGTGAATCATAAGTGAACGATTTTTAATCATATCTAAAGACTTAAGACGTGGAGCTAAGGAAGATACGGGGGTAGTACCGTCTTTTGCTACAAAAAGTACAGGTAAATCACCTAAATGACCCATGTCATCATAAGGACCAAGATGCATCTTGGTATCTTTTGGGTCATAGTGACCACCGGCCTTTAAGCCAATAACTAATTTGCCATCTTTTTCTACTGGACCAAGATCTGGGTTAGTATGGATGTGAAAACCATGACTACCAGGAGGGAGACCTTTAAGGTTAGGTCTAATAATTAAACCATCTGGAGTTTCAACAAAAGTAACTTTGCCAATAGATTTACCAAGACCAGAAGCATTGTCTGCTGTCAGCATGAACACTTCGACATCCATAGACTTGCCAGCTGCCTGAGCAGGACTTGAAATGGATAGACCAACAACAAGTAGTAGAGCGCACAAACCAAGAATACGTTTCATAAAGAAATCTCCTTTAAAATTAAGTCAATTAACTGACAATCAAACACTATCATGAATAATTATTAATATCAATAAAATTTTATTTTTAAAATTTCCATGCTTTATTTTTTTAAATTTTCCTTATTATTTTATTTGAATTTTTCACATATCAATGTTATACGCTAGCATTAGATTGGAATTGTATATAACTGGACTGAATTACAATGCTCATACTCATTAAATACAAAATCAATAAATCTATCCTATGCTTACTTGCCTTTTTATTCTTCTTGCTCATGGCAGACCAAGCTCATGCCAAGTTACGCATTGCCTACGTTGAAAATGGTAATTATATTGACCACAACCTTATCTTACAAGAAACTGTTAAGTGGCTTGGAAATATAGGCATTATTGAAAATGAACGTGCTAAACTGCCTATTAGTGCCACTAACAAAGAGCTTTGGCAGTGGCTTGCACAAAATGCAGGAGGGGATAAAGTAGAATTTGTAGCCGATGCATTTTATTCTGCTAATTGGAATAGCACGTTACTCCGTAACAAAATTAAGGAATTAAGAAATCGTATAATCACAAACGACGATATTGATTTGGTATTTACCTTTGGTACCAATGTTGGCGTTACTATTTCTAGGCGCATCCCGCAAGTAAATGTTATGAACTTTACCATGACAGACCCAAGTTTAGAACAAATTAAATCTGTTGGTGAAAATATGTTTAGCAAAGATGTACCAAGTCGTGACTTACAGCAGATTGACTTATTCCAGCAGATATTTGATTTTAAATCCTTGGGTATATGTTATGAAGACTCAGCAGCAGGGCGACAAGAGATTAACTATGAACAAATTATTCAAGCTTCACAACTTTATAATTTTGCCCTAGTTGAAGGTAAGATTGATGATTTTAACGATGATCTTGAAGCTAATATCAACTCATTAAAGCAATGTTATACTAACCTTGCAAGCAAGGTTGAAGCCATTTACCTTACTTCAAATATTGATACTACTCTTGGTAACTCCATACACTTTTTACCTGAAATTCTAAAACCGCTAATAGACCATAAAATCCCAAGCTTTGCACAAAATGGTAAGCAAGATGTAGCATATGGGGCATTGCTTGGTATAGTACCAGCTAGCTTTGATGACTTAGGATATTTTGAAGCAGGCATATTACGGCAAATTATAAACGGTAAAAAACCAAATGACATAGATAAAATTTATGATGGAGAACTAAACCTAGCCATCAACCTAGATATGGCAAAGCAAATCGAATGGGCTGTTCCTTTAGAAATACTATCCAATACTGAGAAGGTTTATTTTCAATTCCAGTAGGTTAATATAATGACAAAATTTAATTTATTTGCGCTTTATATACTAATTTTGCTTTTTGCACTATTCACTATCATCATAATGGGTTTTATTTTTGCACAAAAATCTCATCAACAAGATATTACCACAGTAAGGCTAATTTCTACTGTAGAACTAAAGGAAAATCTCGAACGCTCTTTGAGCCTTAATAAAAGATATTCAGAAAGTACCAATTTTGCACGTAGAATTAAAAACATCATAATTCCCATTGCTAAAGACATTAAACTACATACCATAGCCTTTATTGATAATAGTCAAAATAATCGTGTTCTTTACTCCTACTCTACTGACTCAAAGTTTCAACTGAGTGGAGAATTACCAAAAATATTTACAAACACTCACGACTCATATCATCTTATTGATTACAAAAATTTAAAATGGATTAAAGTTAATTTATACAAAAATAATCGTAGAGATGATTTTGAAAGTGCTCATGTAGGTGCATTTATAATGGGCTTTCCAAAGGATGTTTTTGCGCTTTCTTTATCCCAGTTCATGCTATCTAACCTTAAATCTTTTTTTAGTATATTGTTTATTTCAAGTCTTATTTTTGTGTTTATTATATTTAAAAGCCCTCTAAAATTAATTTCTGCTGATGGTCGCCATACCCACAACAAAAAAATCATGCTGGGTATCATTTTTATATCTCAAGCATTATTTACTATTCTCATTATGTTAAATTTATTTAACTTATATATAAATAGCACTCAGGAAATCGTGCAAGACACAGCCATGGTGCAAGCCAAGAGTATGAATCGAATTTTTAACCTAGGATTACCCTTAAGCATCTATGAAAATTCAGAGAAATTCATTCATGCTAAGATAGGTTTAACTGATGATATTTATTCATTTAAGATTATTGATAGTGATGGAAAAGTCATTTCTAATACTATACTAGGTGGAGAAATGCATAATCACCCTCCAGCTCGTGTAGAGCTGAAATCTAAAAATAAAATCTTAGGTTATATTGAAGCAAGTATTAATAGTGCTAGTATTAAAGATTATATTTTCTCATGCATACCATATATAGTAGGTGTATTAATATGCTCATTCTTATTAAATTTAGTTATAATACGCATCTACCAACGATCACTTTTTAGAGTTTAACCGATAGGTACTGCCAAACGCTGACAAAGACGCGTAAAACGCCTATGCGTGCGATTATTTTTAATGGCCATATGCAATGCGCGTTTTTCTCCTACCAATATTACTAATTGCTTACCTCGAGTAACACCAGTGTATACCAAATTTCGCTGTAATAATACATAATGTTGCGACATAAGCGGGATAACTACAGCAGGATATTCCGATCCTTGTGACTTATGAATGGATATGGCATAAGCAGGAACAATTTCATCTAATTGGTCAAAATCATAAGGCACATTGCGTTCATCATAACGTACAGTTAGGGTGCGTTCCTTTATGTCCATAATGATGATTCTCCCAATATCACCATTAAAAACATCTTTTTCATAGTTATTGCGAATTTGCATAACTTTATCATCTATGCAAAAAAACCGCTCTCCTCGTTTAATTTGCTTCTCCCTATCCGGCACAAGAGCATTTTGCAACAAAGTATTTAAATTACCTGACCCCACAGAACCTTTGTGCATGGGGGTTAACACTTGAATATCATCAACGGGGTTTAAACCAAATCGGCGTGGAATATGATTTTTTACCAAATCAACCACCATAGCAGCAGCTTTTTCAGGGTCATTTTGATGGATAAAATAAAAATCACTTAACCTATCTTTGTGAGATTCTAAAACAGGAACTTCACCCCTATTAATAAGGTGAGCATTGCATATAATTTCACTTTCTGCTGACTGTCTAAAAATTTCTGTAAGCTCCACCACCGGAACTGCCTTGGATGCAATAATATCTTTGAGCACATTGCCAGGACCCACCGATGGCAATTGATGAACATCTCCCACCAATAAAATAGTTGCACCAAGAGGAGCAGCCTTTAATAGATGATAAAATAATAAAGTGTCCATCATGGATGCTTCATCAACCACCATGAGGGAACATGCTAGGGGGTTATTTTCATTACGTGCAAAACCGTCTTCGGCTGGATTAAACTCAAGTAAACGATGTATGGTTTTAGCCTCTCGAGTTGTTGCCTCTGCCATGCGCTTAGCCGCTCTACCCGTAGGAGCAGCTAATAAAATTTTAGCATTAACCTTTTCAAATACTTTGATTATGGCATTAATAATTGTGGTTTTTCCTGTGCCTGGACCACCTGTAAGCACCATTACCTTAGATTGAGTGGAGGTGCTAACTGCCTCTTCTTGTTCTGGTGCCATTTTTATGCTTAAGGAGTTGATAACCTCCTCAACTATTGTTTGTGGATTTTTAAAATGCACAGACTTTGGAGAGTGTAAAATACGCTTTAAGTAAAATGCAATCTTACTTTCATAGTGATAATAACGCGAAAGATAAATGCCCTCCTCACCCTCCAGTGGTTCGCACACAATACGTTCATCTCGCACAAGGCTTGTAATGGCATCTTCCACCAGGCTATAGCTAATTTCTAAGCTATCAGAAGTTAAGGTTAGCAAAGCATCCTTGGGCATAAATACATGCCCATCATCAGAGCATTTAGTTAAAGTATAAAGTAACCCTGCCTCAGCACGTAAGGGACTGTCCTTACTAAAACCAAGTTTTTGTGCTGCATTATCTGCCGTAACAAAGCCAATACCACGCATGTCCATAGCCATCACATAGGGATTATTTTTAATAATCTCCAAGGCAGATGGTCCATAGTGCTTATAAATGCGCACAGCATAATTTGCTGTAATGCCATATGGTTGCAAAAAAACCATTAACTCACGCGTACCACGATTAGCATTCCAACTTTCAATAATCCGAGGCAAACTTTTTTTGCCAATACCATGCACTTGCAAAAGTTTTTCTGGTTCTTCATCAAGTATGCGCATGGTATCTTTGCCAAAAGCAGCCACAACGCGCCCAGCTACCACCTCACCTATGCCTTTAATCAAGTCAGAAGCCAAAAAAAGCCTTATGCCTTCAGTGGTGGCAGGCAATTTTTCCTCGCAACTAGTCATAGCAATTTGTCGCCCATACTTGGCATTATTGACCCAAGTACCCACAATATGTACTTGTACTCCCACCTTGGGATTAATCATATAGCCTGTGGCAGTGCACATATCCTTTGCATTACTAGGTATAAGGCGCATAACAGTGTAGCCATTTTCTTCATTATGAAAAAAGATGCGCTCCACGCTAGCGTCAAGCTCTACAGTTTCATTTATAATTTCTTGGGTATCACTCATTAAGATACTTCCATTCGCCTTTGCATAAGCAATGCATCAGCTAAACTTAATTCAACCATAGCTTTAAGCACGGGCACAACACGCGGTATGGCACAAATATCATGTCGACCACCTATACTAAGTTTAACCGGTTGACCTTGATTATCTATACTATTTTGTTGCAAACCTATAGATGGTATGGGTTTTATAGCTGCGTGTAAAATTATATCTTGACCGGAGGAAATACCACCCAATATGCCACCGGCATTATTGGATGCAAAACGCGCTTTGCCTTCTTGCATGCTTATTATCGCATCATTATTTTCTGAACCACGCATGCGCGCTGCGGAAAACCCAGCGCCAATTTCAACTCCTTTCACCGCACCAACACTCATTAAAGCTGCTGCAAGCATGGCGTCAAGTTTATGAAATACCGGCTCACCAAGACCCATGGGGACATTTTTTACTTCAAGACGCACAATGCCACCCAAGGTATCATTATCTTTACGGACCGTTATAATACGTTCTTCCCACTGGGCAATCACTTCATTGCTACCCGCAAAAAATGGACGCCCCCATGAATTTGCCATATCCACAAGATTTGCATCAATGGCAATACCTCCTAACTCCACAGTTGCAGCGTGCACCTTGATACCTACAGTTTCAAGCAAACACTCTGCAATAGCTCCACCTGCAACTCTTGCCACAGTCTCACGACCAGAAGAACGTCCACCACCACGATAATCTCTTAAACCATATTTATATTCATAGCCAATATCAGCATGACCAGGCCTAAATATTTTAGCCAACTCGCCATAATCGGCAGACTTTTGGTTTTCATTTTCAATCATAAAACCAATGGGTGTTCCTGTGGTTTTATTTTCAAAAACACCGCTAAGCAAGCGTACTGTATCAGATTCTTTACGATTGGTGGTAGCAAGTGCATCCTTACCCTCATGCATCCCCTTAGGTCGTCGACGATTTAAACGCTCCTGAATAAAATTCTCATCCAAGCTTAAATTAGCAGGACAACCATCAATAACGCCCCCAAGAGCAACGCCATGCGACTCGCCAAAAGTTGTTAAACGAAATAAATGTCCCCAAGTATTACCGGACATATTTTCTCCTCATATATAAAATTCAATTCAATGCAATTATTAAATTATTAGCCACTTAAGCCTTGCACAATAGGCTATATATTTTATCCACAATTTGTGGAATAGTTAACAAACCATCCACCTCATAATGAGCTGTATTATTGTATAATGGTAATCGTTGCTCCAAAATCACTTCCACTTCTTGTATAGTTCCTTGTGCAGTTAAAGCAGGGCGATTATGGTCATCACTATTGTAAAGTCTCTCCACAAGCTGTAAAGCTGGTACTGACAAAAAAAATACTAAGCCGTTTTTACGCATAAGATCTCTATTTTGTTCAGCAAGCACCATACCACCGCCTGTTGATATAACGCGCTTGTCTTTAATGCTTTCTTGTAGGGCTTTACTTTCATGCTTCCTAAATACATCCCAACCATGTTCTTGCACCATATCAGCAATACTTTGGGTATGAGTTTGTTCAACTAAGATATCTGTATCCACAAAAGACCAGCCAAGGCGTTTAGCTAAAGCCTTACCTACAGTACTTTTGCCACAAGCTCTAGCACCTATAAGAAAAATTGGACCTTTTTGCATAATTTACTCACAAGACATTTAAAACACACTTATAAAAGTTTATCTTTTAAAATACCCTGTTTCATTTTCCTTTGTCAATGAAGATGGTTGCAGAAATCAGGGCAAACGCATCTAAATTTATCCGACCTTGGTCGGCGACATTTCCCCCTTAGCACCTGCCATAAGGGGGGAACGAAAGGGGGGTTCAACATTTCTTTAACTCGTTTTTTGCAAAAAAAAATTGTTACATCATCCAGTATTCACAGGCAAAAAACGATTGCTGTTTTTTGGGCGTATTGTGTGTAGGGCTGCGTAGCAGCCGCATGAAGCAACAAAATAATATGAGTTTTCCCTGTTGCAGAAATGCTATTATGGGCTTGATTTCGATTTGCAGTTTTTTATATACGCAGAGCAATAGTGCAAAGAGCGATTTATACTACCCGTGGCAAGAGTTTATAATTTTATTTTTTTAATAATCATCACACCTTACATTAGACTCACACATCACTATCATTATATATGACATCATATTATTTTAACAAACATACTTTTTATGACTTTAAGTATTTACAGAAGCCTCATGAAAAGCCTATATTGTCCTATTCAAAGCTGATAATGGTTCAATATTATCTTGTGTATGATTTTAAATTCATTAGGCATAAAATAAATAGGTGAGAGAAGATGCAAAATATGAAACCGCTGGTGGTAGGTATTGCTGGTTTTGGGACTGTTGGCACTGGTGTAGTTCGCACACTAGCAGAAAGTGCTGACCTGATTAAAGAACGTATTGGACGTCACATTATTATAAAAAGTATTTTAGTGCGCGATGTAAACAAGGTACGCTCTTGCACCTTACCAGATGGTGCACAATTAGTCACAGATATGCAAGCCATTAGCCACGACCCAGAAATTGACGTTGTACTTGAGCTTATGGGCGGCATTGAAACACCTCGCCAATTTATTTTAGATTGCCTTGAAAACGGCAAGCATATAGTTACAGCTAACAAAGCCTTATTAGCTGAAGCTGGTACAGATATATTTAAGAAGGCGCATGAAAAAAAATTATGCCTTTTGTACGAAGCAAGTATAGCTGGAGGTATACCCATTGTACAAACCCTAAAAGAAAGCCTTGCTGGCAATAAAATTCAATCGCTCATGGGTATATTAAACGGCACAAGTAACTATATATTATCACAAATGACTACTGAAGGCATGGACTTTGACACAGCTTTGCAAGAAGCCCAAGAACTAGGCTTTGCCGAAGCTGACCCAACCTTAGATATTGATGGGCATGACGCAGCCCATAAATTAGTCTTACTTATACGCCTTGCCTATGGAGTTGAATATCCATATGCTGAAATGCCTATTAAAGGCATTAGACATATGAGCAAGATGGATATTGATTTTGCTAGGGAGTTTGGCTATCGCATAAAGTTACTTGGGCAGGTAACTGAAGTAGAAGGTAGATTAGAAGCAGGCGTTTTTCCAACTCTTGTGCATCACCGCTTCTTACTTTCAAGTGTTGGCGGTTCATACAATGCTGTACGCTTAGAAGGCAATGCAGTGGGGTCACTATTTTTGCACGGACGGGGTGCTGGTGATATGCCAACAGCCTCTGCAGTAGTTAGCGATCTTTTATCCATTGCCAGAAATACCCAGCCTCATAACACAGGTTTTATAGAACAAATTCTTAAACGCGCGCCCATATTACCCCCAGAAAAATCCTGCTCATCATATTATATGCGTGCTATGGTCAACGATAATCCTGGAGTTTTGCGCGATATTTCTGGCATTATGGCAAAAGAAGGCATTAGCATTGCCCAAGTTATACAAAAACAACAAGTTAAAGGTGCTGTACCTCTTGTATTTATGACCCATGAAGCCAATGCTTCTGCCATGGATAAAGTATTACTTGGCATTGAAAAAGCAGGTCTTGTACAAAGCCCTGTTACAACATACCGCGTGCTCACATAAGGATAATTTACACAATTTATATCATGTTTACGTTTAAAAATAAAAAAATATAAAAAAAAACTTGCCAAGGATAACTTTTTCGCTTATCTTTTTCGACCGATGAACGAATACAAAGGATGGCGTTTTCTGAACACAGAAACAAGTCTTTGTTTATATTAGCAAAAAAATGTAATTGCATTCAAACCCATGAGCCTGTCTACATTGGATAGGTATGGGTTTTTGTCGTCTTAACTATTTAAGATGACTTTCCAAGCCCGCTATGCGGGGCAACCGTTAGCTCTTTGAGGTATCCAAATGAGCCAGATCACCAAACAATTTGGCAAGATCAAAGTTACACTCCCTATTCCACACTTGCTAAACTTGCAAATGGATTCATATCGTAAGTTTCTTCAAGAAGGTGCGCCTGTGCGCTCACCCCATGAAGGCTTAGAGGGAGTTTTCCGCACTGTATTTCCCATTGAGGATTTTAACCGTACAGCAAGCCTTGAATTTGTTGACTATGTCATTCAAGAGCCCAAGTATGACCAATCTGAGTGTATTTCCAAAGGCTTAACATATGAAGCCCCCATACGCATCAAGGTTCGCCTTGTGGTGTATGATGTGGATGAAGTTTCTACCAATCGTACCATACGCGATATCAAAGAACAAGACATCTACTTTGGAACGTTACCACTTATGACTGAAAAAGGTACTTTTATCATTAATGGTACTGAACGCGTCATAGTGAACCAGCTTCAGCGCTCACCGGGCATAATTTTTGAGCATGATGGCGGTAAAACACATACCAGCCGTAAAGTGCTTTACTCTTGCCGCGTTATTCCCATGCGTGGTTCTTGGCTTGATTTTGACTTTGATCATAAAGACATTTTATATGTGCGTATAGATCGCCGTCGCAAAATGCCTGCAACCATATTATTTAAGGCTATGGGCATGAGCAATGCTCAAATCCTTGAAT
Organism: uncultured Desulfovibrionaceae bacterium; assembly: GCA_964370675.1. Taxonomy (GTDB): domain Bacteria; phylum Desulfobacterota; class Desulfovibrionia; order Desulfovibrionales; family Desulfovibrionaceae; genus CAYJAD01. The sequence continues at coordinate 45,690 of CAYJKC010000013.1, forward strand.
ATTTTTATACCAGAGAATTTTATCAACTAGAAAAAAATAATCGTGTTTTTTGGGAAGTTGAAAAACATTTATTCCGTAAAGAAAACGCCTACACTGACATTAATTCACCAGACGGAACTGTTATTGTCAAAGCAGGCAAGCCCATCAATAAAAGAGCTTGGCGTCAAATTTGTGATGCTAAAATAGAGCGCATTGAAGTGGCCGCTCAAAGCCTTGAAGGGCTTTTCTTAGCCGAAGACATTATCCAAAAAAGCACTGGTGAAGTTATAGCAGAGGCTGCAGAAGAAATTACTGCAGCTCTTGTTGAACGTCTACGCGAAGAAAAAGTTTCTCGCATTGCAGTTTTACATACTCGTGGTGCTGATGCGTCATCTTCAATTCGTGACACATTGGTTATGGATCGCATTGGCGATATGGAAAAAGCTCAAGAAGAAATTTATCGTCGTTTGCGTCCATCTTCACCTCCCACAGCAGAAATTGCAGCAAGCTTCTTTGATAATATTTTCCGTAGCCAAGATTATTATGATTTATCACCGGTTGGTCGTTATAAGCTCAATCAACGCCTTGGCATTGAAACAGATCTTGATAAACGTGTGCTTACCGATGAAGATATTTTAACTGCCATTAAGGTTTTAGTTAATCTTAAAGATAATCATGGTCCGGCTGACGATATTGACCACTTAGGTAATCGTAGAGTGCGCCTTGTGGGTGAGCTAGTTGAAAATCAATATCGTATAGGTCTTGTGCGCATGGAGCGTGCCATTAAAGAGCGTATGAGCTTGCAAGAAGTTGCAACACTTATGCCGCATGATCTTATAAATCCAAAGCCTGTAGCAGCTGTGCTTAAAGAATTCTTTGGCACATCACAGCTTTCACAATTTATGGATCAAACCAACTCTTTATCAGAAGTAACTCACAAACGTCGTCTTTCAGCCTTGGGGCCTGGCGGTCTAACCCGTGAGCGTGCAGGCTTTGAAGTGCGCGACGTTCATACTTCACACTATGGTCGTATCTGCCCTATTGAAACTCCTGAAGGTCCAAACATTGGTCTTATTGTTTCATTAACAACCTATGCCAAGGTTAACGACTTTGGTTTTATTGAAACTCCATATCGTGTTGTTCAGCAGGGCAAACTTACTAATGAAGTTATACACCTTGATGCCTCGCGCGAAAATCACGAAGTCATAGCTCAGGCTAATGCTCGTATAGATGCTGAAGGTACATTGCTTGATGATCAAGTTACTGTGCGCGTAGCTCATGGTGATGTGGAAATGCGCGGGCGTGAAGAAGTAACCCTTATGGATATTTCACCAAGTCAAATGGTTTCCATCTCTGCTGCTCTTATTCCATTCCTTGAAAACGATGACGCAAACCGCGCACTCATGGGCTCTAACATGCAGCGTCAAGCTGTTCCGCTTCTATGCTCTGAAAAACCTCTTGTAGGTACTGGCATGGAAGTAGACGTAGCGCGCGACTCTGGGGCTTGTATTGTAGCTGATGCTGATGGCGTAGTTAAATATGCCGATGCCAACAGGATTATTGTGGCTTATGAAGGTGACATTTATCCTGAAACTGGTGGAGTTAAGGCTTATGATTTGTTAAAATTCCATAAGTCCAACCAAAACTCATGCTTTGGTCAAAAGCCTAGTTGTGTGCCAGGTCAACGTATTCGCAAGGGTGCTATCTTGGCTGACGGCACAGGCATTTCCGATGGCGAGTTAGCTCTTGGCAAAAACCTAGTGGTAGCTTTTATGCCTTGGTGTGGATATAACTATGAAGACTCAATTCTTATTTCTGAGCGCATGGTAAAAGATGATGTATTCACCTCAGTTCATATTGAAGAATTTGAAGCTGTTGCTCGTGATACCAAGCTTGGACCGGAAGAAATAACTCGCGATATACCCAATGTGGGCGAAGATATGCTGCGCAACTTAGATGACAGTGGCATTATCCGCATTGGTGCAGCTGTTAAGCCAGATGATATCTTGGTGGGTAAAATTACTCCCAAGGGCGAAACTCAGCTTACACCTGAAGAAAAACTATTACGTGCTATCTTTGGTGAAAAAGCCCGTGATGTGAAAAATACTTCACTCAAAGTTCCTCCAGGGATAGAAGGTACTATTATTGATGTTAAGATGTTTAACCGCCGCTCTGGTGATAAGGATGACCGCACCAAAGACATTGAAGCATATGACATCACTTTAATTGACCAAAAAGAGCAAGACCATGCTCGTGCTTTATCTGAAAGCACCAAGGAACAATTAAAAACCTTGGTTATAGGTAAGCAACTTGCCACATCTATACCCGGAACTAAAAAAGGCGAAGTGCTTGCTGAGGCTGGTGCTGTTTTATCTGAAGAAGTATTTAACGAGCTTCCAGTTAAACGCCTTGCTGGTATTTTTAAGAGCAAAGAAGTTAACGAAACCATAACAGAAGCTCTTAGTGCTTATGATGCACGTATTGAATATCTTAAGCACATTTACGATACCAAGCGCGAAAAAGTAACCGAAGGTGACGACTTGGCACCAGGTGTTATTAAAACCGTTAAGGTATATATAGCAGTTAAGCGTAAGCTTTCTGTGGGTGACAAAATGGCTGGTCGCCATGGTAACAAGGGTGTTGTATCTTGTA
>CAYJKC010000014.1:0-37263 GCA_964370675.1 uncultured Desulfovibrionaceae bacterium
GCGGATTTTCTACTATCTGCGGCTTGCTGCATAAGACTTTGCGCCAATTGCAAAATGGTTGAACGCTTGCTTGCGGCATCATTGGTAACAAGCATTTGCTGTTCATTTTGGCTTGAAATTGTAGTTTGAGCAGTTTGCAAATTATCCATAAGGGCATTAAATTCAGCAGGATAAAACAAACACTCAATACCAACACCAGTGTTGCTTGCTCCAGCTCCGTCTTGCACAAGACCAGTTTCCACAAGGGTTGGTCTGTAGGTGGTAATCCATGCGTCAGCATCTGAACCAGGCTCATAATACAAGGTATCAGTACCCCCTAAGTCATTTACATAGGTAACAGATTCGCATCCTGATACATCGACATCAACTGGCGCACCATCATGACTGATTGCTACATAGCCATCAAGTGCTATAACGTCGCCATCCTCAGCACTTTGCACTTCAGCACTATATTTATTAAGCATTTGCATGCAATCATTAATTTGCGTAAGTGTGGTTACTTGATTACTTGCGTCTTCAAATTGAGTAGCAAAAACCTCATCTTGTGATTGCAATGAATTTAAGGAAAAAATCATGCAAAGAGTTGAAAAACTAACACTTTGTGTATTTGTTGCACCTGTGGCATCTGTGGTTGTAATTTCAAAGAAACCAGTTTGCGCATTATAGTCAGTGCCGGTAATATAATTAGACATAAGAAATCTCCTCTTATTTACTATTTATTATCTTATGATTGAGCGGCGGATTTTCTACTATCTGCGGCTTGCTGCATAAGGCTTTGCGCCAACTGCAAAATGGTTGAACGCTTGCTTGCTGCATCATTGGTAACAAGCATTTGTTGTTCATTTTGGCTTGAAATTGTAGTTTGAGCCGTTTGCAAATTATCCATAATGGCTGAAAGTTCAGATTCATTAAATTTACAATCAAGACCTATGCCCTGATCACCGGCTCCAGCACCATCTTGCACAAGTCCTGATTCCACAAGGGCTGGTCTATAGGTGTTAAGCCACTTATCAGCATCTGAACCAGCTTCATAATACATTACACGGGTCTCACCATTGTCAGCTTGATAAGTAACGGACTTCAAACCATCAAGACTGGTGTCTTTATCGCCGTAAACATAGTCATCACCATCCTCTACAATAGCTACAACACCATCAAGATATGTAGGATCGTCGCCATTATCCTGAGCTGCGGTACTATACTTATTAAGCATTTGCATGCAATCATTAATCATGGTTAAAGTAGTAACCTGTTCTGATGCGTCTTCAAATTGAGTAGCAAAAACTTCATCTTGTGCTTGCAATGAACTTAAAGAAAAAATCATACAAAGAGTTGAAAAACTAACGCTTTGTGTGTTTGTAGCACCAGTTGCATCAGTAGTTGTTATTTCAAAAAATCCAGTTTGGGCATTATAGTCAGTCCCGGTAATATAATTAGACATGATGTAGTCCTTTTTATTAAATACGTTTTAATTAAAAACTGTATAAAAATATTAAAAATGTTAAGCTTGAGCTGCAGCACTTGCTGCCTTTATTTCTGCCTCAAGAAAGCTTTGCAATATTTGGTTAAATTTGCCCATAAGATCTTGAAACATTTGTCTGTTTGATACAGATAGCTGCCTTGAGGCTTCCACTTCTTCTGCCTCCGCTTGAATGCCATCAGCCTTAGCATTAATCATACTTGCAGAACTGTTACCAATGGAGCTTGTCCCTTCGCTTAGAGTTCTTGTAAGCATGGTAGTCAATTGGTTTATGGCTGTTCTGTTTTCAATGGTGGCAAGCTCAGACCTTTCTTGGTTATCAATAGCGCTTGCTTTGTTCTGAACCAAGTTATTTTCACTATTTTGAAGCTTGTCTTGGTTTGTCTTATTTGTGGTCATCTCAATTTCAGCACCAGGTTCTGACGCACCAGTCATGCTTCCCTTCATTTTTGTTAAGCTGGTAGTATTTTTATAAATATTTACCCCGCTAACTGCTGCCCCACCAAGACTTAATCCTGCACTTACAATACCTACGCAAAGGCCAACAATGGCTGCTGTCATCCGTTTTGATGCAGCCTCTTTTAAATCTGCCACTCGAGTTTGAATTTGCATTTGAGCAATTTCTTGATTGGCTTCGTAGCTATCGCGGTTCAGTTGACACATGAGCACAATAAGTTCTAAATAGTTAGCTGAAAAACTGCTAGCTCCATCATAATCCGTGGTAGCAGGTGCGCTAAGAGTTGGTGCAGCAGTATTTACCTCTTGAGAAGTAGGACTTGGTGTATCTTGAACAGCAGTATTTTTTTGCACACTTGTAGTGCTACTTGCTTGGGTCACTTCTACATCGTAATCTACATTTACATTAGCAGTGGTGCTTGCTGAAACTTTAGTCATAATCTTACTCCTTATGCAGTAACACTAGCGGCACTTTTTCGGCCTTCAGTTGTTTTTTGAATCATTTCTGCAGTGCTTTGAACCATGCCAGCAAAGCTATTCATAATAGTATCTAAACTACTATAAGTTGCATCAATATCTGCCTGGGTTTCTTCATTCTCAGCAGTGAGTTCAGAAACATCCTTTTGTATGCTAGCAGCCTTAAGACTGATGCCACCCTTGGTAAGATTTATACCCACGGTGGCTACCTCCACTGTTGTGGTAGTTGCTTGTATGGTGGTATTAATAGCTTGAGTAGAAATACGCATACCCATGGCAGCAATTTTGGTACCTGCACTTGCCGCAACTTTTACTGCACCAATCCCAAGACAAACAGAAACGACAGTAGCAACGAGGCTTGTTACCATAAGTCCAATACTGAGCCCTTTAGCAACGTCTGGATCCATATTTTCCTGCACCGAGGGTAGGCTTACTATGGAATTGGCTAGTGCAGCAGCCGAGGCCACACAAGCAGCAACTCCTGCCGCTGTTGCAAGGCCGCCTGTAGTTACCGTAGCCACAGCTGTTCCCGCAATGGAGACTAATAAAAACAATGCTGAAATAATAACATTCGCAATATTCATGGCTCCATTAACATCTTCTTGCCTGTTCATAGTTTCAAAATAATCTAAGGAATCATTCATTCTTATTTCATTTTGCTTTGCCACTTCATCTTGGTGAATCTCACTGTTAGTTAGACCAATTTCCACAGATTCATTACCGGCCTTCGTTTGCAAGCCCATAAGCAAAATCATGGCAGAGCTTGCACTAATTTTGGGCGAACTTAGGCTTGGTGCACTAGTGCTTGGCTGCAAAGTTGGACTTGGTGTGCTTTCATCTTCTGCAAGCACACTTGCACTCTTACCCATGCCTTGTGCAGCACTTGCGGCAGCACTTTGAATGGCAGCGGAGTTTTCAAGTAAATTTGCAATACCACTTGGTATAGTTGCATCTTCACCTTGATTGGTTGTGACTGTTAAGTTGCTCATAAAAATGCCCTTTATGCTTTTTGTAGGTTAGCAAGCATTACTTCTGCTTTATTGCGTATAGATGAATAATCTTTTTGACTAGCCTCAATACGCTTTAAGGTATAGGTCAAAGCAGATTTTGTTGCCGGAATATCTTGCATGGCCATATAGCACTCTGCGCTATGAAACATAGGGGTTGGGTCTTCTCTATCAATACCACAAGCCCATTGATAAAACAGAGCTGCATTTTCATAATTCTTTAACATATGCAAGCTTGCCGCAAAACCCATATAAAGCCTTACATCAAAAGGCTGAATAGACATTAATATACCAAAAAAACCGGCTGCGTCTTCGTATTTGCCTGCATTGTAAGTATTAAAAGCTACTGAATATAAAGCTTCAAATTGCTCGTCACTAAGCCCTAAAACATCAGCAAGGCTTGTTTCACCCTTCATTATATCTTCAACAGCAACTTGTAATGCTGCCAAGCTTTCGTTAGTAATACTACCATCTTCATTTAAATTTACAGATATCATTATAATACTCCTACACCATGTTTTTATGTAATTTTGCTGATGTAGATGCCTTTGGTGCATTAACACTCAAAGCTTGATTAATAGCTTCTATTTCATGCAAGGTGTCATTGTATTGCTTTTGTTGCTCTGCACTCATATTATCAGGCAAACTAGAATTAGCATAATTAGGTACCAATTCTTCGGCCACCTTGCATAAATCATTTAACATCTCACGCTGACCATCAAGGGTACTTTTTAAATCTTCAAGTCTTTTCTTCGCACGATTAACAACTTCTTGAGAATTGGCAACTGCATTGTTCATTTTGACCTCGCTTGGGTTAAAGATTGTAATACAAAATCCATGATGCATTCTATAAACGCATTAGTTCGCACGTTTTTCAGTGTATTTCTTATGGCACAAATAGCCTGTTTTTGCAAGGTAATTTTTTATGCCCCTAAAACAGTAAGCTAATTAAACCACTAAAATAACATATTTTTTACGCATAAAATCGCCATGTGGCTCAAAATACGCTAAGTATAAAATTTATCGGTAAAGCATTGATGGCTTATTGAAAAGATTTTTTTTAATTAATATTTTCTACATGTTACAACTACAAACTTTTATACAGTTTATACTTTTACACATAATATATTGATATTACAAACTTTATATTAACGTTTACAGTGTGGGTTTCCATATAAAGTTTAATAAAGCAATGTCATCATATTGTGGATGATTTTCACTAAATTGTTTAATTTTATTAACTATATACTCATTAAATTTTTTAGGATTGAGATCATTGCCTTCTTTTAGCATATCATACAAAGCTTCATTGCCAAGACGTTCTCCATTAGAGTTTAGGGCTTCATTCACTCCATCAGTGTAGAGAAATATACGATCATTAGCTTGAAGTTGGTGTGAAATATTGGTGTATTCAACTTCTTCAAAACTTGCTACCACCATGTCTTTATGTGTAGGAAGACTTTCTAAGCTATTATCTGCATGCAAGCAAAGTGGTGGTGAATGTCCAGCATTGGCAAAGGTTAAATGCCCAGTTTTATAATTCACAGTTCCTATAATAAGTGTCACAAACATATTGCTGGTATTATTTATACAAAGAGTTTGATTTATATACTCTAGTGCTTTGGCTGGATTATCTTCGTTATTAGTATGACGCATGATAACGCGAATAAGAGTTAAGGTAATACTCATAAATAATGCTGCGGGAACACCTTTGTCAGACACATCACCCATGGCAAAACAAAAGTTTTCATCATCTAGCCAAAAGACATCGAATAAATCTCCACCAACTTCACGCGCAGGCAAAACTAATCCATGCACAAAGGGTTCTTCTTGCAATGTCTCATAATGTTTTATAGTCAAAAAGTCCTTAGGTAAAATATTTTGCTGTATGCTTTTTGCTAATTGTAATTCACTTTCAGCCTTTTCTTGAGCAACAGTAAGCCTTAGAGTTTCATGCATATTTTTTTGCAAGGCATTGACCATATAATGAAATGAATTGGCAAGTGTTCCTATTTCATCGCTGCGATCAAGCGGTAAATCTGGAATTTTAGTCCAAATCTTAGTGGAAGTTATATCTTCATTCGGTATAAGTATCGCTGCTTTATTTAAGCTTTGCAATGGCTTAGTTAAGTGTTTGCTAAGAATTATTGACAATATTAAACCTATAACAATAATAACCGCAGCAACCTGTATTAATTCTATACGCCTATCCCAAACGGCCTCTTCAAAGTTTTTATGAAAAAAGTATAGCGATAAATAGTATTCGCCTACTTTAAGCGTCTTGGTAACATGTGTCGCACGCCCAAAGGGTGTATTTATAATAGATGGTTCATCATTACTACTTGCTATGGCTTTTTTGCGCATGACAAGAGTAATATCAGTTTTTAACGTTTTAGGGGCTATAATATTGCCTTCATTATCAAGAATTAGGGCTTCAAAATTTTGGGAAAGATGGGCCACAGTATTTTCAACCACATCTAACCAAAATTTATGTGTAAGTTCATTATTGATAGTTGATTTTTTTAATGATTGATAATTCAAATAATTAAAACTCAACTCGTTTTTAACATTTTGCGCTATTATTTCAATAAGTTCCTTGCTAGTGTATTCTACATCCTTGGTAATTTCCTTTTCAAAAACAATGGTAATTAGCAAGGCTACACACAAACTTAAAATAGTAATAGTTCCAGAGATTTTTTGCGCTAGATGAAATGCAGGTAAACGCATATAATTACTATCCTTTATTCATAAAACATAATAAAGTTATTTAATTGAACAATTCTCACAATAACAACTACATAAAAACATTAAACATTACAAGCCATTAACAAGTAAATCTGAGGCATTTTTTATTTATTTCTAAAAAAAAACCACAAAAATTTGCCCTATAAGTGTGCCACAACAAAAAACTTTTTGTCAAGAACTATAAAGTAAACTAATATCGCCTACAAAGTTCATGTGTTCAAAAACTACATACAAAATTAAACCATTGATTTGTTACAATATTATGCATGGCAAAAGTATTAAACCTTGAAAAAAATTAAAAATAGTGTATAAATAAATCAAGTGGTATGAATTTTTTCATCAACCAACGAAAACCAACCAGTGGTGCTTGCCAAAACAAGGAGCATTTATGTCAAAGATTGAGCATTTACCATCATTACAAAATACTAATGACTTGAATAATAGCATTTCTTTTTCATCAAAGAAAGTTAGTGATATTTCAAAGTTTAGTACCATAAAAAACTTATCAGCATATAAGACTGATGCTGAGGGAAACTTATGGAAGCTTGGTATGCTTGCAAATATTTCACGCGCTGTTAGTGATGCTTTTAACTCTAAGCAAGCCATTGCAGAACGTAATGAAAAAACGGCCTTGGCTATTATAAATTTAAGAAAGAATGAACTTAGTCAAACAGGGGATATGAAGAATAAGGCTAAGATGCTTAAAGACGCCATAGCTATTGGTACCAAGCAATTTAATGCACAGGCTAAGAATTTGAACTTTAGCCAAACTACAAGGCAATTAGCTAAAAGTTACTTAGAGAACTCTTTAAAACAATCTAGTGAGTTGATTAAAGAAAATAGCTATTTAAAAGTAGTGGAGCATGCCAATAGTTTTTTAAACATACATAATGAAAAAGGCGAAATCAGCGGATTTAAGCTATTTTCAGCTATCCTTAATGATGGTATAAAGTCAGCAAAAGATGGTCTTCAAAATACATTAAGCAAGGACAATTTTTACGATTTTAAAAACGACTTCATGAAGCTTGCTGAAAAGGCTTTAAACAATGGTAATGTTGCCAATTATGAAGATTGTACGTCTTTGCTACCACTTTCAATGGCTTTAGACGAAATTATTGAAGGTTATGGAGAGCAAAACGGTGAAAAAACAATGCAAGCATTTGCTAATTTATCTACACAAATATGCCAAGCTATCGACTCAAAAGATGCTGGTGGTATTGATGCTTTTCAACAGCGCGAACGATTTTTGTTAGCCGTTGATAAAAGCACTTTTTGTTCATCTAATCAAAAATGCGATATAAGGGCTTTTTTGCATGATACGAATTTTATTTTAGAATATAAAAATAGCAATGATGCTGTGAAGCTTATGAATTCTGTTTTGAATTTTTATCCTCAACCTAAGTATAGCAACTTACATGATGCTTTAATGAATGACTTTAAATCAAAGTTTAGTGCAAAAAAGGTTGAAGCAAATACAACAAAACCTATACCAAGCCAGATGCAAGCAAGTACGCCAGTCTTTGCTTCAAAAGAAGAAAAAGAAATAGCTGTACAAGCTTACCTTGAGTACTTTTTTAGCGATGTGAATGATGATATCAGTGACAAAATGTTGAAAAACATGATGACTTTTGAGCAGTTTGTAGCAGATATGTCTTTACAAGAAGAAGTTATTCAAACAAAAAAAGAGAGTAACGCTCTTGCAATGTTTGACTTTGCAGAAAATACCTTGCGTCATGGATTAAATAATTTTGGGAATGCTTTTTTACCTGCTGGTGGATTGAATAGCTTTTTAGCACTCAATGATTATTTGAATAATATCCCTAGTGAAGACAAAGCATTACAAGATAAAACTGAACGTTTAGTTAATGATTATACAAAACGTACAGACACAGCAATAGAGAAGGAAACAATTAATACAGAACTCAAGCAGCTGGCTGAAATTGCTCAAAATATTGTAACACAAGGCGATGCAATATCAAATCCAGACCATGAATTTTATATGCGTGCTCTTAACAAAATGTTAAAAGATGACAAAGTAGAAGAGATTGCTCCATTTGTTAGCTTTTTGCTCGGTAAGTCAGGTTTACATTTACAGAGTTTAAACATACTAAAACACCATGGCTTGCAAGGTTTGAGTGACCAAATTGACCTAAATCTTATTACAGCTTGTGCGCCTGGCGCACTTAGTATTACTAAACATCCATTAGGATTGCGTATTAATTGCTCTGATATCATAACATTACAGTCATTTATCAATAAAGATGGTGAAGCTCCAAAGAAGGTTGCAAGTCTTAAGGTTGATCACTCTGTAATTATAGATCGCAGTCAACCCTTGAATGCTGATAAAGATAATGATTTTATCCCAAGCATGAGGCACGATATTACTTTAACAACTATACCTGTCGAAGGCTAATATTAAAAAATAAATAATTTTTTAAACAATTTAACTATGTGGAGATAAAAATGAATCTGAACTATTTTGTAGAAGAATTTGCTAAAGCTGTGCAATCTGAAAATATAAAAAGTGAACATGAAGGTGTCATGAGTGTGCAAATGGGTGATTTTGAGCTTTTCTTTGCTCATCTTGAGCATAGAAATGTCATTATGCTGCACACCTCACTAGCAGAGCATGATGAGAGTAAGGAAACGTTAGCTAATTTACTTGTAATGAACAACTTTTTTGCACAAACTCATGGTGTATGCCTTGGCATTGATGGTAAAATTATTACAGCACAGCAAAATATTTTTGTATCAAATGATGAAAATAATCCTCTAACTTTAGAGCAGTTCATGGAGCAGTGTGAATTATTTTTATTGGCATTGCCACATATTATGGAGCAATTAAAAAAAATTTCTGATTTAAGTCAAAGCAAAGATAAACAAAGCGTCAATTTGCTTAATCCAACATCACTTGTGTAATAGCAATAATAACAATTATAAAGGAAACAGTCATGGTAAATAGTATTTTTGAAAGCACACCGGTTTTTTCTCAAAATGTTGGCGTTGATGATCATCAATTTATTGGTTCTAAAGATATTTCGTCATATAAAATAGGTGATAAAGGACAAATTATACAACGAGGTTCCATTAATAAAGCCTTTAGAGACTTTGCTGATAAGTTTATTTCTGAACAAAGCATAAAGGAACGTAATATTAATGTTGCCATGGGAATAGTTCAATTTAGGCAAAAAAGTTTAGCAGAAAAGCCAGCCACTAGCAATAACTCCCGCGAGGAAGACATGCTGTCTTATTCTATAAAAACTTGCAAAGATGCTATTGAAAGATTTATGGGAATGGATGCTAATTCATCAAGTGGAAATTCATATCTTTTAAGAGCATGTCTAAACACTATTATTGAGCGTATGTCAGCTTCAAATATGAAAAATCATAATAATTTCTACGATGCTTATGCAGACATTACTGAAATTAATAAAGTTCTTCATATGGATAAATCCATGTCAAAGCATATTGAATGCATTAATCTTGGTTTAAAGCATATGCAAAAGAGTTCAAGATCAAATGTTATTTTATATTCAGGTGCTATAAGTGGATTGGTAGGTGAGTTTCAAAAAAAAATACAAAAGAATATCATTAATAAAAGTGATGGTAATCATTGCTCAGAAATAGCGTCAAAATGTTTAGCACAATACGAGAAAGATTTAGCTAGATCAAAAACTAGAGAAGATGTAATAGTAGCTTCTGAAAAGGCAATCTCTTTAATTAGTGATATGCTAAAAGGATATGATAGTGGCTTAGATCATGTTATCAAATCAGGAACTGAATTGCTAAAGACTGATGAAAAGAATGATCTCACATTACAAAGTGCCCTTAAAAATGCTTTTAAGGAAAAAATTATACGCTCTACAAATATGACCCACAATGAAAAAAAATTAAGTTGTGAATTCCTAGAAAAAGAGTTTAGCACCATGAGAAATGAAGCAAAAAAGCCAATGACCTTTGTCTACGATGAAGATGGTCATAGTGAGCCTAACCCAAATCAATTATCAATGAAGGCTCTATCTGGTGCTGTTGCAAGGCAAATTGAAACATTAGACCGCATTATGTTTAATAACTTAGTTGAGCTAAATAATACTGATGCAAATGTTTCATCCAATGTAATTGGCAGCTATAACAATACAATAAATGCTATGCCTAAGGCAGCTGATGGCTTTAATAATGAATTAAAGAGCAACTTTGGCAATTTGCTAAATAGAACCGGAATCATGCTTAATGATTACCACCTAGAGCCTGGTGGACCACAAAAAATATTTGATAAGGGACTGCCAGAAGGTAATAGTAACAAGGCAAGACAATATGAGCTATTTTTAAATAGTGCTCATAATGCTAGGGCTAATCAGTCAAGCGACATAGGCAATGAAGAGTCATCAATTTTTTATAATGCATGCCTTACAAGTGAGCTTCAAGCTTTTCATGCAGGGCAACTTAAGAAAGTACCTGATCAGGTTATAGATTTTGTAAAGCTTGCCATGTCTGAGTCTGGTCAAAATGCTTTGTGCACAGCTGCAACAAACTTAATGAATTCATCAATACCTCAAGCTCATTTAAAAGTTACAGGTGCAAACGCTGCCATGTTAACAACTACGCCAAAGCTGAGCACAGATTTAAATGGTAATATACAATTGCAAATGGATTTTGTTCAAAATATTAACATTAGTAGTTCAAAAGACAATGAGCACACGCTAAATACACAAGCAGCAATGCAAGCAAATATATCCATACCTGCAGAGCAAGGGCAAGTTAATGTGGCCAATGGCGAACTACCTAATTTTGACATTACGCTATCGTATAGACCAAATGCTGCTGATTAATTTAATACACATTAACAACATAAATATGATTTTATATAACTATTGAGGTATACAATGCATTTAGAAAATTATGTGCAAGATTTTGCTAAATCTGTGCAATCAAAAGTAGAGGCATCTGGACACGAGGGAGTTTTACAAGTTAGAGTTAACAATATGGAGCTGCGCTTTGCTTATGCTGAATATAGAAATAGTGTTGTAGTGCATACTAGGTTGGATATGCACAATGATAGCAAAGAAGCCCTACAATGCTTATTAGAGATGAATAATCTTTATGCGAATACTCAAGGTCTTTGCCTTGGCATTGAAAAAAATATTATTACAGCTCAGCAAAATATTTATATTGATGCAAAAGCAAATGAAAATCTTACTAAAGAACTATTTTTAGAACAATGCCATTTATTTTGCGCCAGTGTATTCTATGTGCGTAGTGAAATATATTCACGTAAAGCGTTAAATGTTAACGACTTGGTGCAAACTGACTCTATGCTGAAATAGTTATACAATTTAAAAAATATTTATATTAATTTAAATATTACAAAGCGGAGAATTTACATGTCAAATCCAATTCAAAATGTAAGTCAATTAAATCCTTTAACTAGTTTATCTGCCTTCGATATCAAGGATAACAAATTGCATCAAATTGGTGGATTACATCAAGCAGCAAGACAAGTGGCAGATTTTTTTAGAAATATGTCTAGTGAAGGGCAAATGCAAGTTGCAGAACGAAACTTCAAAGTTTCAGCACAAATACATGCGTTAATACAAAATGAAGTGGCAACTAAACGCGGCGAAGGCGCGACAGGACCAGCTTTAAGCGTGCAAGAATTAATACAGCATAACGTAAATGGACTTAACGCGCTTAAAAATAAGATAAACAGTAGTAATTTATCTAGTGAATCACGCGAAATTATTAATTCGATTATAACTAATGTGGGGAATTCATTTCAAAGAGCTAGAAATGAGCGCCAAGCTCTAGCCGATTTTAGCGTCATAACTTCTTTAGATAATTTTATTTTTAGTAAGGTTAACACTACTTTTGATAGCAATATCAATGATGCGCTTAAAGATAATCTTACCCAAGGTTATGTAAATAACTTGAATGACATAAATAAACTTAATGCACAATTTTCTAAAGATATTTTTCGCGATGGAATAAATTCATTTATGGGTAACACACTTTACAAAGGCGGCATTGATGGTGCCATAGAGGCTAAATCTTATGGCCTTAAACATGCCATTAATCTTCGCCAAGATTTTGAACAAAGGCTTAACCTAGGGATCAATTCAAACAAGGGAATAAATGGCGAAGCTCCAGAGCAACTGAGGTTTTATGAAGAAGTGCTCAAAGATTTTTTATCCACCAATGATAATACTGCCATTGATAAAAATTATAGAGCTTATGCCCCATTTATTCGTAGTGTCTTGGATCAAAGAGGGGTTACAGGTTATATTGGTGGACCAGAATTTGCTGAATCCATAGGTCTTTGGAAGCTAGGTGATTTAAATACAGCAAATTTAGGCTTGAACTTAGTTAAGCAACGCACAGTACTTAGTAAAGCGGATAATGCTTATCAAATTGAAATTAAAGGTGTAGTAAATGCACAATCTTTTGGTGATAATAAAACGGAAATATTAGGGTCAGATAATTTTACGTTCAAGATGAAAATACCCATGGGGCAATTACTTCCTCAAGATGAAAATCCACCAAGGGTAAGTAATGAACCATTTATTCCTGATTTTAGTGTAGATTTACGCTTTCAACATAGTATTGACTAATAAAAGACAACATTTAATGTTATTTTTATAATATTATGCACATTTTAATGACTGGGGCTACAGGTTTTTTAGGACAACGAGTGCTAAAAAACCTGTTAAACCTGAAACATAAAGTAAGTATTTTAGCACGAGATAATAACAAGCGTCCCTTAGTTGATAAACAACATAAGTTTCAATGCATTACTTACAATATTACTCATGATAATGTTACAAAACTAACGTTACCCCAAGACATAGATAAAGTATTACATCTAGCTTGGGGCAATCTTGCGCATTATAATGATAAAAAACACAGCACCTTATATCCTAATGAGCACCTTAAATTTCTAAATTATCTTGTAAATATGGGTATAAAGGATTTCACCATTATGGGAACCTCCTTTGAATATGGTCTTTTAGAAGGTGCTCTTGCTGAAGATATGCCTTGCATGCCTGTTACGGAGTATGGCAAGGGCAAACTGAAGCTGTATGAAGATTTTTCAAAACATTGTTCTGCGCATGGTATAGACTTAAAATGGTTGCGACTATTTTATGTCTATGCCGATGACCAAGCCCAAAGAACCATTTGGGGACAATTACACCATGCCCTACAAACTGGGGCTAAAGAATTTAATATGTCTTATGGTGAGCAACAAAGAGATTATTTGCATGCAGATGTGGCAGCAAAAATCATAGCAAATGTTTGTTTACAAAATAAAATCAAAGATATTATCAATATAGGAAATGGAAAAGGAATTAAAATCATTGACTTGGTGCAAAAATTTCTCACACGGCACCATATGACTATACAACTTAATAAAGGCGTTTACCCCTACCCTGAGCATGAGCCATTTGCTTTTTGGGCAAATATCACAAAACTTAAGCAGCTACACGATAACAGCACCGAATAATAATTTTTAAATACTATATATCCTTATAACTCCCATACCGAAGCACATAAATCTTTTTCAGAAAGAATTACATTATCTTTAATGGGAAATTCAATGCCAAAAGCTGCGTCTTGATAATTTATCACTATTTCAGCTTGTGATGTAAAATATTGATTTTCTTTATAATGCAGTACAGTATCATCTTGTAAAACTTGAAAGCCATGCGCGCACCCTGTGGGAATTATTAGCATTGAGTGGTTATGTTCTGAAAGTTCAAAACCAAGCCACTGCAAATAGGTGGGGCTTTGCTTTCGTAAATCAAGTATCACATCAAAAATAGCCCCTTTTACACAAGAAACTATCTTCATTCCTTCATAAGGTGCTTTTTGGTAATGCATGCCACGAATGGTTCCCCTCTTGAGATTGGAAGATATATTTACTTGACATACTTGAAAATCTATTCCTGTTTTATCAAGCATTTCCTTTTTACAAAAGCCACGCGCAAAAAAACCACGATGATCACAAATTTTTTCAATTTCAACTAAATACGCATCTTTAATTTTTAATGGCGTATATAACATATTTTTATCCTCTATTAAAGCTGTCACTTGACAGCATAGCTGTTTTCTCTTATTTTTTGTAAATAGTAGCTATTAAATATCTTTTATTTTCTCACAAAGCTTATATAGGCAAACAAAGTAATGCAAAGTCTTTAACTCATTTGGCAAATTTTCCTCTTTTTACCCAATTTTAAACTATATCAAAAACTTATGCTAAATACCAACTTACCATGCTTGCATGAAAAATTAGAAAAACAAGGTTTTTACATTTTTGGAGCTGGTAATGTCGGGACACAAATCGCAAATTTTATTAAAGAAAAATATTGTTTCCACGGTTTTATTGATAATGCCCATAAAAAAAAACATACTCACGCGCTTAGCTCAATTTCAAACAAGCAAGCTGTTATCATTATGGGATGTGTAGCATATGAATATGAAGTTGCAAAGCAATGTTTAGCACAAAATTTTAAGAACATCTTATTTTTTGCACAAACTTGTGTTTTATTTCCAAAGCTGCAAAATATCGTTACACCCTATTTTCAATTACAAGAAAACTACCAAAAAAACAAAAATAAATTTGCAAATCTCTCTACCCTATTTCATGACAAACAATCTAAACAAGTTTTACTCTCTTTAATAAACTATAGACAAAATTTACAATTTGACCTTTTTTCCCAAATCAATTCTAGTAACAAACACGAGCAATACTTCGAGCAATTTTTGCCCTCTAATATACAAACCTTTGTAGATGGAGGAGGTTTTGACGGTCAAACCACATTAAAATTTTTACAAAATTTCCCTCAAGCAAAACGTATATATTACTTTGAGCCTGATACGCAAAACTTTCAAAAATCACAAAAATCTCTTAAACACAAAAAACAAGTGCTGCTATATGCAAAAGGAATTGCTGACTGCAATAAAACAAGCTATTTTGATGCATTAAACAATTCAAGTGCTTCTTTTTGCAACACAGGCACAACACAAGTTGAGTGCATAGCTTTAGATGACATTGTTACTGAAGATCAAGCTTATATTAAGCTAGATATTGAAGGTTTAGAATTAGATGCCATTAATGGTGCTAAACGATTGTTAAGCAATGGTTCACCTTTTGCTATTTGTGTATACCATAAACCTAGTGATCTTTATGAAATACCTGATGCTATTATGAAAATTAATCCTAAATACAAACTATACTTGCGCCACTATACTAATGCTATTTTTGAAACCGTACTCTATGGAATATGCAATTGAAAATCACCTTCTTATAAAATTAGTATTATATAAACAGTAGTTAAAGAGGATATTATGGACGATAGAATAGAGTTTTCAAAGCAAGTTCAAAAACGCATTAAAGATTTGGAGCAAAACAATGCTTTCAAAAAAGCCTCTAAAGATTGGCTACTAGCTGCTTCTGACCCTTTATATGTCTATAACTTTTCTTGGATGGGCGTACCTATTATTCAACTTCCTCAAGATATAGTGGCCTTACAAGAAATTATTTGGGATACTAAACCCGAAATTATCATAGAAACAGGTGTGGCGCGCGGTGGTTCAGTGCTTTTTTATGCTGGCATGCAAAAAATGATGAATATTGAAGGCAAGGTCATTGGCATTGATATTGACATACGCCCCCACAATCGCGCCTCCATTGAAAGCCACCCCCTAGCTGATAATATTATTCTTCTTAGTGGATCTTCCATTGATGAAGTTGTATTTTCTAAGGTAAAAGACTTAACTGCCCATGCGCAAAATGTACTTGTGGTGCTTGATTCAATGCATACTCATGCTCATGTGCTTAAAGAGTTAGAGCTTTACACAACGCTTATAAAACAAGATGGTTACTGTGTGGTTATGGATACAATTATAGAAGATTTACCAGAAAAAGCCTCTGCCAATAGACCTTGGAGTAAGGGTAATAACCCAAAGACAGCCGTGTGGGAATTTATACAAAACAACCCTCGCTTTGTTATAGACTCTGCCTTGGAAAATAAGCTACAATTAACTGCCGCCCCCGATGGCTATTTGAAATGTATTGCCAATAAATAATACAAGCAAGGTATAAAAAATACGTATGTTTAGCCATATAGCACCATCAACACGAACACTAAAAGATTTTTTAGATAGTATAGACGGTGACATAGTGCTTTATGGTGCTGGTGCTTTTGGGCATGAATTATTTCATGTTTTATGTGCACATCAACGCAAGCCTGTAATATTTCTTGATAAATTTGCCACAGAAGGCATAGACATTATTCATCCTGAAAAATTTAATAATAAAGAAGCAAGCATTATAATTTCTATAGTATTACAGCAAGAAGAACGTAAAGTTATTATTAATTATTTACAGCAGCTTGGCTTTAATAAAATCATAGATGGTCAAGTGTTACGGGCTCATTATATTAACTTTGAACAAGGTTACAACTTAAAGCAAGTGAATGTGCAAAAGCCTTTAGAATTTTTGCATGATGACGAAAGCAAGCAAATTTATAAAAACAATGTTTTGGCGCACTTACAAAGAAACTACCATAAAGCCTTTGAGTCTAGTAGCCATGAGCAATATTTTACTAAATTTAAGCATAATACGCGCTTTTCTTCCTTTGTGGATGGCGGTGCATATACTGGCGATACATTTTTAGCTGCACAAAAACAAAACATAACAATAAATAATTATTACGCTTTTGAACCCATTGAAAAAAATTTTTTGCGCTTGCAGCAAACTCTTAGCGCGTATCCTAAAATCAATAATAAACTCTTTCAGGCAGGTCTTGCAGAAAAAAGTGGCATGGCTACATTTACTACAGGTCCATATATGAGTGCCATGGATTTGCAAGGCAAAGACAAGTTTTGCGTCATGACATTAGATGAAGCTCTAGGGATAAATACTACTGTTGATTTTATAAAAATGGACATTGAAGGCGCAGAGCTAAAAGCCCTTAGGGGAGCTAAGCAGATTATTCAAAAATATCGCCCCAATTTGGCCATTTGTGTTTATCACTACATAAATCATTTTTGGGATATTCCAAATTATATACACGATTTAAATTTAGGATATACTTTATATCTTCGCGCCCACTCAAGTGCTTGCATGGAAAATGTACTCTATGCCTTACAGGAAGGATAAATATGACAGTAAAGCGTGTCCCCTTGCATGAGCATCTTCCACTCCATACCCCATTTTCATTACATATATTTCCTATATATAAATGCAATTTTTCCTGTAAATACTGCTTACACTCTCTATCAAATGCACAATTAGCAGAAAAAAAGTTTAATAAAGATGTGATGACAATGGAAACATTTACCAAAGCCATTGATGACCTTGCAGCATTTGCATCCCCTCTTAAAGCTTTAATTTTTGCAGGTCACGGCGAACCATTATTACATCCTAAACTTCCAGCCATGGTGGCTTATGCAAACAAATCTAACTGCGCACAACGCATTGAAATAACAACCAATGCATCATTACTTAGCAAAAAAATGGCTGATGAGCTTATTAATGCAGGTGTGGATAGGTTAAAAATATCTATTCAAGGAACAAGCTCCCAAAAATATCAAGAAATTTGTGATTATAACATTAACTATCCAAAATTTTTAGAAAACTTACATTATTTTTATACGCACAAAAAACATACGGAAGTTTATATTAAAATAATTGATATTGCACTAGATGGTCAAAATGACAAAGAAAAATTTACGGCAATGTTTTCACCATTGGCTGATGTGATAGATGTAGAATATGCCATACCCTTTATTAAAGAATTAGATAGCACAGTTTATGATAAAGAGTTTACCTGCTGCAAGCAAGGGCATAGCGCACGTTCGCGCATTTGCTCCATGCCATTTTATATGCAAGTTATCACTCCAACAGGTGATGTGCTGCCCTGCTGCTCTAGTGATGTACCAATAATACTAGGTAATGTACATCAAACAACTCTTAAAGATATTTGGGAAGGTAGCAAAAATAGAACTTTCTTGCGCTTACAATTGCATGATAAAGATAAAAATCCCATTTGCCAGTCTTGTTCTGTGCCAAGTTTTGGACTACAAGATGGTGATTATCTTGATGCACATAGTGAAAAACTTCTTACAATTTATGAGAAAACGAAATGAAGGCAATTATCAAACCGGGTTACACCTCCAAGCGTATAGCCTTAAAAGACGCTATACCTGTGGCTGCACCATTTACTCTATTCATTTCCCCATCCCAGCATTGTAATTTTCGTTGTTCATATTGTGCTCAAAGCTTAAATGACGAACATCGTGCTCAAAAGGATTTAAAAAGAATACACTTAACCATAGAGCTATTTAATCAAATTGTGGAACAATCACAAAAATTTCCTGTAAAATATAAACGAATACTTTTAACTGGTCTTGGCGAACCCTTAATGAATAAGAACATTACACACATGGTAAAAGCTTTACATGATGCAAAAGTCTCTGAAAACTTAGAAATATTTACCAATGCATCATTGCTAACACCTGAACTGAGTAAAAAACTTATTGATGCAGGCTTAACTAAGTTGCGCATTTCTGTGCAAGGAACCAATAGCCAAATGTATAAAAAACATACCGGTGTAAACATAGATTTTAACAATTTTGTAGAAAACATTGCATTTTTTTACAAGCAAAGCCGTGGTAAGTGCAGTATATATATAAAGATCATTGAAGAAGAATTACAAGACGAAACCGACAAAGAAAAATTTTTCGCACTGTTTGGTAATATTTGTGATGAAATTTTTATAGAAAATTTAGTGCGCGCTCAACCTGCCATGGGAAATTATGACAAACAGGTAGAAAGCACGCGAACATTTTATGGTGAAAAGTCGCAAAAAAGAGATGTATGCCCCTTTATTTTTTATTCATTGCAAATTGATAGCGAGGGAAATTGCTTTCCCTGCCCTCCCCTTGGTTTGCCACAAAGTTTTAGCCTTGGTAATATTAAAAATATACCCCTTATTGGAATTTGGTATGGCTCAAAACACAAAGAGCTTATGGCAACACATTTACGCAAAGATGGCAACAAATGTGCTTTATGTAGATCTTGCACCCAATATCTATGCTTTACCCCTGAAGAAGACAATGTGGACCATGCTTGTGAATCTATTTTACATAGGCTAGGTGTGTAATGGCTGAAATTGTCCCTATTTCTGGTTATAATGACAGAGTTATATTAAAAAACGCTGTGCCACTAAATACACCGTTTACGCTCAATGTTTTTCCGGTGAATTATTGCAATTTCCGCTGCTCTTTTTGCGCTCAAAGTCTTGGCACACAAGGTCTTAAAAAAGAATATAATTATGACGTTACAGAAAAAATGCAACTTAGCACCTTTGAGCATATTGTGCATGCATCAAAAACTTTTGCTTCTTCCTATAAACTGCTTTCCTTCATGGGTCATGGTGAACCTTTGTTGCACAAAGAATTACCAAAAATGATTGCCCTTGCCAAAGAAAATAATATAGCCAAACGCATAGAAATTATTACCAATGGATCTTTACTAACACCTGAACTGTCCGATAAACTTATTGATGCTGGCATTAGCAACATACGTATTTCCCTTGAAGGTATGAATAGTGCTACTTACAAAGAGCTTTGTAAGGTTCATATTAATTTTGAAGAGTTACTTGAAAATTTTGCTTATTTTCATAGACGTGGAGCATCAAAGGGTGCACAAATATTTGTTAAGGTTATAGATTGTGGTTTAAAACAAGGCGAAGAGGAACTTTTTTATAAGACCTTTAATAATATTTGTTCGCGCATGTATATTGAAAAAGTAAAACCAGTCTATACTGGTGTTAGCATAAACTTTAACGAAGATTGCACAACAATACTAACCGATAGATATGGTAATGAACATACCCCACGCCTTGTTTGCCCTTTAGCGTTTTTTTCATTAGCCATATGGCCAAACGGAGATGTAGCACCTTGTGATGCCATTTATAAGCCGATTTGCCTTGGTAATATTAATGAAACTCAAGATTTAAATGCTCTTTTTCATGGCAAAGTAGCCACACAATTTAGAAAAGCCTTACTGCAAAAGAGAAAAAACTCTTTGTATGGTTGTAATAAATGTTGTGCACCTGATGATGTAAGCAGTCAAGAAGACGAATTAGACAGTATGGCTGAACATTTATTGTCAAAATTTGACTCATAACGGCATACATGGAATAGTAAAATGACCCAACACATTGACATCACAGCAATTATGAATGAAAGTTATGCACGCAAGCCCCTTGCCTCTATGTTGCCATTATCAACACCACTTGGTATAGACTTTCACCCAACAACTGCCTGCAATATAAAATGTATATTTTGCCTACATTCTTCATATAATCAAGTTTATAACCCAATAAAAAACCAGTACATGCCCTTAGACTTAGTAAAAAAATGCATAGATGATATGAAAGACTTTCCAAACAAAGTAAAAGCTTTGCATTTTTGCGGACTAGGCGAGCCATTACTGCATAAAGATATTGTTGCTATGATTGATTATGCTTGCCAGCAAAATATTGCTGAAAAAATAGACATAAATACCAATGGTGTTTTATTGCATAAAAAAAATGTTGATGCACTGGTAAACACAGGCGTGGATTTTATTCGTATTTCTGTCAATGGTCTATGTGACGAAGATTTTGCAAAATATACCGGAGCGCGCATAAATTTTAAAAAATATGTACAGAACTTAAAGTATTTATTTAAAAACAAAAAAAAGACCAATATATACATAAAAACATTTAGTTTTATGGTAGATACACCAGAAAAAAAAGACTTTTTTCTCCGCACCTTTGAACCCATTTGTGACTCTATTAATGTAGAGCATTATCGCGAGTGTTTTGTAGACACCCAAGGAAAAAATCAATTAAGCTCAGACAAGGTTAATCAACGCGGAGAAGTATTAAATGAAATTAAAGTGTGTTCACAACCTTTTTTTAAGCTAGAAATTAAACCCAATGGAGATTGTGCTCCCTGTGCTGAGGCCATTGGTCCAATTATACTTGGAAATGCTCAAGAACAAAGCTTATTTGACATTTGGCATGGTGGAAGGCGCAAAAAATTTTGTAAAAAGATGCTTGATGGATTACAGCATGCCAGTGCCATTTGTAAAAGCTGCACATTTGTGCAACTTTGCTCATTTAAAGCAGATAGTTTAGACCAAGATGCACCAAGATTAAAGGTACTGTATGCAGAGTAAAAATACAGTTTTGCTAGTTATACCTAATATGAATGATCCTAAGCTTGATCAACATGTTGCCACACGTACTGTGCCTTATGGTCCACTTTCTTTAGCAGCCTATGTAGAACAGCAAATATCACATATACAAGTGGATATACTAGACCTTGGTATTTATGATAGCTTAGAAGAACAACATAAAAATTTTATAGAAAAAATTAAAATTACTCAGCCCATCCTTGTGGGTTTTTCTGCCATGTTTAACTCATCCTTCACACATATACCTGCACTGTGTGAACTTGCAAAAGCTACCTTACCACAAGTCACTTTATGTATTGGCGGAGTTTTTGCTACCAACCTACCCCAAGATGTATTTGCCATGACCAATCACATAGATGCCATATGTCATGGAGAAGGTGAAATTCCACTGGCAGATTTGCTGCAAGAAAATAACTTCATGCACACATTTCATAACCACCCAGCATGGCTCACAAAACAAGATTTCATTAAGGGAAAAAATGCTAAAGCATGTTATGTAGATAATTTAGACCATATACCCATGCTAAATTATTCTAAAATAAATATTGATAATTATACTGGTCGCGGTGGTACACATGAGACTTATACGCGCCGCGCACTACCCATTCATTCCACAAGAGGTTGTCCATATAATTGTGTTTTTTGTTCAGCCTCTGCCAATCATGGCAAAAAAATTCGTAAAATGAGTGCGCAACGTTTTCTTGCTGATGTAAAAATTATGGTAGAAAAATATGGCATTGAAAAACTGTCCATAGACGATGATCAATTTCTCTATAATAGCCAAAGGGCAAAAGAAATACTCAAAGGTCTTGCTCAGTTTTCCATTGAGGTTGAGGTGGGCTCAGGAGTGAGTTTGCGCTTTATTGATGAAGAAATGGCTATGCTTATGAAACAAGCAGGTCTTGAAATTGCAACCATTGCTATAGAAAGCGGCTCTCAACGTATGCTTAAAGAGGTTATAGATAAACCCTTAAAAATTTCAGAAATTGCCCCTAGCGTAGCTGCATTAAAAAAAGCCCAAATACTTATTCACGCGCCATTTATCTTTGGCATCCCTGGTGAAACAGAAGAAGACAGACAATTGTCCAGAAAATTAATGCTAAGCCTTGGTTTAGATTGGGTATATATTTTTATTGCCATGCCCTTAAAGGGAAGTCGCCTCTATGATATTTGTGCAGAAAATGGTTATTTTAAAGATAATAATTTTTCTTTAGACTCTGTTAATCCCTATGAATGTTATATTTCAGCACCACATATTGACCCTGAGTATATTACAAAATTTGCCTATACTCTTAACTTAGAAGTAAACTTTGTTCATAATCATAATATGTCTATTGGTAACTATGCTAAAGCCCTTTCTTATTTTAAAAAAATAGCCAAACGCTACCCAAAACATGCTTTTGCGGCATATTATACAGCAAAATGCCTAGAAAAGTTAGATTATGCACAAGAAGCACGTTCATTTATGAATATATATTTTTCTTGCCTTAAAAATGATATACAATGGGTGCAACATGCAAAACATTTTCATCTTCCCACAAGTAGCGAGGCTTAATTATGCTTTGTAAAAATAGCATCACTCAACTAAGCGCAAGCTCATTAATGCAGCTTTTGCAAAATAACTTAAAGTATATTCCCATGCTCCAAAGCTTAAAAGATAAAAAAATTGCCTTGTGGGGTGCAGGACGAGTGGCACATATGGTGGCTAAAAATTTGCAAAAACAAAACTATACCATTAGCTGCATTGTAGATAGTTCTGCGCAAAAATGGGGACAAAATATTTATAACATCCCAGTAGTTAATCAAGATGATGAACTTTTTAAGCAAGCTGATCATTGCATGCTAACTATGCGTAGCGTAAGCGCACAAGATTTTAATTATATACAATCATTAAAACCAAGTATCACCTACAATGCTTTTTATATTTTACAAAACTTTCAACGTTTTCTTGATTTATTTAATAAACTTGAAGATGAAACTTCTAAAACAACCCTAAGCTCTATTATCACAGCCGAGCTTAATCTGGATATGTCGCTCTATGCACAAATTTGCGTTCCTCAGCAGTATTTTTGTCTGCCAGAGTTTATGCAAACTAGAAACAGTCACTTTGTTGATGTGGGTGCATTTGTAGGTGATAGTATAGAAACATTTTTGCAGTATACTCTTTTAACAGATGTTAAGAGAATTTTTGCCTTTGAACCATCACCTGAAATTTTTACAGCACTTGAGCATAGAAAAGAAAGACTTTGTAAAGAATGGGCTTTACAAAATGACCAAATTTCCTTGTATAAAATGGGACTTGGTGACATTTCAGAAAAGATGGCTCTCACTTCAAGCATAGATAATAAACACACACCTTTTTTTCAAAGTACACAAAGTAATACATTGCATGAAAATTTAATCCCCATAGAGCCTTTAGATGTCATTTTACAAGATGTACCCATAGACTTTATTAAAGCAGATATTGAAGGTTATGAGTTAAAAATGTTACGTGGCGCCAAACAAAGCATTGCAAAATATAAGCCCAAAATGGCCATTTGCATTTATCATAATATTGAAGACTTTTTAGAAATTTATGAATATTTAACAAGTCTTGTGCCAGAATATCGTTTTGCTATGCGCCATCATAGTCATGCCAGTTCTGAAACTGTGCTTTATATATACTCTTAAAAATTATGCATTTATCCAAGGTAAGCCATAAAATATTACATATTACGCCACACCTAGGAGGTGGGATAGGTACTGTTTTATTAAATTGGGTGCAATATGATGAAAAAAACCAACATACTATCATCACGTTGGACTTTGTAAACGAGTATGCAAAAACTGTCTGTGCCCAAGGAGACATAGAGCTACATGCTCAAATAGAAGCTTCGCATATATGTGAGCTTATTCCAAATTTTGATATAATAGTTATTCATTTTTGGAATCATCCTCTACTTTATGATTTTTTAATTAGAAATACCCTACCTCCAAGTAGGCTTATTATTTGGTCACATATTTCAGGATTTGAGCCGCCTAATGTTATCACACCAAAAATATTACATTATCCAGATATTTTTATTTATACAACGCCCATAAGCCAAAGTATTGCGCCCAACAAAGTCATACTATCTACTGGAAATATTACGCCATTTATAGAGCTTTCTCCTCAACAGCATGATGATTTCACTGTGGGATACATAGGCACAGTGGACTATGTTAAAATGCATCCACAATATGTTACAACGCTTGCACAAACCAAGGCAAATAAATTTATCATAGTAGGCGGTGAAAAACATAAAGAAATTGCCAAGACATGCCACGATCCACGCTTTATTTTTACAGGTAAAACATATGATATTAGGCAGTATTTGCAGCAAATGGATGTTTTTACTTATCTTTTAAACCCTACCCATTTTGGTACGGCAGAGCAATCGCTTCAAGAAGCCATGGCTGCAGGCATTGTGCCCGTAGTATTAAACAATGCTTGTGAAAGTTCATTAATCAAACATGGCAAAACTGGTCTAATAGCGCAGTCTTTAGATGAATATATTTTGTATATCAATATGTTACAGCACGATATTACTTTACGTAATAAACTTTCTAAGCAAGCAAAAAACTATGCTAAACAGCATTTTTCTTTAGAAAGGCTATGTAAGCAATGGCAAGATATTTATATTAAGATTATGCCCAAAGCCAAACAAGTTAAGTCTTGGTCTATGCAAGATGACATTAATTCTTTAAGCATATTTTTTGAAAGTATTGGAGAACATGCTAAGCTTTTTACACATATTCCCTTTGAGCAACGACAAAAAATACTTAAACAAGCACAGTGGCAATGCAGCTCTAAAGGCAGCCCTAGGCAATATTATGATTTTCTTGGTGGAGAAGCATTGGCAAAAATCATTACTGATTTATAGTCTATCTATTCATACCGTGACTCAACTGCCATGGCAATCCAATTACATAAATATGTATAGGCGTAAGGTTGGGGAATGTTTTTTGAGCAATTTGCTACGACGAAGCGAAGGTGCTGCAACGCGAAAAAATTTTACCAAAACTTACACATAGACATATAAATTTGTGAAATAAGATTGCGCGACTACTGAATTAACTACTTGCGTATATTAAGAGATATACCAATTTCTGCTGCCAACTTTTGAAATCCTTTATGCATCATAGCAACACTTGTATTATTAACACCCCAGCGATCAAAAAGTATATTCATAACCTTCAAAAGATACTCTCTTTCTTCATTATGATTTGTTATAAGTGTTTTTGCCTGTTGAAATTGCACATAAGCAATGCCAAAGGGGATTAATTCCGGTATATGCTTTCGCTCATCGTAGCTTGCGCCATATTGGGCTTGCTGCATACGCTTCCATTTTTCAAACATAGAGGGCTCATCTCTTGGTGGGTCAATGCGAAAAAATGTAGCTTCGGGGCATAACTTCATTTTTCCATAAATAGCAATTTGCGTTAACAAACCATGGTCAAAGCTTACATATTGATATTTTTTACACTCATTGTATGCATTCCTGAAAATATCTTTTTTAAGTAAACCATAAATCAAAGTACAATTTGCTAAAAACTCTATGGCTGCTAAAGCACGTACTTTTGCACTTTCATGCTCTAACAAGGAGCTAAAAGAATAAGTATAAGAATGTTTAAAGGCATATTCATGTGAAAGATGTACAGCATTGGTATAAGCACCCACAGCATCAGATGAATCAAGGGCTGTTCTTAGCGCAGATACATAATTTTTTGAAAGTAAGTCATGTCCGCCCATGACCATATAATAATCATGCTCTGCCAAGTTTAAGCAATTAATGCTGTTTTCTTCAATAGTATGCGTGGTGTCAAAACGATAATATGTGATATTATTATACTTTGCAGCATACTCTTGGCATATTTCAGAAGTACCATCAGTGGATGCATTATCAGAAATGACAATTTGTTCTGCATCTTGTTGCACAGCAGAGTGCAAGGTATTGTTAATAAATTGTATTTCATTATATACTGGAATACCAATGGAAACCTTTTTTCTTGCATCCATAATCAACTCCATTGTGCAATATTTTGCATTACTCAATATACATGGCATGGACATTATTAGTATTGAGTTAAGATTTATGACAAACTTACTTATGGGCGCTTGAATTAAATATGTCAATGTAAAACAAGCCAAAGGAATTAATCTCCCTTGGCTTATTTACATCTTTATACTTTTTTAACAAAAGCACAGCATAGTTATAATTATTTTTTATTACAAGGCTTGATCACCATTTTCACCGGTTCTAATGCGCCAAGCATCTGCAATATCAGATATAAAAATCTTTCCATCCCCAATGCTCCCAGTTCTTGCAACTAGCATAATGGCATCAATTACCTTCTCTACTGCCTCATCATGCACAACAACTTCTATACGATATTTTGGTAAAAAATCCACATGATATACTTTGCCACGGTAGTTTTCGGTATGTCCACCTTGGCGACCAAAACCTCTAGCCTCAATACAAGTCATGCCATGTATGCCAAGTTCAACAAGTTTCTCTTTAACATCTTCAAGCTTACTTGGTCTTATGGTAATTTCTATCTTCTTCATTATTAATTCCTCTATTACATTTGATATGCACGTTCGTTATGTTCGCTAACATCAAGCCCCATAACTTCAGGATCTGGATCTACACGTAGAGGGGTTACTATGGCAACAACCTTTAAGATGATACGGCTTGCAATGTATACAAAACCCCATGTGCCAACCACTGAAACAGCTTGTACAAATAATTGATGGGGATTACCATAAAGCAAACCATCTACACCATTAATGCTTGCTTGAGCAAAAATACCCGTAGCAAGTGCACCCCATGTTCCACCAATACCATGAATACCAACAACATCTAAGGCGTCGTCATATCCAAGGCGCTCTTTTAATAACACAGCACCATAACAAACTGCACCACCTATTAAGCCAATAATTATTGCTGCCTCCATACCCACAAAACCTGCACCTGGTGTGATAGCTACAAGACCAGCCAAAGCACCAGAAGCTGCCCCAAGGGTTGTGGGCTTGCCAATATGCCACCATTCAAATACTAGCCAACCTATAATACCAGCGGCAGCAGCCATTTCTGTTGTACCAAAAGCGTGCACAGCAAGACCATTAGCCGCAAGGGCACTACCAGCATTAAAGCCAAACCAACCAAACCAAATAAGAGCACAACCAAGTAAGGTTAAAGGTAGATTATGTGGCGCAAAGTTTTGCCTGCCCATACCCATGCGTGCGCCTAGCTCGTGTGCAGTGGCAAGACCTGCTGCCGCTGATGCCATGTGCACAACAGCACCACCGGCAAAGTCCACTGCTCCCATTTTAGCCATCCAACCGCCACCCCAGACCCAATGCGCCATGGGTGAGTAGACAAAAATTAACCATAAGCATGAAAATAACATCATGGCAGAAAAACGCATTCTTTCAGCATAAGAACCTGAAATAAGTGCAATGGTTAAAACTGCAAACATGCACTGAAACAACATAAAAAGCATATGTGGAATATTATCAACAGGACCACCATCAAGCCCAACACCCTTTAGCATAACGTGCGAAAAATCGCCTATAACACCACCCACATCTCCACCAAAAGCCAGAGAATATCCAATCACAAACCAAAGCAATGGCACAACACCCATAAGTGCAAAACTGTGCATACAAGTAGAAAGAACATTACGCGAACGCACAAGTCCACCATAAAATAAGGCAACACCCGGTGTCATAAGCATTACAAGCGCACTACAAATCATAATAAAAGCTGTATCAGCTGCATTCATTTTTACCATCCTCCTAGTGAAGTAAAAAAATAATTTACGCTTTGTCTATCTTGCAAAGCGTATGTGAATGAGCATTAAGCATAGAGTGTGCCAAATGATGTATCATAAAAAAAATTATGGTATAACAAGACATTACAAAAGAAGCACAAAAAGGCAAATTAAATGAAGCAGATAAAATCAACAAAAATGTATTTTAATACAACAGAAAATCATATCAGAAAAAGAAGTTTTTACCTAAACGTATAAACATTATTATGTAAATGGGTTATAAAAAAAATCACCTAAAATCCCTAGCAAAAAAATTCTTTTATATAAAAAAATCCCCCTATGCCAGATAGCACAGAGGGATTATTCATATTATTTTAGCTATGCTTTATAGCCAATCAAACCAAGACTTCCAAGTGCCTTCGCGTTTTTGGCGTTTTTCGTCACTTTGTTGCTCGGTATATAGCAAGTAAGCAGCTAAACTTTTTTGCTTAGCATGTTCAGTTACCTTTTCAACATCGCTAAATTCCTCGGTTATATAGGTATAACGTTGCCAAGCAGGACCATATTTACCCATATTATAGAATACATCAGCGATATATAATTCATGCTCTGCCATAAGACCTCGAATTTCCAACTTATGTTCTGTTGCCTTAGTGGCATATTCGGTGCCAGGATAACCTTGCTCAAGGCGGCTTAAATATTCATAGCCTTCTTGTAAATCATTAGTAGGTCTGTCAATAGATATGAAGCCCTTAATACGAGCTACACCAATTTGATAAAGTACATATGGTACAGCTTCATGACGTGGATGTAAGGACTCAAAATCCTTATATGCTTCTACAGATTCTGAATATTCACCATCTAGGAAATAAGCATCAGCTAATGAAAGCTCTGCATCAGTGGTATAAGGACTAAAGGGGTATGCATCCCTTAACTTGTTATAGCGTTCAATTGCTGCCACATAATCTTTTTGAGCCATAAAATCATTGGCAGTTTCAAAGAGTTCTTGAGCTGTATCTTCAGGGGGTGGTAAGTAAAAATAGTCAATTACCCCACAACCAGAAAGCCAAACTACACTCACTAATACCACGAAAAGATGCATGATTTTTTTATCCATTGAATTGTTCCACATAAAGAAAAGCAGCTTGAGCAGCAGTGGCACCATCGCCAACAGCAGTACTCACCTGCCGACAAAGTTTAGAGCGGATATCGCCCGCGGCAAAAACACCAGGAATATTGGTACGCATTTCTGTATCTGTAATTAAAAATCCAGATGCATCGCGCTGTACCAAGTCTGGCACAAAGTCCACATTAGGTTTTATACCTACAAAGATAAAAAATCCTTCCACTGGAAGCATTGTTTCATCACCAGTTTTAACATTTTGTAAGGTTAATCCTGTAAGATCAGTGTCACCATTAATGGCTGATACAACAGTATTTCTTATAATTTCAACATTTTCGGCATTTTGCAATCTATCAAGATAAACCTTTGCACCGCGAAACTCCTCTCGCCTGTGAATAAGATAAACTTTGTTTACTATCTTAGAAAGATAAAGTGACTCTTCAAGGGCGGTATTACCACCACCAACAACAGCCACATCTTGACCGCGAAAAAAGTTTCCATCACAAATGGCACAATAAGAAATGCCGCGCCCGCCAAGTTTAAGCTCATTTTCAAGGCCTAAATGTTGATGCGCAGCCCCTGAGCAAATAATAATGGTTCGTCCTTCAATAACTTTTTCACCAAAATGCACACGATGCACATTTGCAGCGGCATCATCATTATTTTGCAAAAGTTCCATCTGGGTTACTTCGCTAGAAAATTTATCAAGCTCTAACCCGTCAAGATGCGCTGCAAAAACATCTGCTAGCTCATAGCCTTTAATGCCTTGCGGAAAACCTGGGTAATTTTCAATGGATTCGGTTTTTAGCACCTGACCACCCGGAGCAATCTTTTCTACAAAGGCAACCTTGCAACCAGATCGTACCAAATAAAGAGCTGCCGTTATACCTGCGGGTCCCCCTCCAATGATTATGGAATCATATATCATGCAAGAGCCTTAGTATCTAATTTTTCTTTTAATGTATCTTTAGTAACTGCTCCGGTGATTTGTTCAAGCACTTCACCGCCTTTGAATAGTATTAAAGTTGGTATTGCTCTAATGCCATATTTTGTCGGTGTTTGTGGGTTTTCATCCACATTCATTTTAGCAATAAACACACGTCCTTCATACTCGGTAGAAAGTTCATCTACAATGGGACCAATAGCGCGACAAGGACCACACCAAGGAGCCCAAAAATCTAATAATACAGGTAAATCTGCTTTTATAACCATTTCTTCAAAGTTTGCGTCTGTAATTTGTTGAGCCATAGTATCCTCCATAAAATTTAATAAAAATAAAACAAACAACATTAATAATGTAGTTTAGTTGTCAATAACCTTCCTGTCAAGCCAAGAGCATTTTGCTCATAATAATCACTGCATAAAGTGTCGCCAATCTTCAGGTATAACCCTGCCGCGTGGTATGGCTTCAAACTCCAATCCATGCGCAAGACCAGCTTGAGCATAACACCACCCTGCATAAGCAACCATGGCTGCATTATCCGTACAAAGATTAAGCGATGGTGTGATAAATTTTTTGTCAAAACCAAGAGCTACATTTTGCACCCGCTCCCTAAGTAGCGAATTACCAGCAACACCACCAGCAAGCATTATGCATTGTACATCTAATTGGTGTATTTTTTTCAATTGTTCAAGTGCCCGCGTAATCTTAATACAAAGAGTATCTACAATAGCAACATTAAAGGCAAGACACATATCACAAAGTTCTTGTGGAGCATTTTCTACGTTTGTATAACACAAAAGCTCTTGGTGTTTTTGTATATACAGGGCCGCAGCAGTCTTAAGTCCACTAAAGCTAAAGTCCAAATTGTCATTATCTATATAAGGACGTGGGAAAAGTTTATTATTTAAGGTTTTTCCACGTCTTGCTAGTGCGTCTAAAATACGACCTGCCGGATAAGGCAAACCAAGCATTTTACCGACTTTATCAAAAGCTTCTCCTGCAGCATCGTCAAGAGTACGCCCAAGAATTTCAAAATCATGTACCGAATTCATACGATACATATGGGTATGACCACCTGAAACCAACACACCTAAAGCCGGAAAAGTTAATGGTTGTTCAAGCCCAGCAGCAAGTAAATGCGCGTATAAATGGTTTACTCCTACTATAGGTTTTTTAGTTGCTAAAGCTAAACCCTTAGCAAAATTAACCCCTACTAACAAAGAACCAAGTAAGCCAGGACCTCTGGACACTGCATAATAATCTATTTGATTAATTGTAATGTCAGCTCGTTGTAATAATTTATCAAAAAGTGGTCCCATGAGCCTATAATGCTCGCGTGAAGCAAGCTCAGGTACTACCCCACCAAATAAGGCATGTATTTCCTCTTGGGTGGCAACAATACTTTCTAAAAGCAAACCATCACGCACCAAAGCAAGAGCAGTTTCATCGCAAGAGCTTTCTATTCCAAGACAAATCACTGCTTTGCATGCTCAGCATAAATACGATTTACATCATCAACTTCAGCACGAGAACCAATAAATAATGGTGTGCGCGTATGTAACTCATCAGGTACAACTTCTAAAATACGCTTATAACCATTACTAGCTTTACCACCTGCTTGCTCCGCAAGAAAAGCGAGTGGAGCAGCCTCACACATAAGCCTTAATTTACCTTGTGGTTTATTTTTGTCCTCCGGATAAAGATAAATGCCACCATTTAACAAAGTACGGTGAAAATCTGCGACTAAAGAACCTACATAACGCGCGGAATATTTTGTTCCATGCCCACTTTTAGGATCTTTAAACCAAGCTACACTATTTTGTGCAGCAGCACCCCAGTCATGCCAATAACCTTCATTTACAGAGTAAACTTTTCCGCGCTCCGGCATGGTAATATTAGGATGAGAAAGCAAAAATTCACCAACACCTGGGTCAAGTGTAAAACCGTGCACACCTTGACCGGTGGAAAAAACTAACATTGTAGATGGTCCATAAAGAATATAACCTGCTGCAACTTGCTCAACACCAGGTTGCAGTACATCTTCAAGACTCACTTCACCCGTCCGCCCTTTGGGTCGACGCAAGATGGAGAAAATAGTTCCAACATTAATATTTACATCAATATTGCTTGATCCATCTAGGGGGTCAAAAATTAGAATATAATCTCCGGTGGGAAATTCAGGTGGAATTGTCAAAAGTTCAGCATTTTCTTCTGAACCCATAGCACAAAGAGTGCCACAACGCTCCATTCTATATGTCATTACATTATTGGCTATATCATCAAGTTTTTGTACATCTTCACCTTGCACATTAACATAGCCTGCACCACCTAAAATATCTAACAAACCAGCTTTATTTACTCGCTTTGAAATAATCTTACCTGATAAAATTAAATCATATAATAATCCGGTAAACTGTCCTGTTGCGTGCGGACTTTTATGTTGGTGCAGTAATAAATACTCAGTTACGGTAATTTCTGACATATATCCCCTTGCCTAGCTTAAATGCATTTTATCATAACTCGGCTGCCCCTAAGAGCAGCCGAGCTTTAGTTATTATTGAGGACCAAATGGACTTGGTCTCCCGTAGTTGCCACTATCTTGCTCAGAACTAGAACTATCTGAACTTGATTCAGTACTTTCAGACTCGGTGCTTTCAGGAGTTGTATTTTCAGGAGCAACACTTTCAGAACTTTCCTCAGAGCTGCTATTTTCTGAACTTGTTGCAGCATCTGTTGAAGTAGCAGCATCTGTGCTTTCTGTAGAACTATCAACACTGGTACTATCAGTAGCATCTGAAGTATCTGTATCTGGCTCATCAGGATAAATAGGTGATGGAGCAACCACAGGGTCAGGTGCAGGTGCTTGCTCTGGCATAGGTGGAATATACACAGGAGCAGGACTTGCCTTACGTTTTGGTTTAGGTTTTGGCTTAGGCGCTACTGGTTCTTCTTGTACCTCAGCTTCAGTACTTGGTGTTTCAGAAGCAAAAGGAGAAGGTGTAGTTACACTGCTATCACTAGCTTCTGCATCTTCGTTAGTTGCATCTTCGCTTTGTTTAGGTGGCTCATAAACAACAGGGGCCGGCTCTACAAAACCTGTATTATCGGTTGGTCCTGTACGTGAATTATGAGATTCACCAAAGCTTCCTTCCACAGCAACAGCAAAAATAAGAGGTAAGTTACCAAGGTAGCGCACAGACCAATAAAATTCTCCGTTAGCATTGCTCACAGTGCCACTGCTTGCTTGAAGCACAGCGCTATCCCAAGCTACACCTGCCAAGGGTGTGGTGGAAAAATTATATTTTCCTGCCCAAAGTACAGCTTGTGGAGCAACAATAACTAATTCTTCAGGACTATCAGAGAATTGTAAAAGTTCACGCATATCAAAGTAAACAGATACAATACCTAAGAAATCATGTGCATCATAAAGAGGTGCAGCTACAAATACTTCAGGTCCCATGGGTGTATTTTGCACATGCCCACGGATAGCGCGAAGGTTCTGCTTAGCATCTTCTTGTAATAATGGTGTAAAATCAAGCGGTTTTAGAGGAGTGCTTGGCACTTGTCCAAGAATGGTTCCGTCGGCCTTAACCCCAGTAAAACCACTAAGCCATGGAAAACGTCTAAACAATGCCTCAACCGATTCATTAGTTGGTGGTTTGTCAGCATTATTCATAACTTTTTCTAAGTTGGTTAGCTGAACGTCAATACCAACCATGCTAAGAGCAAGTTGTTCTTTATACTCTGACATTTCGCCTTTTTCATCATAATCAATACTAGCAGGGACACTTACATTTTCGTAGAAAAAGCTTCTTGTTCCCTTCCACACATTCTTAATGTCTTGATTATAACCACAACCAATGCCACCAAGAATGAGAGACAATAATAGCCCCCCCACAACACATTTGCGTATAAACATAATTCTCCTCAATAAATTCAGACTTTAATATGTAAGCATATTTTAAGACTGAACACGACTCTCAAGACGCACAGCTAACGTTTCTAGGACTGAAAGAATACGATCCTTCCCAGCTGCCTTAGCAGCGCCCTCCTCTACTACAGTTTTTTCTTGTGCATCACCAATATATGCACTTAATGTACTAACTCTATATTGCAAGTCTTCTTTTTCTTGAGGTGACGTGGCATTAGCAATAAGCTCTTGATATATTTCAAGTGCTCCTGCATAGTCACCTTGTTCTGCCAAGACTTCAGCCATGGAACGAGTGCGGAGAGAAAAACGCTCCTCTCCTTCTTCATCTTCATCTAATAAATCATCTTCAGCCTCTGCCACGGGCATAGGTTGCTTATTAATAGAAATGGTAATTTTGGGTTTTTTTACAGCAAGCTCAATTTCCTGTGGCGCTACATCGTCATTTTGCAAACCATCAGCAGCATCTTCGTCTGCCATAGCATCTTCCGTAAGCTCAGCCTTACTAGCAGAGTAAGAGTCAACCAAATCTTGCATAGCTTGTTGGTTCAATGATAATGCTGCTACGCTTGGTTCAG
The DNA here is from genome assembly GCA_964370675.1 of uncultured Desulfovibrionaceae bacterium. Classification (GTDB taxonomy): domain Bacteria; phylum Desulfobacterota; class Desulfovibrionia; order Desulfovibrionales; family Desulfovibrionaceae; genus CAYJAD01. Next base: position 34,777 of record CAYJKC010000014.1, read on the forward strand.
TAGCTACTGGTTTATGATCAGATAATTCACTACCTAATAATGTGTCAGCTTCTAATTTTTCCGCTGGGTCTGCTTCCAAGACATTAACTAAAGCATCACCACTAACAGCATCAGCAGCCACGGTATCAGCTAAAGCTTCTTCTGTGATATTTTCTTCAGCATCACTAATATCTTGCTCCACAGTATGAGCATGAGCACCTTGGTCACCGCTACTGCCAGAAGAAGCTTGACTTGCCTTAGTATCGGCATCAACAGCTTGTAAGCCTTTATTAAAAATTTCACTTAAAGTCAGAGAATTATTTTGAAAAATTGCCGCTAAAAAGGAGATGGCAAGCTTACTATCGCCTGATTTGGTACTACTCCACGCTTGCCAAAATCCAGCATAACGCTCTAATAGTGGCACTAAAAATGCCAAATGTTCATCTAATTTTATTTTAGATTTTATATCACCCTGTTGATGCAATAGTTCTACAAGATATAATCTTGCTTCAATATATTCAGGGTGGCGATCAAGTCCATGTTGCAAGGTATCAATGGCACGCGAAAGCTCGTTGTTTTGTACTAACAACTTAGCCAAAGGAAAGAAAACTTTTGACCCTGGCTCTAAGTCAAGTACCTCTTGATACCAGTCAATTTTTTCCTTCATGATTAATTTCTCCACTTTTTAAGCTCGGTGGCGTTTCCGTAAATAAGTATAAAATTTCATTATCGCGCACATAATGTAAACGCTGTCTGATCATTTTTTCAGCATATGCATCATCAGACTTTAGCAGTCTAATTTCATTGCTTAAATTAATATTTTGTTCATCAATTACAGCTAGTTCTTGCACCAAGGCAGTGTATTGATTACGTAATTTGTTAAAAGCTAAAACTCCACTATCTCCCCATACCATACGGTAAAATAGTATGACATTAATAACACCAAGTAAAACTAGAATACAAGTACGCCAAAACATAATTATTGTAAAATTTTGTTCTTTATACTGGGGTTTACTTCATTCCCCACTGGCAAATATAGTTCTTGCAAAAACTGCGTAGTTGCGTCTTCCAAACGCGTTACATCATCTTCAGACAAGTCCATATTTTCAATCTCTAATAAAAATTTTTTTAAAGTGTCCATTTCTGCTTTTAACGAACCATATAGTGGAGAAAGCCCAGAATCTGATTCAATATCAAGAATAGTTTGTAAACAATTTTTCAAGCGTAAATGTAAATGTAAAGCCATAATAACACCACTTAAAACTCAATCTTAAACAACAACTTAATTTTTTTTACTAAATCCACTAGATTTGTAAAAACCATATACATAATTGCCGCCAGAATATACGGCAAGCACTAATGATACATATAATAAGAACATGCCTACGGGCTGTAAGTCAAAACCTAAAAATGGATAATGTATAAGCAAGGGTACCATGGCAAAAAACTGTGCAACGGTTTTTAATTTGCCATATTCATCCGCTGCAAGCACAATGCCTTCATCTATAGCTATGGCACGCAATCCCGTAACAACTAACTCGCGACAAACAATCAAAATTGTAATCCACGCCGGCACCCATTGTAAATATACAAACATTATAAGCACAGAACAAACAAGCACTTTATCCGCTAAAGGATCAAGGAATTTTCCAAGGCTTGTAACCATGTTTTGACGGCGTGCTATATATCCATCAGCAAAGTCAGTTAATGACGCAAAAATAAAAGCTAAGGCTGCAAAAATACAAAAAATTGGACCTTCAAAATACAAAAGCAGTACAATGAGAGGTGCCATCAAAATACGTATAAAGGTAAGTTTATTTGCTAAGTGAAACATATTTTCCTAGAAAGCATTACAAAAACAACAAACCTTATATAATAACATTTTATATAAGTTTAAGCCCAAAGCATTTTACATTCTCTCAATCAATTGGACATTAGTAACATATTATGTCCAAGCAGAAAAGAAAAATCTGCATACTTAAAAAAAACAAACTGAGCTAATTTAAGCTACCTTAAAGCAACAATACTCATGAATGAATGACATAAGCCGCAGTAAAAAAATCTATTTGCTAAAAATAAATTTCAAATGAGGTTGAAAATTTATTTTTATCTTAAGGCAACAAAAAACATTATTCATGGCTACTGGCAAGAGCCTCAAGACTACTTGACGTAGCACGCACAATATTGTCAGCCAAGTTTAAAAAGCCTTGCTTAGCTGGTGAATCTTGCTCTAAAAATACCACAGGCACACCACGATCAGCAGCAACAACAGTTGATGGATCTAGCGGTATATCACCAAGGAAAGTTAGACCATACTTATCTGCCAAGAGCTTACCGCCACCTTTTTTAAATAAATCAATGGCTTCATTGCAATGCGGGCAAAATAACCCACTCATATTTTCCACCACACCAAGCACATTACCCTTGGCATATTGTAAGAAATTAATTGCTTTACGCACATCGGCTAATGACACTTCTTGTGGAGTTGTGACCACCACACAAAGAGCG
>CAYJKC010000014.1:37273-47875 GCA_964370675.1 uncultured Desulfovibrionaceae bacterium
GAGGAGAGGCAATAAGCAAGAAATCCAGCTCACCCCACTGCACATCAGAAACAAATTGGCGTATGGCAGCAGTTTTTTTAGGACCGCGCCAAATAACAGCACTATCCTTTTCTCTGAGTAGAAAATCCATAGAAATAACACTTAAATTATCATTATACTTAGCTGGTAATAAGAGTGAACTTAGGCTGTCTTTTTCAATGGAAGCATCAAGGCCTAAGAGGTTTGGTACACTTGGACCATGTATATCTACATCTAAGATACCAACTTTAAAGCCTTTAGCAGCAAGTGCTGCTGCGGTATTAACTGTTACAGAACTTTTGCCAACACCACCCTTACCACTCATAATAAAAAGCTTATAGCGAATTTTATTCAAAGCATTTGATATAAGATTATCTTGCAAGGCCATTGCTTCTAACATGGTTTGCTTATTATCAGATGAACATGAAGCCATTTATAATCCTCCATTATGTGACAAAAGAATACACTTTTACCAGCCGTGATTTCCCACTAAATCCACAAAGACTGCCTGCCCCATATCAGCAACAGTCACTACTTTATTTTGTTTACGCACTCGTACTAAACGCTGAGAACGCTTTTGTTCACCCACAGGAATTAGCATAATTCCTGGGTCTTCTAGTTGAGCAATGAGAGGCTTTGGAATTTCTGGTCCGCCTGCCGTAACTAAGATACGATCAAAGGGTGCGGCTTCTTTCATACCAAGAGTTCCATCATCACGACTCATAAATATTTGGCGTAAGTTTAACTTATTTTCTAAAAGTACACGCGTTGCACTGTAAAGCTCTGGTATACGCTCCACCGTAAATACCCGACACCCCAAAAATGAAAGAATAGCAGCTTGATAACCAGAACCTGTACCCACTTCTAATACACGCATGCCCCGCTCAACTTCAAGGTATTGCGTCATCAAAGCTACGGTTGAAGGTTGAGAAATAGTTTGCCCATAACCTATAGGTAGGGGTCTATCTTCATAAGCTTGCAAGCGAAAAGCCTCTTGTACAAATTCATGCCTTGGGATAGCGTTCATGGCAGCTAAGACTTGTTGATTGGTAACACCCACTTTTTCTTGTAAATAGCGCACCATGGACGCGCGTAAAATTCTTGGGTCTACAATTCTTTGGGTATTACATTTCATAACAACCTTTGAGAACAAATTTTTAACGCCAAGTCAACTACTAGAAGCGATTAGATACATTTTTTAGAACAAAAAAATAAATTTATTTAATAAAACAAATAGATAAACCACAGCTGCACAATTGTTTAGAATATCTTTACAGAATTTTTAAAATGCTTACAATAAGTACAGGAACTAACATTATACTGATTTAAAATTATTTTAGTTAAAACCATTATTTTAATGGTTGAATGTATAGTTAATTTTATAGTTAAGATATGTTTTTTCAACCACTAGTCAGGGCTTGCATGATATGTTAGTACTGATAAAAAATTATATTGTAGGGTAATATGAAACTAACTGGTATTATTACATCTTTAATTATTTTGTTACTTCTTGGCGGAGTTGGTTATGGTGGCTATTTATTTTTTAGCGATATGGAAGGACCAACCATTGAAATGACCCCGAATACAGGGCGCATAGCCCCACAAACGGACATTACTTTAAAGTTAGGCGATCAAGCCGGAGTTCGCTCAGTTGTAGTTGCGGTTAAAGAAAACAATAAGCGCACAGAAATATTTAACAAAGTTTTTTCTGAATATAATCAAGAGGCTAGTGTTGTTTTTAATCTCAAAAATAGCCCAGTGCGCGAAGGTGCTTTTGAGCTTGAAATAAAAGCTCTTGATGCTTCTCTTGCTAGCTTTGGACTTGGTAATAGTAGAACATTAAACCTAGCCATGCGCTTAGATACAGAACCCCCAAGAATTTCTGTAACCACACTACCACCTAATGTACGGCGCGGTGGCAGCGCTGTAATTCGCTATAGCATTAATGAAGATGTAGAAAAAAGTGGAGTCATGGTCAATGATAAGTTTTTCCCTGGCTTTAAACAAGAAAACAATACCTATATATGTTACTTTGCCTTTCCATATAATCTTACGACTAAAGAGTTTTTGCCACAAATTACTGCCCTTGACCTTGCAGGTAATACTACGACTAATAATTTGAGAGTACATGCCATACCTCGCAAGTTTAAAGAAGATACCATTAAAATTACTGATAGTTTTTTAGAAAAACTTAGTCAACGCTTATCTAATTTAGCACCTAATGCAAGTACTCCATTTGAGCGCTTTTTAATTATTAATAAAGATATACGCCATGCCAATGCGGCTTTTTTAGATCACCTATCAAGTGAAACTGCCCCCATTAGCCTTTGGAGTGGACTGTTTGCACGCCTACCACGCTCAGCCTCACGAGCAGGTTTTGCTGATCATCGTACCTATGTTTATAATGGTGAAGTAGTTGATCAACAATGGCATCTAGGATTTGACTTAGCATCAGTAAAACAGGCCCCTATTCCAGCTGCCAATAATGGTAAGGTCATTTTTGCTGGAGATTTAGGGATTTATGGCAATTTAGTAGTGCTTGATCACGGCCTTGGCTTAATGTCATTATATTCGCACCTTACTGAAATACAAACCAATGTTGGGGATATGTTAAAAAAAGGTGATACCCTAGGTACAACCGGTGAAACAGGCATGGCATTTGGTGATCATTTACACTTTGGCATACTTGTGGGCGGAGTTGAAGTAACTCCACTAGAGTGGCTTGATCCTAAATGGATTAGAGATAACATTACCGGCAGACTCAACGCCAAGTAATATGCCAGTAAATACTGCATTTATATGTATGGGCTCTAACATGGGCAACAGCTTAGCTTTATTAAATCAATCCATTGATTTGATTAACGCAGCTCATGGAATTGAGGTTACTGATATCTCTCCCATTTATATGACTGAACCTCAAGGGCTGCATGATCAACCATGGTTTAGCAATCAAGTTTTACGCCTAAGTTGCACAACTAAATGGCATGCCAAGACTTTATTAACTTTTTTACATGACATTGAACAACAACTTGGGCGCGTGCGCTCTACACAAAAAGATATGCGCTATGGTCCAAGATGTATAGATTTAGATTTATTGTTATTTGGTACTGAAAATTTAACAGATCCAACTTGCACCATACCGCACCCGCGAATGATAAAAAGGGCCTTTGTACTCATTCCCTTGCGTGATGTGTGCAGACAAGATATACTGCCTTTTGAACTTGAACATTGCCTAAAAATGCTTAACTATAAAGTTGAGGGGCAAAGAATTTATCAAAACGATTAGAGATTAAAATATCACAGGAGTTTAATATGTTAAAGTGGATTGTTTTAGCTGTAGCTTGTTATGTTTTATATAGACTTTTTGCCAACGACCTTAAAAAAAAGTTTGCCCAAAAAGATGACCCCGTTGAAATGGAAACTAAGGTTGCATCTGGTGAAATGGTCAAAGATCCCACATGCGGTGCATATATTGATGCAGATAGCAATATTACAGTTAAAGATGGTGAAGTTATTCATCGTTTTTGCAGTTATGACTGTAGAGACACTTTCTTAAAAAAGCTTGAAAATGGTGGGAGAGTTCTACCAAATAAAGCTGAAGAAAGTTCCGCTGAAGAAAAGTAAGTTAAATAATTTTAGTCCTTATACCTTATGTAGGTGCAATGCATTTTCTTAACCCTACGCAAATAGTTGAACAATGGCTAGACCATTTGCTTGCTGAGCGTGGTTTATCTGCGCATACTGCAGCATCCTATGGGCAAGACTTAAAAACATTTTTAGATTTTTTACAAGAGGGGCAAGGAATAGAGCTTAACCAAGAGCTAGGCGAACAAGAATTATTTTTATATCTTGCTTGGTTGCGTGGGCGAAGTTATGCAGGTCGTACTTTATCAAGGCATTTATCAAGCTTACGTAATTTCTTTACCTATGCTGTAGAGCAAGGTTTTTTAGAAAAAAATCCGGCCAAACTGCTAGAAAGCCCCAAGCTGCCTTCACTATTACCCGATTTTTTAACCCAAGATGAAATACAAAACCTTTTGGCAAAGCCTCAAATGCAAGATCGCCTCGGGCAGCGAGATCGCTGCATTTTAGAGCTTTTATATGCTTCTGGTTTACGCGTGTCAGAACTTTGCGACTTACGCCTAACTGACATAGATAAAGAGCGTCGTTTATTACGTGTTTTTGGTAAGGGTTCAAAAGAACGTATAGTCCCTATACATAAGCTTGCCATGCAATTACTCAATTGTTATTTACAAGAGTGGCGTAAGCTATTTTCTCCCAGGGATGATTTTGTATTTTTAAATCGCTCTGGACGTGGTTTAACACGGCAATATATATGGAAGATGATTAAAAAATATGCTGTAGAATCTGGCATTAGTCGCTCCATTTCGCCACATACTTTTAGGCATTCATTTGCCACACATCTTTTAGAAGGTGGTGCCGATTTGCGCACTGTACAGATTTTACTAGGGCATAGTGATATTGCAGCCACAGAAATATATACCCATGTACAAACTAGACGCCTATTAGATGTTCACAAGCGTTTTCACCCTCGTAGCGTGAGAAAATAAAATGCAAAACTTCACCCATAAAAATGTATTTGCAAGCAATAGTCAAACCTTAGTTACCTGCCATAGTAATGCGGACTTTGATGCTTTTGCCTCCATTATAGCTGCTCAAATTCTTTACCCTGATGCTATTTTACTCTTTCCTGGCTCACATGAAAAAAGCCTCATGTCTGTTTATAATGAAGTAGCAAAGCTAAAGTACAACTTTAAAAATCCAGATGAAATTAATTGGGATACTATTACAAAACTTATAATAGTAGACACAAGGCAAAACTCAAGAGTACCCCATGTAAAACAACTACTTACTAAAGAAGATATTGAAATTCATATTTGGGATCACCACCCTAATTCACGCGATGACATTAAAGCCACTTACACAAACATAGAGCCCTTAGGTTCAACCACCACTTTAATGTTACAAAGCATACGTTCACAAAATTTAGAAGTCTCCAGCCAAGATGCCACCTTGCTTGGTCTTGGCATTTATGGAGATACTGGCTCTTTTACTTATGCATCAACCACAAGCCAAGATTATTTTGCTGCTGCATGGCTTTTAGAAAAAGGAATGGATGTAACAGCCATAGCAGATCTTGCTGCCCACGAGCTCACTAGTGCGCATGTGCAGGCCTTAAATGCTCTACTTGAATCTGCCATATCTTATACTGTTGGAAGTGAAACAGTAGTTGTGGCAGATGCATCCATGGAGCATTACCTTGGTGATTTTGCTCATCTTGCGCATAAGCTTATGGAAATGGAAAAATTTTCTGTACTTTTTGCCATTGGGCGCATGGGTGATTGCATCTCTGTAGTGGCGCGTAGTCGTAATAATTCTATAAATGTTGGTGATGTGTGCGAAGCCTTAGGTGGTGGAGGTCATTCTTATGCTGCTTCAGCTTCAGTACGCAACATGACCATGCAGCAAATACATGATGTGATTTTTCAAGGTTTATATAGGCAAGCTCAATCCTCTAAATATGCCAGAGATTACATGACACATCCTGTCATTGGCATGGAAGAAGATAAAACCATGCATGATGCCTATATATTAATGCAACATTTTGGTATTAAAGCAATTCCTATTTACAAAAAAGGCACTCATAAATGCATAGGAATTTTAGAGGCCCAAACTGCCAGCCGAGCAGTACAGCATAACCTTAATGAATTTGACACCTATATGCAGCGAGAAATTCTAACAGTAAGTCCCGATGCATGCCTTATGGATATTATTGATATAATTATTGGAACACAACAAATCCTAGTACCCGTAGTAGAAAATGATGAGGTTATTGGTGTTATATCACGCACAGATTTAGTGCATATTTTTGCAGAAAAACCAGAGGATTTTCCCGTAAGCCTTCGTCAAGGGCGTAAAGAACGTTGTATTATTAATTTAATGCGCGAGCGTTTAGCAAGTGACACCTATGAACTGCTTGAAAAAATTGGTAAACTTTCACAAAAACTAAGTATGACAAGCTATGCTGTTGGTGGTTTTGTTCGAGATCTTTTACTAAATCGCCCTAACTATGACATTGATATAGTTGTAGAAGTTGATGGAATTACTTTTGCGAGAGAGCTTGCTAAATTACTCAAAGGGCGCGTGCGCGAACACCAAAAGTTTTTTACTGCTGTGGTTATTTTTCAAGACAAAAACAATCAAACTAGGCAGATTGATGTAGCTACCGCACGCCTTGAGTATTATGAATACCCTGCAGCTGTACCCACTGTTGAGCTTTCATCATTAAAATTAGACCTTATAAGGCGCGATTTTACCATAAATTCCTTGGCCATTAGATTAAATGATAAGGTTTTTGGGCAGTTAGTTGATTTCTTTGGTGGGCAACGTGATATTAATGATCGGCGCATTCGCGTTTTACATACTTTAAGTTTTGTGGAAGATCCTTCGCGTATTTTACGTGCAGTGCGCTTTGAGCAACGCTATGAATTTAAATTAGGCAGTGGTCTTGAAAAATTAATAAAAAATGCCATAAATTTAGACTTAATAGAAGAACTTTCCGGTGCGCGCCTTTTTCATGAAATGCGTCAAATATTTGAAGAACCAGATCCAGTAGCCATATTTAAACGGCTGAACGGACTTGGCATTTTATCAAGTATACATGCACAATTGTTATTAAACCCGCAAAAACTTGAAATACTTCAATTTACAAAAGAAATTTTAGATTGGTATCGCTTGTTATATTTTGAAAAAACTCCCCAATCTTGGATAGTATATGTTCTAGCCCTCTGTTATAAACAAAATTATAAAAATTGCTCAAGCATTATTAGCCGCTTAGGACTACCTCAAGCACAGCAGCATGAATTTTTATCCATGCGTGAGCGTGCACGTAATGCCATTGCACGCATCAAAAGTTGGCATGCAAATAAACATAGAAAAATCAGTGATCTTTACACAATTTTAGAACCTATACCCATCGAAATGCTATTATTTATTATGGCTAGGACTGCATCAGAAAATTTGCGAAAAGCCCTTTCACGTTATATTACCACATGGCAATATGAAACAATAGAGCTAAATGGCAATGATTTGTTAGAGTTAGGTTTAAAACCTGGACCAATCTATGCATTTATCTTAAAAGCAATAAAAACTGCTAAATTAGATGGAATTGCTCCTACGCGAGACAGTCAATATATCATAGCCCAAAAAATGGCACATGAATATATGAACAATGATAAAACATAAACCTTAGATATGCCAAACAAATAATCATTTTTACGCATTAGCTAACATGCGTAAGGCTTGCATACTTTGTTCAAGAGTTTGTTCATCAGTTACAGCTTGGCGCAAAAAGGTATTAATATGTGGCATTTTAACAATGGCAGCATCAATATCAGCATTGGAACCTTGAGCATATGCCCCAATGTTAATCATATCTTCAACCTTGGCATAGGTACTCATGTGGCGTGTTATGCTTTGACCAGCACTCACATCTTCTTGAGAGCAAATATCACTGCGCAAACGGCTAATAGAGCGCAAAACATCAATGGCAGGAAAATGACCTTGATCTGCTAAATCGCGCGTTAATACAATATGTCCGTCTAAAATAGAGCGCACCGCATCGGCTATGGGTTCATTAAAATCATCCCCATCAACTAATACTGTATAAATACCGGTAATAGTTCCACTATCTGAACGCCCTGCTCTTTCTAACAATTTTGGCAGTTGCGCAAATACTGTGGGAGTATATCCCTTAGTGGTAGGTGGTTCACCAATGGCAAGACCAACTTCACGCGCTGCCATGGCAAAGCGTGTAACAGAGTCCATCATTAGCAAAACATCCTTGCCCATATCTCGAAAATATTCTGCAACAGCAGTGGCTGCATAAGCCGCGCGCATGCGAACTAAAGGCGATTGATCAGATGTAGCTATAATTAAAACTGACCTTGCCATACCTTCTGGTCCAAGGTCGCGCTCCATAAATTCTAAAACTTCGCGTCCACGCTCACCAATAAGCCCAATTACGTTTACATCAGCCTTAGTATAGCGAGCCATCATGCCCATGAGAGTAGACTTACCAACACCAGATCCAGCCATAATCCCCACACGCTGCCCCTTTCCTAGGGTGAGCAATGAGTTAATGGAACGCACCCCCACATCTAAAATATCAGTAATGCGTGGACGTTTTAAAGGGCTAGGTGGATCAGCATAAATGGGGGCTAAGCCCTGACCCCAAGACTCATGAGCACTTTTAACCCATGCAGGAACAAAGGGTTTTTGTTCTTCAATTTTTTTAATATAACTTTCTTTATTGTCTTCACTAAATTCTGTGGGAGTAGAAAAAATTTCTGCACTTACTGGAGGACCACCATCAAGAGGAACACCAAAAGCATCTAAGGTGCGTCCAAGAATATGCGGACCTACAGGAAAATATGGTGGGAGTTTACTATTACGAATTAAGCTACCGGGGCGAATGCCACGCATATCGCCATAAGGCATAAAGAGTAAATTACCATCTCTAAAGCCCACAACCTCAGCGGCAACGCCTTGCTCTTCACCTTCTGGTATCATGTGACAAACAGCACCCAAGGGGGCGCGTAGCCCGCTTCCCTCTGCCACAAGCCCCACTACTTTATTAACTTTTCCAAAAATATGTAATGGGCTAGCACTTTCTAAAAGCTGGCAACAAGCACGGGGGTCAAGCTTCATGCATTTTCCTTTGGCTCACTTACACCAAATTCTACTTTTACAGGCTTAGGGTCTTCATTTGAATGTGATGTATTATCAGTATCTTCTGGTAATGGCAAAAGTTCTTCTTCAAGTTCTTGACGGCTTGGTTCATGACTTGAAGCATTAACAAGCTCATCTTCAATTATTTCTTCTTGCACAGGTTGAGCTAAGTCTTGAGGCATTTCTTCTATTAAAAGTGAATCTTCTGCTACATCAAGCAGTTCATCTATTGGATTTGATAATTGTTCAGAACTTAAAGGCGGGGCATGATCTGCTATGTCCTGAGTTATGTCCTGATTATTAGGAAGGTTAGTGATTTGGCTATTAGGTTGAGCACTTAGAACATCATCTTGTAACTCAGCTTCATTATTAGATATTTGATCCATGTTATTTTCAGCTGTTATTGCACTGTCCATAACTTGGTCATCTAATGTATCTACTGCTCCAGCATCATCTGGTGTAGCAACAGCTTCTAAATTATCTACTATATCTTCCGCATTATCTTCATTTTGTAGCAAGGCTTCTGCCGGTACCATATGGGCTATATTTTCCATTTCAAGGCGTGAAATCTCTTTAACAAAAGCAGCTCCAGCAACATCAAGACTGCTTTCAGGCAAAGCTAAATGCTCTAAAATATTTTCAATCATCTCCCTAAACAGCTCTAGGCGGCTATCCACTGTGCCACTGTTACTTTCAGCCACAAGACCGCCTAGTTCAAGGCTTGAATCTGGTGTAATACTCCATTGCCCAAGGTCAGGCATTTTTTCTTTGGCAGCTAAAAAAATATCTGCCATAACTGGCTCATCATCTGGATGAACACGTAAATTGACATGCCTTCTATCATCAAGATTGCGCACAGCTTCAATGACCAATTGTTCTAAAATTTTATTGTAACGCTCATCAAGAGCAAGGGCTGTGCCTTTTTCAACACAGACTTTAAGCAAAGATACAAGCTCTTTACGCCAATGGGCAAATATATTTAAGCTTTGCTTTTCAATGGCTTTAAGTACACCAGCCACAGACGAACCCATAGTATGGCGAAACTTTTCAAGTTCTTCTTGAGCTTGCTCTAAACCAGCTTGAAAGCCGTCTTCTTGAGCACTACTATGAGTATGTTTTGCGCGGTCAAGCTCAGCTTGTACGCCATGTTTAAGCTCTTGAGCCTCATTGCGTATTGCTTCAGCACTGGCTTGTATAGCCTTTGCTTCTTGGCGAATATTAGCCGCGTCAGCTTCAGCTTCTTCAATGATTTTTTGGCGTTCGGTATAGGCTTCACCTAGGATAGTGCGTGCACGCTCTACAGCTTTTGAGCGTACCTTTTCTAAGTAATCTTGCTGTGTTCTTTGGTTCCATTGTTCTTGGCGCGAGGCTGCTTGCATGGCATCAAGCTTGCTTAAAGTTGACTCCCGCGTTGAGTCAAGAAAGATGGTTCCCCACTTGCTATCATTATCGTCAGAAGTCATAGTTAAGCCATTCCTATCTATGTTACTTAGAAATTATGTTCAAAAAGCTTGATATAGTAGATTATTCTTTTTCAACATAATTTCTAAACAAATACGTCGCCACCGCCACGGTTAATAGTAATCTTACCCTCACCCTCAAGCCTGCGTACCACACGAACGACATTTTGCTGTGCAGCCTCTACATCTGAAAGCTTGGTTGGTCCCATAAAGTCTAGTTCTTCTCTAATCATAGCAGAAGCACGCTCAGACATATTGCCAAAGAACTTATCTTTAAGCTCATCGTTGGCACCACGTAGGGCCATAGTGAGGTCTTCGTTGGAAATTTCTTTAAGTAATTCGCGAACACTCTTAACATCAAGAGAGCGACAAT
>CAYJKC010000015.1:0-3413 GCA_964370675.1 uncultured Desulfovibrionaceae bacterium
CATAATGCAAGTTATTACCAGGGTCTGTATCTGTTAAAATATATTCACCAGCATTACTTGGGTCTTCAATTATATAGTATGTAGTTCCATCTTGAGGAGTTAACCCACCAACACTTAATGTTAAAGTATCACCAGGATTTGGGTCGCTATAAGAGATAAAACCTGTAAGCTGTGGATTACCACTTTCAGCTTGGTTAGGTCCATTTCCTTGATCAGCAACACCTTCTTCTTTAAATACGCCTCCAAACTCAATAGCAAGAGTTGGTGGAAGGTTTGGCTCTTCAACCTCTACAACTGGAACGCCACCATCAGCAGCGGCAACAGCAGCAGCGCCAGCACCACCAGCGCCAGCGCCAGCGCCGTCGGTATCGGCAACTGGGTCAGCGCCATCGTCAAAGCCAACTGGGTCAGCGCCGTCAGTAAATTCTTGGTCAATGCGCTCAAGGCGGTCAATACCACCTAAAAGTGATCCAGCACCAAAGCCTACAACAGTACCACTACCAGTAGGTGTACCAGCAGCAGGTCCTAAGGCTGGCATTAAGTCTTCGCTTAACGCAGCAAAGAAAGCCTCACCAGGAACGATAGAGCCATCGATGAGGAATTCTGGCATATTTTCAGATGTATAAGCAACGTAGAAATCAGTAAGTTCAATACTTGAACCATCTTCAAATGACATCACAAGTGTGTCATCTGTACGAGTAAGTGTAGCCTCATCAGAAGGGAATTCAAAAACTAAGCGATCTTCTGGTTGAGGTACGATGGCAGTAGTTTGCCCAGCTTGTGGTTTTTGTAATAAAATATCAGCCATGATATACTCCTAAGTTTGAGTAAACGACAAAGTGCAGCAAAATTGCTGCTAACAACGAACATGGTAATAAGATAAGTAGGCCCGACATGAAGTTATACTATTTTAGCATATACAAGCATGCCATCTTGGGACGAGGGTACAACCCCCAGGGCAAACGCCCCTGATACATTTATGGGATACTAGTCCAGCATCCGGTGTCATAGCGACACTAAGAAATTCTAACCGCCTTACAAACTAAGCATAAGCTCTTAAATCAAGGCTTGTTATAAGGACTTGCGGTTTTTTTCAAAATTCAGCTGCATAAGTAAATTAACTTTATACTTATACAACACGGATTTGTTTCTACTCCAAAACAAAAGATTCGTCAATATTTTTTTTAGTTTTTTGTTAAAAGTAATTTTTGCATATATGTGAGGGTTGTCATTTTATTCACTCATATTTACACAACACGCTTTAATATAAAGAAAAAAATGCTTTGATTCTTATATACTCCCCGGTATTTCAGGGGGCATCCTCTTAAGAAAAAATGTAAAGGTCATACCAATAAAACTCACCAACAACAATAAAGCCCCCAAGTTTTTCGCTTAGGGGCTTTATATATTTTAATTTTAAGCTTAACTATCTATAGCTTAGCTTGTAGTTAACTTTGAAGACTCTACAAGAATTGTGACGTTTTCATCTTCTTTGCTAGTATATTCAACAAAGCCATTCTTTGTTTCGCCTTCGGTCCATTTGTTTGTGTCTTTTAATTCAGTGCCAAGCTGATCTTTAGATAAACCTAAATCTTTGAGCACTTCTTCAACATTAGAATCACTTTCAACATCTTTACCAAGAACAATCATCTCAACATTAACAATCTCTTTATTACCTAAGGCATTAAAGACATCATTCTTATCAGCTTCTGTTCCACCAAGTAAGATGTCAAGGTCATCTCCAGCGTCATCAGTACCGCCATCAACAAGGAGATCAGCTAGGTCTAACTCAAGTAAATCATTACCTTTACCACCTCTAAGAGTGTCTGCACCAAGACCGCCTATAAGGATGTCGTTACCGTCTCCACCATAGAGAATGTCATCACCGGTGCCGCCATCAAGGAGGTCATTGCCAGTACCACCACGAAGACCATCATTGCCTTCACCGCCATAGAGTTTGTCATTGCCGGATCCACCAAAGATTGCATCAATGCCACCTTCGCCATAGATGGTGTCATCACCGCCTCCACCATGACCAATATCAAGGTAGGCATTGCTATCTTTTGAAGTGACTAAGGCACTATCTTCATTATTAGCATCTTGCAAATGTTCACTATCTTCACCCTGCATGAAGTTTTCCATAGCTTTTTGCGAAGCTTGCTCGGTCGTTTCATTGGCATCAAAGTCTTCTGCATAGCTTTCACCTAGATAGACAGTATCAGCACCATCACCTAACCAAACGTCGTCGTTAGCCCAGCCGGTGTTAATAACAATGCCTGTTGACTCATCATACTTTACACCCTCTGCTATATTTGGCACACCACCAGATGTTGACCAATACACTTGACCATGACCTGGAAGAAGGTGAATTGTATCAACCATTTGACCATCAAGATTTTCAATGTCTGGCTGTTTATCAGTTTCAGCAGTAATGGTATGGTTTACGCTATCGCCATCGCCATCGACAAACTCCAATTCCACATCTCTATCGCCAGTAGGTGTTGGATAGGTAATAGTCCAATTTTCATTGTCTGTACTAGTTAAGATAACATCACCATATTCAAACTTATATACCTTGTCACCATTACTATCTATAAAGGAAAGGTCAGTAAAGTTTGTGTCACCAGTATTAATGGCTACCCAGTTTGTACCATCCCACTTAACACCAGCTTCATAGGTCCCTATACTACTTGCAGGGAAGATAATCTTACCAGGATCATCGGCACCAAATGCAACAGCAAGATTTGCAGAAGCTTCGTTGTTAGTGACGGTAGCTTCGGTTTCACCATGCCCAGGCTCTCCCGCTGCTTCATCACCAATAATACTTGGAGCATCATCATTGATAGTCACTTGGATAGCGTCTGTTTTAGAAGCTGCAGTCCCATGAGCATCTGTAACTTTTACATCATAACTTTCTACAACTGCTTCTAAATCTGTAGCAGTTCCATCTGCTCCGTGATTATGTTGACCTGTTTGTGTATAAGTATATTCTACTGTATAAACACCATTTACAGGACCAGTCACACTAGTAATAACTAGGTTGCCAATTGTTCCACCAACATTAACTCCACCAGATGGGATTGTAATATTACCAGATGCATCAAATGATAGAGTTGTACCACCTATTTCTAGCTTGCCACCTTCCATACCATCTGGAGCTGTAAAGGTTAGAGAACCGGAATCAGATAATTCTGCCTTTGTTCCGTCTTCACTTGTGCCGCTGCCATCCGGAGTTAGCGCCGCATCAGAAGTTTCCAATGCTCCATCACCAACGGTGATAGTTGGAATATCAGTTTCACCAGTTACAGTTAGCGTAAGAGTGCTATCAGTTGTAGTGCCGTCACCATCTTCAATTGTATATTTGAAGGTTGAGGTTAATACTTCACCATCTGCTAAGCTATTATCATTGTAAC
>CAYJKC010000015.1:3513-10466 GCA_964370675.1 uncultured Desulfovibrionaceae bacterium
AGTAAGGCTACTATCATCAGCACCGGATGAGTCAGCATTATCGCCAGCATTGCTTGCCTTAGGCGTTATAACATTTCCTTCAATGCTACCTACTTCACTCACAGAAGCACTATCAGCTTGTGCCTTAGGTCCATCATCTTGAATGGTAACAGTTATAGAACCTGTGTCTGTATCACCATCTACATCAGATACTGTGATGTCAAACTTATCTTCCAAACCACCGCCACTATGGTCTTTTTCACCACTTTGTACATACTTATACTCTACTTCACCAGTAAGTGCGTTGTATCCTGTTACTGTATAAGTGCCTAGTGCTGTTGTGATTGAACCAAAGCTGCCATTGGTTGCGGTTGAAGAATCGTTTAGCACGATTTCTTGATAATCAGATGAGCCTTTTGTGCCAACAGAAATCACTACAGTGGTTTCACCATCGCCTTTGACTGCTGTAAAGCTACCAGTTGCTGTGTCGGTGCTACCTGTATCTGGAGTGGCATCAAATGCATCATCATAAGTAGTATGAGAGGCACTGTCTGCTGTTGGATCATGTTCAAATTCAATTCGTGGCGCATCGTCACTACCAGTTACAGTTAGCGTAAGAGTGCTATCAGTTGTAGTGCCGTCACCATCTTCTATTGTGTATTTGAAGGTTGAGGTTAATACTTCACCATCTGCTAAGCTATTATCATTGTAACTAAAGGTATAAGAACCATCAGCTGCAAAGGTTAGTTTACCAATCTCTACACCGTTCTTGCTTACTGTAAACAAGAACTGATTATTACCATCTTGAGTCCACACTAGGTTGTCTGAAGATGTGTTAGCAGTTTCAACCTTCGTTAGAGTAAGGCTACTATCATCAGCACCGGATGAGTCAGCATTATCGCCAGCATTGCTTCCTTTGGCGGTAATAACATTACCATCTATGCTAGCTACTTCATCCACAGAAGCACTATCAGAATTGGCTTCTGGGGCATCGTCTTTTAAGGTAATAACAATATCACCAGTGGCAGTATCGCTACTTGATGTATCACTATCTTTGTCAGATACAGTTACTTTAAAACTATCGGTAAGATCTTCATTTATTCCGTTTTTGTCTACATCTGGATGCGTTATAGGACCAGATTGCTCATAATTATAGCTAAACTCACCGGTTGCTGGATTATAACCAGTAATATTAAGCTCACCATACTGCGTTGTTAGCGTTGTAGGTGTAAAAGGATTAGCTGTATCAAATATAGTTACAGTCTGTGAAACTCCACTTGCATCGGTATAGGTAATGGTGACAGTACCGCCACCGCCGTCTACCATGTTCTCGGCTTTAAATGTTCCACTTTCTACACGTGCATCACCATCTGGACTTAGACTTCCATCATCCTTATCATAGGTAGTATGCGCTGCACCTGTGGCTGTTGGGTCATTGTTAAATTCAAGGGTTGGTACTTCAGGTTGATCTGGAGTTGGTATAACTGGATCAACAGGAGTAGCAGCTCCATCAACGACAGGAGTTATAGCCTGAATGGGAGCAAGGGCTGCTGCCTCATCATCTTCTTCTCCTGCAACACCTTGAAGAAGTTCAGTTTCAACACCTTCATCAGGATATTCTTGATCAATACGATTTAACCGGTCAATACCGCCCAAAATCGTTCCTTGTTCAAAGCCAACAGAAAGCCCAGAGCCATCTGGGGTGCCCGTAGCAGCACCTAAGGCTGGCATTAAGTCTTCGCTTAATGCAGCAAAGAAAGATTCACCAGGAACTACATCGCCATCAATAAGAAATTCTGGCATATTTTCAGATGTATAAGCAACGTAAAAGTCTGTCAATTCAACACTTGAGCCATCGTCAAAAGAGAGTACAAGATTATCACCACTGCGTTCAAGAACAGCATCACTTGGTGCAAAATCGAAGACTAAACGGTCTTCTGGTTGAGGTACAATGGTAGTAACTTGCCCTGCTTGTGGTTTTTGTAATAAAATATCAGCCATGATATACTCCAAGGTTTGAGTAAACGAAAAGAGCAGTTAAAAAATACTGCTAGCAATTAACATAGATGATAATGATAAAAAGACCCGACATGAAAATAGACTCACCAAAACGAGCCTCCATAACATGCCATTATGGGACGAGGGATAAGACCCCCAGGGCGCAAGACCCTGATACTTAAATGGATACTAGTCCAGCATCCAATGCCTAATTAAGGCACATAAAGTTTGATTTTGCCTTACTAATAAATTTTTAAGTTATGTTCTCAAAAATTATACCACCAAGAATTAAGGTTGAAAAAACGTTAAAGGTTTTTGTCAAAAAATGACAGACTCTCTTTGTTGAGTCCTAAATAGTGTCCATTTTAAAATATGTCAAGAAATATTTAAAAAATTAATTTTTTTAAATAGTTGTATACAGTATATGCCATTTTGTTGGCTATCTTTTTACCATTTTAATTGGAGTTCATCACTAGCAACGTTTTATAATAGTTTAATTTTTCAAATATTTACCTTGATTAAACAAAAAATTACTGCGTTTACAGTAGTATACAGGATACAAATTTCAAAATAGTCGACAATTTTAAAGAGCATATTGTGGGTATGATTACTAAGAAAAATCTACAATCTGATTTTGAAAAATGGCATATGATTTTTTGTGCTCAAGGGTAATGTATAGTTTATGGGGCAAAGAAACAGGAATTGTGTAAACTCTTAATTCTTGAGGCAGGGAGTTTTGCACACCAAAGAACAAAGCCCCCTCGCATACGCAAGGGAATTGTACTCATGACAAACACCACTTTGTGGCGTTTGTGCCACCAACGCAAGCTTAGCTTGCGGGTAGTAAGGCACGAAAACCAGACACTTAACGTAAAAGCAAAGCTTCTACTATGTCTGGTTTTCGAGTCGTGCTGACTTTGTCAACACTCACAAAGCCCCAAAGCATATGCTTGGGGGATTATACTCATGACAAACACCACTTTGTGGCGTTTGTGCCACCAACGCAAGCTTAGCTTGCGGGTAGTAAGGCACGAAAACCAGACACTTAACGTAAAAGCAAAGCTTCTACTATGTCTGGTTTTCGAGTCGTGCTGACTTTGTCAACACTCACAAATCCCCCAAGCATATGCTTGGGGGATTTGGTTATCACTTGTATAAACTGTTTTTAATTAGATACCTTGTTCAAGTTTGGTAGCTTCAATAAGAATGGTAATTTCATCTTGCCCATCGGAAGAAGAAAATTCTCTATAGCCTTCAGGGGCACTAGTAGTATTTTCTGTCCAGCCGCTGCCTGCATCTTCAACCTTCCAATTGCCATTTTCATCTTGAGCACCAGAATTTTGAAGAACTTCATCAATGTTTTTACCATCAACGTCGCCAGCAATAAGAACTTCTACATTACTGATATCACCATCTTCAAGCATATCCTTAACTCTATCAATATTATCACTGCCGGTTAGAAGTACGTCCATATCGGTGTTGTCGCCATCGGCTGAGTTTTCACCACCATCTACAAAGACATCTTGGAAATCAAACTTAATTAAGTCGTCACCAGAACCACCTATAAGCTTATCAGCACCAAGTCCGCCGTCTAAGATATCGTCGCCCTCATCTCCGTAGATGATGTCGTCACCAGATCCACCAAGTAATCCATCATTACCAAATCCGCCGTATAGGGTGTCATTACCGGAACCACCAAAAAGAATATCAGTCCCACCCTCACCATACATGGTATCATCGCCGCCAGCACCATGACCTATGTCAAGGTAACTATCACTTGTATTTGATATGTTTAATGCCGAGTCTTCAGCTCCATCGACAGTGCGAGCACTTGCATCGGTTGCCATAAAGTTTTCCATGATTTCTTGGGCATCATCCTGCTTTTGAGCAGCCAAAGTATTATTATCATAACCTTCGGTATGACTCTCGCCAAGATATACTGTGTCATCACCAGAACCCATATAAACATCATCGTTGCCAGCCTTGGTATCAATGGTCATACCTTCGCCATTATATTCCATGGTTGGACCATATGGATTTTCAACACCACCACCCATAGAAATATACATATCATCATAGCCATCCATGAATGATAAATCATCATTAAAGTTACCAGTTTCAATATCAATATCTTCTGGTTTTACTGGTGGTTCAGAGTCTGGTACAGGCTCAGGCTTAGGCTCAGGGTCTTGACCAGAATCTGGTATTGGGTCAGGAGTTGGGTCAACTTCTGGCACTGGGTCTGTTGAAGGCTGAGTAAAGCCTTCTTCTGTGCCCTTGATATTTACATATTGTGTATCTGTATCACCATCAGCATCTGTGGTGGTGAACTTTAAGGTAATAGAAGTATCAAAGGGTTTTTCTTGAATAAAATCCCAATTACCAGTAGCACTGTCAAAAGTCATGGTAAAATAATTTTCACCATACATTTCAGCAGTATAAGTAGTTACCGTGCCAGTGGTACTGGAAGAAATGCCTATGGGCTTGCCTTCAATATCAATAAAATCGTCTGTGCCCACCTTGGGTAGATATAGCAAACTAACACTCATAGAGCCAGTACTGTCAGCACCTGTTACACTCATAGTTCCAGATACACCAATGCCATCATCACTATTAGTCGATTGATATTCAATTACATCAACTACCTGCTTTGACGATTCCACAGGATTAAAACCAACTAATGCAAAGCTACCACCTGGAGGCACAGACCCCCAAGGATGATCAGCAACGATATTATCTACTAAATCACCTTTAGCGTCATAAATATCAAACTCCAAGTCATAATCTGTATAAATAGTAACATCAGATTCCACGGACGCGTGGGTATCAGTAGTTGCTAAATCAACCACATCATCTACAATTGTTGTAGTTATAAAGCCATTGGCAGTTTCACCGTCTTTATCGGTGACTACTATTTCAAACTTATCACCAGCGCTGGTATCATCATTATAATCATGCGCATCCTTACCCATTTCTTTGTCATCAATGGGGTTGCCGTCGGCATCCTTAGCATTGTCATGATCGAAGGGCTTGGTTTGAGTATAAATATAATTTACCTCACCAGTGCTTTCATCATAGGTAATATTAGTAATTTCGCCATATTCACCTTGAATAGGATCTAGCGTATCGCCAATAAATTCACCTTTATCATTAAATAAATCTTCACCACCAATGCTAATTTGAACAATGTCATCACCGTCAACAACAAAGGAACCAGCTTCAGATGCACTGGCACCTTCAGGCTCAGCACCACTAGCTATAACACCTTCAACTGCGGCGTCATAGGTTGTGTGGTTAGTATCTGTTAGCACAAGGCTTACTTCATCATTGGTACCATTAACCGTAACAGTTACAGTTTCTGCCTGCCATGCACCATTGGGGTCTTTTACATAGATAGTATAAGTCACATCTAAGCTTTCACCCTCGGTTAGAGCTTGCACATCAGGATTAGAGTTATCTAACTCGAAGATATAAGTGTTTTTTCCATCCGTGGTAGGCATAATGCTAAGCTTACCATATTCGTTACTAAAGCTTGAGCTTAAACCATCGGGTACAGTTTGCTGACCAGCACTTGGAGCATCACCATCTACAAAGAATTCAAGCTGACTGGTTTCACCATTATCTGGGTCTGCACTAGTAATTGTTCCAATAATATGATTTGGAGAACTACTATTTACATCTTCTGTAGCAATTAAATTAGTGTCAGATAATTCAAGACTTGGAGCATCATTAGTGCCGTTAATGTTAATGGTTATATCTTGAGTAATGGTTCCGCCATTTCCATCATCAACTGTGATGGTATAGATCAGGGTAACATTTTCACCTTCAGCAAGCTTATCAGCAGCACTGCCTTCAGCATTATTTACAACAAATGTATAATTACCATCTTGGTCAACACTAAATGTACCAAAATCGCCCTCTGGGTTATCAGCAGAAGCAGCTGAGCTGAAAGTTAAGCTATCACCATCTACGTCAGTTACTTTTAGCTGACCACCCATGCTTGGAGTATCGCCAAACTCTGCATTAGGTGTCGTAGATTGAGAACTTGCATCACCATCACCCACACCAGCTTCACTAAGATTAAAGACAGTATTTGTTACATCTTCAATAACAGGTGCATCATTGGTCCCATGAACAGTAACTGTAACAGTTTCTGCCTGCCATGCACCATTAGGATCTTTTACATAGATAGTATAACTAACATCTAAAGTGTCACCTTCACCAAGTTTTTGTACTTCTGGGCTTTCGTTATTCAAAGTAAACACATAGGTATTATTACCTTCGGTCGAAGGCATAATAGTAAGTTTACCATATTCATCACTAAAGCTAGACGTTAAACCATCTGGCACAGTTTGCTGACCAGCACTTGGGGCATCACCATCTACAAAAAACTCCAATTGGGCGGTTTCACCAGAGTCTGGGTCTACACTGGTAATGGTTCCAATAAGTTCATTGGGAGCACTGCTATGAGTATCTTCATAAGCATTTAAATCAGTGTCAGATAGCTCAAGACTTGGAATATCGTTTGTGCCCGTTACATTAACAGTGACTGTATGAGTTACATAGTTCTCACCATCAAAGATAGTTACTTCAAATTTTTCAGAAACTTGTTCACCTTCTTTCAGGCTTTGAGTATCTTCATCAGTGTTGGATAATACATACTTAAAAGAACCATCATTATTGAGAATAAATATACCATATTCTCCAGTCTGAGACTGGCCACCATTTACTGTAAATGTAAGTAAGCTGGGATCTATATCTTCAACAACGATACTGCCTTGAGCCATAGGCTTGTCGTCAAAAGCAGCATTAGGAGTAGATGATTGTTCACCAGGATTACCATCACCCACACCAGCTTCAGTAACATCAACTACATCAGAGCTAACATCACCCATTTCAGGCTTTGGCTCTGGCTCAGGTTCTGGTTCTGGTTCTGGTTCAGGTTCTGGCTCTGGCTCTGGCTGGGGAGTAGGATC
>CAYJKC010000015.1:10566-47419 GCA_964370675.1 uncultured Desulfovibrionaceae bacterium
AGGTGTAGGAGTAGGATCAGGTGTAGGAGTAGGATCAGGTGTAGGAGTAGGATCAGGTGTAGGAGTAGGATCATCTCCACCATCTGGTGTTGTATCGGGGTTTGTATCGGGGGTAACTCCATCACCTGAATTATCAGGTGTAGCCGTAACACCAGGGGTACCAGGAGCAGGATTATTATTTGTATTGTCAGCAGTTGGGGCAGGGTTAGAAGCTAACAAAAAACCATCAGAAATATTAGTAACAGGTGCTGTTTCTGTAGCTTCAATCACCTCTGGAAGTTCATCTCCTGCATTTTGCTCTTGGTCAATGCGACCTATTCTATCAATACCACTAAGAAGATTGCCAGAGGTAAAATCTTGACCAACACCACTGCCTAGTGAAGTTGCAGTAGCACCAGCAGCAGGCATAAGTTCTTCACCAAGCACAGCAAAGAATTGTTCACCATCAACAACATCTTCACCAATCACAAACTCTGGCATATTAGTGCTGGTGTAGGAAACATAAAAGTCAGTTAATTCAATAAATGAACCATCATCGAATGACAAAACTAAGGCATCTTCTACACGCCTAAGTACAGCATCACCTGGCTCAAAACCAAAAACAATGCGGTCCTCCGGTAGAGGATAATAAGCAGCTCTTTCGCCTGCTACGGGCTTATTAACTAAAATATCAGCCATAAAAAACTCCTAACATTTAAAAAAAACGTACAACAATAAAAAGTTAAAGAGAATGTAGTTGATATATAGGTCCGATATGCAATTAACATAAGAGTAATGCATATCAATATAGGACGAGGAGTCTCCCCCCCAGGGCCAAGGCCCCTGATGCACGATATGGGATGCTAGTCCAGCACCCTTGTATATTTAACAAAATACACAAATTCCCAGAAGTACTAATTACTCAGTTAAATAATCAGTATACCCACTGTTTTACATATGAAAATCATAAAACAATGTGGTTTCAATGAATAGATAGGACACAAAAAAATGCTTGTCAACCTTTTTTTTGCATTTTTCAAAAATAATTAACTTTTTTCTATTTAAGCTATACCTATAAACAATATTTTACTAACTCGCTGTCCATAATTTAATCAAAACCAAGCCACGAAAAAATTACCCTAATAAAATCATTTATCCAGCAGCAAATTTCCAAATAAATAATATGGCAAGAATATAGGCTAATGGTGATAGCTCTTTAGTTCTGTTAGAAAAAATTGCCAATACCACATAGCTTACGATACCCCACATAATGCCTGTGGCAATACTATAGGTTAAGGGCATCATAACCATGGTCAAAAAGCTTGGAATAGATACAGTATAATCCTTAAAGTCAATTTGCAAAGCTGGCGTAAACATCAGTAATCCAACCAATATTAAGGCTGGCGCTGTAGCTTGGGCTGGTACAACAAGAAAAAATGGAGATAAAAATAATGAAACTAAAAATAGCCCTGCCACAACTAATGAAGTTAGACCAGTTCTACCACCTTCAACAACTCCAGACGCACTTTCTACATAGCTTGTTATAGTAGAAGTACCAAGAATAGCCCCTACAGTAGTTCCTACAGCATCAGCCATAAGTGCACCTTTAGCGCGTGGCAATCTGCCCTGTTCATCAAGCAATCCGGCTTTAGCCCCAAGTGCTAACAAAGTGCCAAGAGTATCAAAAAGGTCTACAAAAAGGAAGGTTAACAAAACAAATAGCATGTCAGATGTAAATATATTTTCCCATTCAAATTGCCAAAAAGTCGGTGCAATACTTGGCATGGTAAATAAATTAGTGCTATCAAAATTTGCAAGATTAGTAACCCCAAGTGGAATGCCAGCAATGGTTGCAACCAATATACCTATGAGCAAAGCACCGCGTACCTTTTTTGTAAGCAAAATAGCTGCTAACACAAGACCAACCACTGCCACCAAGGCACCAGGGCTTGCCATATTTCCCATAGAAATAAGAGTTGCATCATTTTTTACAACAATGCCAGCATTTTGCAAGCCAATAAAGGCAATGAAAAATCCAATACCAGCTGAAATTGCCAATTTTATAGAATATGGAATAGAGTTAAGAATGGCTTCGCGTAAATTAGTTAGAGTCAAGAAAATAAAGATAAGACCCTCTAAAAAAACCGCAGTAAGAGCAAATTGCCATGAATAACCCATACCAATAACAACACTAAATGCAAAAAATGCATTCAAGCCCATGCCTGGTGCAAGAGCTGCTGGTAAATTAGCTACCAATGCCATAATTGTAGTGGCAAAGGCTGCACTTAGAGCAGTTGCGGCAAAAACAGAAGAAGTATCCATGCCGCTTTGTCCTAAGATATTAGGGTTAACGGCTAAGATATATGACATAGTCATAAAAGTAGTTATACCGGCTAAAACTTCAGTACGAACAGTGGTTCCACGCTTACTTAACGAAAACAAATTTTCTAGCATATCAACTCCTTACTCTATGTCATATATAACATGTGTAAATTAAGCTACATTTTCAGCAAAATTTAGTTAAAATATGTCGAGCTTGACTATTTTGTCAAATATAAAAACTCTTCAAAAAATAAAAAAACTTTTATTAAGTTAAAAAATATAATACTATATCAGTATATTATTGTATAGTAACAGACTAATAAGATAAAATTAAAACATATAATAGGAGTTTTTCATGCGTATACTTATATTAGGTGGCAGTGGCTTTATAGGCTCACATTTGAGGCAAAACTTTGAACAACAAGGTCATGAAGTAAACATAAGCACAAGAAAAAAACCATATACTGCTCAAAAAAAAATAATACATTGGGATGCAAAGCAAGAAATTAGCTTATTACCTATTTTAATGCATACTGATGTGGTTGTTAACTTAATTGGAGTAAATATTGCAAAAAAGCGTTGGAGTACAGTACAAAAACAAGCCATTGTACAAAGCCGCACCTTGTCATGTAAATATTTGTATAAGGCAATGCACACCTTACAAAACAACAATGAACCTATACCAAAAATCATAATTCAAGCTTCAGCATGTGGATATTATGGACTTTGGGACAATTTACAAACTGCTCCCACTTGCAGCGAGGAAAGCCCCAATGGTTATGGATTTTTAGCTCAAGCATGTAGGCTTTGGGAACAAGAATGCAACAGCGACCTAAAAATAAGACATTGCACTTTGCGCTTAGCCCCTGTGCTTGGCAAGTCATTAACTAATGACCACACAAAACCAAGGCTTGGAGGATTTTTATCTAACATGGTAAAGCCTTTTCAGTACTATGTCGGTGGCGTATTGGGTAGTGGTAAACAACCCTTGCCCTGGGTGCATATTGATGATGTTATTGCCAGTGTAAATTTTTTAATACAAGAAAAAAAAGCTTCTGGAATTTTTAATGTTTGCTCTCCTCAAACCATTAGCATGCAAGATTTTGTATATGCTCTAGCAAAAATTTTGCAAAAACCATCCTTAATGCATATACCTTCTTTTGTACTTCAGGCAAGCCTTGGACAAATGGCAGAAGAACTAATCTTAAATGGTCAAAAAGTTATACCTAAACACCTTAATGAATTAGGCTTTAATTTTCAATATCCTAATATATATATGGCATTGGGGCAATGCTTAAACAATAATGAATAGGCTTGCAAAACAAAAAACAAATAACAAGATAATTTACATAGTACATAGCAATGATAAAAACTTAATTTTATTGAAAAAAATGCATAGCACAGTAGTTATCACAGTAATATGATTTTTTTTTCTTTTTCTCCAAAAAGCACTAGAAATAATATTGTTATTATATTAATCTATAGACAGGGTATAATAACACATTATTCCTTGATACTTCATAGTTTAGATTTGGCTATGGATAGCAACTATCTAAAGAGGTTGTTAATTCACTAAATTACATCTTATATGTATTACCATGGAGAAATGTATGGGAGCAGTTACTATTACTGCGGCATGGTGTAAGGGTTGCGGCATTTGTGTTGCATTTTGCCCAAAGGGTGCTTTAAGCCTTGAAAAAGAAAAAGCCGTACATAATGCTGAAAAATGTATTGTTTGTGGCATGTGTGAGCTTTATTGCCCTGATCTTGCCGTAACTGTGGATAAAAGCAAAAAGCCAAAAAAATCAACTAAAGCAGAGGTGGCCTAATGACCAAACAAGATGTTCATTTTGTACAGGGTAATGCTGCCTGTGTTCATGGCGCACTTTACGCCGGTGTTAGTTTTTTTGCAGGCTATCCCATAACCCCCTCCACAGAAATAGCAGAATTACTGGCAGTAGATTTGCCTAAAAAAGGTGGAACATTCATACAAATGGAAGATGAAATTGCTTCCATGTGTGCTGTGTGTGGTGCATCACTAGCAGGAGCTAAATCCATGACTGCCACTAGCGGTCCTGGCTTTTCTCTAAAACAAGAAGCCATTGGTTACGCCTGTATGGCAGAAATACCTTGTGTTATTGTTAACGTGCAACGTACAGGACCTTCAACTGGACTCCCAACCAAGGCTGCCCAAGGTGATGTTAACCAAGCTCGTTGGGGTACACATGGTGACCATAGTATTGTAGTATTTACCGCCTCATCAATTCAAGATGTATTTGCAATGACAGTAGAAGCATTTAACATTGCCGAAACTTATCGCACACCTGTTATACTACTACTTGACGAAGTGGTGGGTCATATGCGCGAAAGACTGGTCGTTCCTCCTAAAGGAGACATTGCTGTAGTTGATAGATTACGCACCACTGTAAAGGAAGGGCTCAATTATCACCCATACTTACCTCGCGAAGACGGGCGGTTGCCTATTTCTGACTTTGGTGGAGTGCATCGATACAATGTAACTGGTTTATTCCATGATATATTTGGCTTCCCTACTGAACACTCAGAGCATGTAACACGAAAAATATATCATTTAATTGATAAAATTGAAAATAGGGCGCATTTGCTTGCCCATTGGAAAGAATATCACCTTGACGATGCAGAGCATATTATTATTTCTTATGGTGCTTCTGCGCGTAGCTCACGTGAACTTGTGGAATCAAGACGTATGAAGGGTGATAAGATAGGGCTTTTAGAATTACAAACTCTTTGGCCATTCCCAGCACAAATGGTGCGTGAAAAAACAAAAAATGCCAAAAATATTTTTGTGGTTGAAATGAACATGGGTCAGGTGAAAGAACAAGTTATGCGCGCAGTTACTAACCCTAGCCGTGTGTTTCTTGTTAATCGTATGGATGGTTTACTTGTTACACCAAAAGATATTGGCGCAGTCATGCGTACCATTGAAGGAAGGGGGTTTTAAAGTGTTAAATATCAACTTTATGCCTTTAAAATCACTAAGGGAGGTGCTACATGGCTTTTAAAGACTTTATACGCGAGCGTTCCTTCCCTCATATCTGGTGTCCTGGTTGTGGTCATGGAACTATCTTAAACGCTATTTTACATGCCGTAGATGAATTGCAATTAGATAGATCAAGCCTGTGCATGGTTTCAGGTATTGGTTGTTCGGCACGTATTTCTGGCTATGTGGATTTTCACACTATGCATACCATGCATGGACGAGCTCTGGCTTGTGCAACTGGTTTGAAAATGGCAAAACCATCTTTAAATATTATTGTACCTATGGGTGATGGTGATGCAACAGCCATTGGTGGTAACCATTTTATTCATGCTTGCAGACGCAATATTAATTTAACAGCAATTATACTAAATAACCGTATTTATGGTATGACTGGTGGTCAATACTCACCTCTTTCTGGTGAAGGAGTTTCCGCAACCACAGCACCATATAAAAGCATTGACCCTGCATTTGATACTATTGACTTAGCCCTTGGAGCAGGAGCAACCTTTGTTGCAAGAACAACTTCCTTCCATGTAAAAGAATGTATTTCATTAATTAAGAAGGCTGTTTTGCATAAGGGTATTTCTGTTGTGGAAATTATGTCACAATGCCCAACATTCTTTGGTCGTAAAAATAAGATTGGCGGACAAATCGAGCTTTTAGAAAGCTATCGTGATGGCACTGCCCTACTTGGCTCAAAAAAGCTTGAGGAAGACAAAAGTCTTATTGCACGCGGTATATTCCGTGAGGAAATTCGTCCTGAATATTGCGAAGAATACGCTAAAATTATTGCCAAGGTGCAGGAGTAAAACATGGATAAACATCGCTATCTTATGTCTGGCTCTGGAGGTCAAGGTGTTATCTCCATGGCTATTTTATTAGCCGATGCTGCTGCCACTTATGAAGGTCATAATGCCGTGCAATCACAATCGTATGGGCCAGAAGCTCGTGGTGGTGCCACACGCTCTGACGTAATTATCTCTAATGGTCCAATTTATTACCCCAAGGTAGCTGATCCAAACTACCTTGTGGCACTAACCAATGAAGCCATGAGTAAATATTTACCGCTCATTCGTCCTGGTGGCATGTGCCTCTATGACTCAGACCTCGTGTTGGTTGACCCACGTATTGATGCCATACGCAAGCCATTACCCATGTATCAAGCTGTTATGGATACATTGGGCAAAGCTCAAGCATTCAACGTGGTTGTGCTTGGAGCTCTTATTACTTTAACTAAGATTATATCTGTAGACTCAGCAGAAAAAGTTTTAAAAGATAAATTTCCTGCATCTTTTTATGAAAATAATCTTAAAGCCTTACATCTTGGTGTTGAATTAGCAACTCCCATAGCTGATTAATATGAATAACTAAAATAAGGTAGGATGCTAATGCATGCTACCTTATTTTATGCCAAAACTTTATTACTATTTAAAAAGGTTAAGCACATGAATATTCACGAATATCAGGCTAAAGAACTACTTTCATCCTATGATATTAACGTACCTAGAGGTGGCGTTGCACACAGTCTAAAAGAGGCCATGTATGTTGCCGAAAGGCTAGGTGGTCCTATATGGGTAGTCAAGGCCCAAATTCATGCCGGTGGGCGTGGTAAAGGCGGTGGAGTTAAGGTTTGCAAAAGCCTTAAAGAAGTAGAAGAAGCCACCAATGCAATCTTGGATATGCAATTAGTTACACATCAAACTGGTCCTCAAGGGCAAAGAGTAAAAAAGGTTTGGATAGAACAAGGCACTAACATTGCACGCGAACTCTACCTTGCTGTTGTGCTTGATAGAGGTGCTGAATGCTTAACTATTATGGCTTCTCCCGATGGCGGCATGGATATTGAAGAAGTAGCAGAAAAACATCCTGAACGCATATTTACAAGTAGCTTAGATGGCAATCATAGTTTTTGGCCCTTTCAGGCACGTGAACTACTTTTTGGTTGCAATCTAACCCCTGAACAAATTATACAAGGTGTTGCACTTATTGCAAAATTAATTAGGCTTTGTGTAGAAAATGACGCAACTCAAGTAGAAATTAACCCTCTAGCAGTTAATGATGAGGGTAATATTGTTGTTCTTGACGCTAAGATGAATTTTGATGAAAGCGCTTTGAAACGCCGCCCTCATATTGCAGCTTTAGAAGACCCCGATGAAATTGACCCTCTTGAGCGTAAAGCCGCTCAGCTTGGCATTAACTATGTACGTCTTGATGGTTATGTAGGAACTATGGTTAATGGTGCAGGTCTTGCCATGGCAACCATGGATGCCATTAAACATGCTGGAGCAGAACCTGCAAACTTCCTTGACGCTGGCGGTGGTGCCAATGTGGAAATGGTAAAAAAAGGCTTTGAAGTTATGCTTTCTGACCCCAAGGTGCGAGGCATTTTAATCAATATTTTTGGGGGAATTTTGCGCTGCGATATTGTTGCTGAAGGTGTAGTGCAAGCTGCCAAAGAAATGGAGTTGAAGGTTCCTGTGGTGGTACGCATGGAAGGCACTAATGTAGACTTAGCTCGTGAAATCCTTAATAATAGTGGCATTAATCTTGTGAGCGCCAACTCTATGGCAGAAGCGGCCCAAAAAATAGCTGAACTAACCAAGGTGTAAATATTATGAGCATTTTAATTAATGAAAATACACGCGTTTTAGTGCAAGGTCTTACCGGTCGCGAAGGTCAATTTCATGGTCAACAAATGCTGGATTATGGCACCAATATTGTAGCAGGAGTGACTCCAGGCAAGGGTGGACAAACCGTTCTTGGAGTGCCTATATTTAATACTGTTAAAGAAGCTGTAGAAAAAACCAAGGCCGATACTTCTGTTTTATTTGTTCCTGCTGCCGCTTGCGCCGATAGCGCTTGTGAAGCAGCAGATGCTGGTATTAAGCTAGTAATTATTATTACAGAGCATATACCAGTGCTTGATATGGTGCGAGTTAAAGCACATCTTAATGCCAAAGGTACTATGCTCATTGGACCTAATTGTCCAGGTTTAATAAGCCCAGGTAAATGCAAAATTGGCATTCAACCAGGTTATATTCATAAACAAGGTAGTATTGGACTTATTAGCCGATCAGGAACCTTAACCTATGAAGCTGTGTTTCAACTTAGCAATGAAGGTCTTGGACAAAGCACTTGTATTGGCATTGGGGGAGACCCCGTACCGGGCTTAAAATTCATTGATTTATTAGAAATGTTTCGTCATGACCAAGAAACAGAGGCAGTATGTGTCATTGGTGAAATTGGTGGAGATAATGAAGAAAAAGCCGCTCAATACATTAAGGATACAAAATACCCAAAACCAGTATTTGGCTTCATTGCAGGATTAACAGCCCCTCCCGGTAAACGCATGGGTCATGCCGGGGCTATTATTTCTGGCTCCAAAGGTCGTGCAGAAGATAAAATAAAAGCTATGGAAGATGCTGGTATAATTGTCATAAAAGATTTAGGCGATTTTGGAAGCACAGTAGCACGTACTTTGAAAAAATAAAGTAAATTTGTAAAAAATTGTCCCCAGTAAATGTAAAACTTATTGGGGACAATATATTTTAAATTTTCAAAACAGTATTAACTAAATCCATTTATATGGAATTGTAGGGTCATCCTTTAATTTGCGTAAGCATTCTGTAGGGTCATGAGCTAAGTCGGTGCAATTGCAAATAAGAGCCATGCTATCACTTAGATTAATAAAACCATACCAAACATTGGGCGGAATATTTAATAATTTATGCTGTTCACGTCCTAAAATAACTTCTTGAATTAAGCCATGCGTAGGGCTTTGCGGACGTGGATCATAAATGGCAACCCTTAACAAACCATAAGGCACAGTAATACGCTGACTTTGTTCACTATGTGTTTTCCACGCCTTAATGGAACGAGGTTTTAATTCAGAAAAATATACTTCACCAAATTGAGTAAAAAAGTCATTATCTGCGCGTAACATATGTAATATTGCACCGTCTTCAAGAGGAATTACTTTAAGGTCTACGCAAAAAACGCCTTCAATATTGTTTGAATTTTCCACTTTATTACTTTGATATTTAACTATTTTGGTTTTGTCCACACAAGTTCCCTATGTTGCGCCATATTGCTATAGGCTGCAATTTGACCCATAGTAAAAGAAAATAACTTTGTTTTATCACCATGATAAAAAGCTCGATACCATTCAGCCGTAGTTCTAATGCATTCTTCAAGGTCATACACTGCTCGCCATTGCAAATGAGCTAAGGCCTTATCACAACAAAGTTTAAGCAATGTACATTCATGGGCACTGTCAATTTCATTTTCTTTTATACTGCTAAAATTATTCCAATGCAAACCAAGTTCATCAACTACCTCAGAAACAGTAGCATTGATATGCGCTGCAGGACCAAAATTATAAGCCTCACCATGCAAATTAAAGGGTGTATTTTCTTGTAAAAGCAGTTTTGCGCCAAGCCATAAATAACCTGATAATGGCTCAAGCACATGCTGCCAAGGTCGTGTGGATAAAGGGTTTCTAATATGCACAGGCTTACCCTTAGCCCATGCTCTGGCACAATCAGGAATAATTCTATCTTTCGCCCAATCACCACCACCAATAACATTACCAGCCCGAACTGTTGCACAAGCTGGACCATGCTTAAAGTAGGATTCAAAATAAGACTTGGCTATAATCTCTGCACAAGCTTTTGAAGCACTATAAGGGTCTTTTCCACCTAGTGCATCTTCTTCACGATAACCATAGGTCCAGTCATTATTTTTATAACATTTATCGCTAGTTACGCAAATAAGAGATTTTACAAATGGAGCATTGCGCGTAGCTTCAAGTATATTTAATGTGCCTAAGGCATTGGTTTCAAAAGTATTTACAGGCTGACAATAAGAGGTTTGTACCAAGCTTTGAGCAGCTAAATGAAATATAATTTGTGGCTTAAAATCATGAATAGCATTATTTAAAGTTTTAGCATCACGCACATCAGCGCGAATATCTAGCAATTTTTTTTCAAGTCCTAGAGTGGCAAAAAGAGATGGCTCTGTAGGAATATCATAAGAATACCCAGCCACTTTTGCCCCAAGCGAAAGTAACCACGTGCTAAGCCACGCTCCTTTAAAGCCTGTATGGCCGGTAATAAAAACTCGGCATCCGTCATAAGCATGCTTAAACATTTCCTACACCTACGATAATAATTAAAAAACCTCGTCTTTTTTGCAAAGTTTATTTAACGCTATAAATGATTTTTACAAAAACAATCCAAAACTAAGGCATGAGCGGCGCTAAAATAAGTCCTGTCGTTGCAGGTAAGCCAAACATAATATTGCCGTTTGCTATGGCTTGACCTGATGCTCCGCGACATAAATTATCAATGGCACTAACCACAATAAGTCGCTTAGTGCGTGGATCAACCACAAGACCAATATCACAAAACATTGTTCCACGTACATGTCTTGTTTCTGGCAATTGACCCATTTCAA
This sequence comes from uncultured Desulfovibrionaceae bacterium, assembly GCA_964370675.1. Taxonomy (GTDB): domain Bacteria; phylum Desulfobacterota; class Desulfovibrionia; order Desulfovibrionales; family Desulfovibrionaceae; genus CAYJAD01. Next base: position 21,341 of record CAYJKC010000015.1, read on the forward strand.
GCACTCTTACCCATGGGCTAGACTGCCAAGTTTGGCTATATATTTCATGCACTTCTTTAAGACTAACATCCTTAGTTAGCTTTCCATACATGGTGGACAAAATACCCCGCCCTATGGGCAGTAAATGAGTATTAAAAGACAAAGTAATAGGCGTTTTAGCAATGCGTGATAATTCTTGCTCAATTTCAGGTGTATGTCTATGTTTACCAAGATTATATGCCTTAAATGTATCAGAAACTTCACAAAAAAGTGTTCCCACGCTAGGTTTACGTCCTGCACCTGTTGTGCCGGATTTAGCGTCAATAACAATATCTTCTGAATATATACAACCATGCTCTAAGGCTGGATATAGACCTAAAATGGCAGCAGTTGGATAACACCCAGGGTTTGCCACAAGCTTAGCATTAGCAATATCAGCACCATAAAGCTCTGGTAAACCATAAACAGCCTTGGCCAAGGCTTCTTTTTGGGTATGCGTTGTAGCATACCATTGCTCATATACATCAACATTCTTAATTCTAAAGTCAGCTGAAAGGTCCACCACCCGAACATTTTTTTCACGCAACTTAGCCCCAACTTCCATGGCAGTACCATGAGGTACAGCCAAAAACACTAAGTCACAATTTTCTGCAACCAGATCAACATCAAGGTTGGAAATAATAATATCACTGCCCTTAAGACCATCAATAAATGGATAAAAATCTCCCAAACGCTTGCCGGCTTCAGCCCTTGATGAGGCTAAAACCAATTGCATGGAGGGATGAGTTGTTAAAAGGCGTACAAGTTCCATGCCCGTATAGCCAGTAACACCCACAAGTCCAACACGTATTTTTGTAGCTGTGCTCATAAAGTTATCCTCTTAAATTGATTGTGCTGCGTCGATATAAGTTAACGAGTTTTGATAACATATTTCATACGTACTTCGTAGAGAATACCATCAAGCAGCCTTTTTTCTTCATCATCAAGACAGCCTTTAGTTTTTTGTGAAAGCATGTCTAAAATATCAATTGTATGACACGCAAGCTCAAGATTTTCTTCTGTTTTTCCAGTTTCAGGGTTTGGCACTTCTCCTAATTGCATAAGGGCTGACGAGGCAAGAGAAAGTATAAAGGTAGAAAAAGTAACCTCGGGCATAGTACATTCAATCTTCTTTTTTTGTTCATCATGCATAGCGCACTCCCCAATAAGTTCAAAACTTTAAAAATCGTTAAATACAACCTGCACCCTTCACAAGGGCAGCTTCATACATGGCTAAAGCTTGTTCCAAATAATTTCTTGAAGCAGAATAACCACCCACTTGCCTAATAGAATCTGCCAAGGCATAAAGTCCCATGCACACATCGCCAACATCAACATAACCCATATGACCTATGCGCACAATTCGACCTTTTAAATGGTCCTGCCCACCAGCTAAAATAACATTATGATTTTTTGCCGCATATTGCACAACCTTAGTTCCATCAATACCTTGCGGCAGCAACACACTGGTTAGACCCCAAGCAAAATGCTCCTTAACTAATGGACTTAAACCTATGGACTCTACTCCACACCTTGTCATAAGGCTTAAGGCCCATTGCTTAGCATATAAAGCTTCAAAACCCATTTCCATTATAATATCAAGACTTTCATTTAAGCCAATGATTAAGCTAACTGGAGTAGTAAAAAGAGTTTGCCCCTTGATTATATTATCTCTTTCTTTAATTAAATTAAAGTAATAACAAGTTTGACTGATGTTTTCAGCTTTTTGCCAAGCTCTTTTTGATAAAGCAATAAGGCTTAAACCTGGTGGAACCATTAATCCTTTTTGAGATCCGGTAAGCAAACAATCAATGCCAAGTTCATCCATAGGGCAAGGTGAAATACCCACAGCAGAAATACCATCAACAACCAAGAGTACATCACGCTCCTTAGTTATGGCAGCTATGTCTGCTACAGGGTGTAAAACACCTGTTGAGGTTTCACAAAGCTGTAATAAAACACCACTAATACTTGTATCAGCATCAAGCGCAGCTTTAATAACTTCTGCATCTATGGCTTTACCCCATTCAATTTTTATAGTTTGCAAAGAGCAACCATGCATGGTGGCAATTTCACCAAAACGCTCTCCAAACTTACCTGCATCCACCACTAAAAGTTTTTCGTGCGGTTTAAACAAGGTGTGCACAGCCGCAACCATTGCTCCTGTGCCAGAGCAACTTATAGGCAGAACATACTCCTTGGTACCAAAAAGGCCTTGTAATTTAGGCTGTAAGGCATGCATAATTTCTTTAAATACTGCTTTACGATGATGAATCATCTCTCCAGCCATAGCTAAGCGGGTTCGAGAAGGTATGGGAGTTGGTCCTGGCGTTAACAAGCGTAATTTATTATGCATTTTTCCTTCCTTAAAAAATCAACATTTATGGTAAATTTTTATGTAAGTTGATGGAGTCATGAAACTTAATAACCATTTTTACACCTTCGTCAAGTTTTTTTAGCTCCCATGTATTGCAACGATTAAAAGCATTAGCAGGAGTAGTGGCGTTACTTTCAAGCACTTGACCAGTAGTTTTAATACACAAATTACCTTGAGATGGTATGTTATATTTTGCTAATAAAGCCATATCTTCATTGTTTATATGACGTGAACGAATGGTTAAAATGCGGTCATTTATTTCAAAATTAAAAAGTCCAGATGCCTCTGGATAATTATAGGTAGAAGTGTAAGCAAATGAAGTTTGAAATACAGTAGGCTCATCATGTCTTGTTTCAATACGTGCATTCTTGCGCTCTTTAATAACGCGCTCAAATTCATCTACCACTTGATTTTGCAATGGTTTAGCATGTGGCGAAAAATTTAATGAACCACTTTTATAATCATCAGTATACAAAACCATAATACGCATTTCACCTATAAATTCAAATGAATAAGCCTTATTACTTACTTCAAGTATGGCATTGTATTTATCTGGCACAAGGCATGATGTAAGAAATGGAAGTAATATAATAATAAATACATACCTTAAACAAGTATGTATGCTTACTTGCCCCAAAGCATTTTCCATTCTGTAATCCTTTTAAGGGCCTCCATAGGACTCATTTCTTCTGGATTACAATCTTTTAAGATAGTAATAAGGGGATGAGTAGCTAACTTTTGCTCAGTTTGAATATTAGGTAGCTCTGGTGGTTCTTCAAAATTTTTATTTAATTTTATAGGTATGGTAATACCTGGTAAGGTGCTAATGCTTTCCCTTACCCTACTCTTACCGCTACGGTTTAGCTCAAGGTCAGCTAATATTTCTCTTGCTCTTTGTACCACAGGCATTGGCACACCTGCAAGACGCGCTACCTCCACCCCATAACTACGATCTGAAGGACCAGGCACAAGGCGATGCAAGAATATAACATCACCACCATGCTCACAAATGGCAATATTCATTGTAAAAACGCGCTCTAATTTACCTTCAAGTGCCGTCAATTCATGGTAATGTGTAGCAAATAGTGTTCGAATATGACCTTGGGAGCGTTTAGTAAGCTCTTCAACTACAGCCCAAGCTAAGGCAAGACCATCATAAGTGCTAGTACCTCTGCCAATTTCATCTAAAATCACTAGGCTATTCTTGGTGGCTAAACGCAAAATACGCGCAGTTTCCATCATTTCAACCATAAAGGTACTCTGCCCTGCGGCTAAATTATCAGAAGCGCCAACACGTGAAAAAATTCTATCTACAGTACCCATGCGTACCGCAGACGCAGGCACATAAGAACCCATTTGGGCCAAAAGGCAAATTATGGCAGTTTGACGTAAAACAGTTGATTTTCCAGCCATATTTGGCCCAGTTAATAAGCAAAGTCTACGTTTTTCATCTAAGCAAAAATCGTTGGGCACAAAGTTACCCGTACCTACAATGGATTCCACCACGGGATGACGCCCTTCGCTAATACTTAATTCTTGTCCATCCTCCAGTGTAGGGGCTGACCAAGCATTTTTTCTTGCTACATTAGCAAGGCATTGCCAAAAATCAACATGTGCAATGGCATGTGCTGCAAATAAAATACGCCCACGCTCAAGGCTTATGCGCTCACGTAAATCTTGAAATAAATTATATTCAAGATTTTTGCGCTTTTCAGCGGCTTGCATAATTTGCTCTTCTAAATCTTTTAAGGCCGTTGTGGTAAAGCGTTCGGCATTGGCAAGGGTTTGACGCCTTATAAAGTGCTCTGGAACATCTTGCCCTTGAGCAGCATGGGACAATTCAAAATAATACCCAAAAACCCTATTATATCCAAGCTTTAATTTAGGCAAATTGGCAGATTGTTGCTCACTTTCCAGCATATCTTTAAGTTTTTGCTCACCATGTTCCACAAGGTCTAAAAGTGCATCCAACTCAGCATTATAGCCGGCTTTAAAAATACCACCATCAGTAATAACATTGGGCTGAATATCTTCTAAGGCTTGTTCTAACAGGCTACTGCAGTCCTCTAAATTATCCCAATGATCTACAAGACTTTGCACGCTTTCGGGCATGCTTATAGGTGCTTGGTCAGTGTTTTCTAAGCTAAGAGCTTGCAAAACTAAGGGCAAGGCAGCAAGACTATTTCTTAGAGCTATGTAATCTCGTGGACTAGCTTTTTGTAAATTAATACGCGTAGAAATACGCTCAAGATCAAAAACAGCTTTTAAGGCTTCACGCACTTGGCTTCGTAATTCATTGTGAGTATATAAAAAACTAACAGCCAATTGTTGCTTAATGATAGCTGCACTCTGACGCCAAGGGTGACGCAAGCGCGCCTCTAAAAGTCGCCCGCCCATGGGAGTTAAAGTGTGGTCAAGCACATGCCATAAAGTACCAACACCCTTACGACCATTTAAACGCACAAATAATTCTAAATTGCGCTCTGTTAGTTCATCAATTATTAAATGTTTATTTACATCTAATGGGGCAAAAGGTTGTAAATGTTTGATATTGCAACGTTGAACTTGCGAAAGATATACTAACAAAGCCCCGCAACTTTGCACTAGTTCAGGCTTTTGTTCTAAGTTTAAGGCATGCAATTCTTTAACGCCTTGCGCTTCTAGCACCAGCCTTGTATTGGTGTTTAAATCAAAGTGACTGCGCAAAGCAACTCTAATAACTTGAACACCTTCCAGTAAAAAATTTGTCGGAATTTTCTCCATATCCGGCAAAAGCAATTCACGCGGAGCAATTTTTTGCACCCATTGCCATAAGTCTTGAAATTTTTTACATATAATTCCAGACCAAAAGCCAGTGGATGCATCAACCCATGCTAAAGCACCTTGCTTTGCTGTATCATTCCAGTATAAAGCAGCAAGATAATTATGACTTTTGGCATTTAAGTTATCATCTTCAATGGTTGTACCAGGGGTTATAACTTGTATAACTTCGCGCTTTACAAGCCCCTTAGTTTGCTTAGCATCTTCCACTTGTTCACAGATGGCAACATGAAAACCCTTATCCACAAGTTGCGCAATATAAGCTTTGGCGGCATGCCATGGCACACCACACATGGGAACTGGGTTTTCACTTTCTTTATGTCTGCTGGTTAGGGCAATTTGTAGCTCGCGCGCTGCCACCACTGCATCGTCATAAAAGAGCTCATAAAAATCACCCATGCGATAAAAGAGCAAGCAATCAGTATGGTCAGCCTTAATTTGCATATACTGTGCAAACATAGGTGTAAGCTTAGGTGAAGCTGCTGACTGATTTGAATTTTTTTTATCGTTGGTCATGCTAGTAATTATTTTGCAAATAATTTTAAATCAAAAAAAGGCGCACCCATAAGGCACGCCCCATAGTTATACATTAAATTTGCTTATCTGGGTCTGGCGGAGTAAGGTCATCAAATTTTGATTGCTTAGCATTATCCGCAGCCACTGTTTTAGCAGCCTTAGCTCCAAAAATAGCTGGAGTGCTATTTTGCTTTTCTTGTGCGGCTTTAAGTTTTTCCACTTCTTTTTCAAGAGAGCGCACACGCCAGTTGGCCTTCATAAATTTGGTTGAAAGTTGTACTTTGTCCCAAACTAAAAAAAGCACAGAAGCTATAGCTCCAACTAAAAATGCAGCCAAAACAAGAAAATAAAAGGGTAATGAAATAGACTGCATAGGCTCTATAAAGAATAGATTTAAGTGCAGTACCATTTGTGTTGAAAGTGTGGCCTGGTTTTGGAAAAAGAAGACCATACTCACAAAGAAGATTAAAACAATTAACAATACCTTCAAATAACGCATAACAAGGCCTCCTCACTCTGCTAGGGATACTTGATCAAAAAGTGGTTTTAAAGCTTCATAGCTTGCATTTAAATGTTCCGGAACCATACGAACTTCGTCCATTACAGCCATGAACGATGAGTCACCATTCCAACGTGGCACAAGATGAAAATGTAAATGCTCACGTATACCAGCACCGGCTGCCTCTCCAATATTTAATCCAATATTAATACCTTGACAATGAAAACGTTTTTGCAAAATACCAGCGCAAATTTGCAAAAGTTGTGTCATTTCAAAAGCTTCTTCGGTAGTTAAAGCTGTAAAATCCATCAAATGTCTATATGGTGTAACCATTAAATGCCCATTATTATATGGGTACTTATTCATAATAACAAAGCAATGCTTGGCACGATATAAAATTAGCCGCTCATGGTCTTCTTCAGTATGTTTTGGTAAACAAAAAACACATTCTTCAGGTTTAGGACCAAGAATATAGTCTAAACGCCACGGGGCCCACAATATCTTTGCCAAAGGCAACACTCCTTAAAAATGAAACAAAAAAACACTTTCTAACATAGACTAAACAACTAATAATATTAACACCATAAAGAATTTAACTTAATATTCTTACAATCAATGGTTCATTGTACACAATTTTAACCCTATGAGCAAGAACCAATGCCACAAGCAATATTTATTCTGAGTTACCACGCCTTTCCCAAAGTTTCATCTCGCGCATTTTTTTACGCCTATCACGCTGTAAAGATTTACAAACTAATGGTAGTCCCCTTTTATAACCGTATTTTTCACGGTACTCATCAAGGCTTAAATTATGTTTTAGCAAATGTTTTTTTGTAATAACTCGAAATGACTTTCCGCATTCAAGGCATGTAATACTGCGTTCTTTTATGGCAGCTTTGTGGTTTAACTCAGTATTGTGCCCATCTTGCTCTTGTAGTGAGCCATCAAAAATACCGCGTAAACCAAGGGCTAAGTTTTGCACCATACTAAGCATTTCTTGCTCATTCATAATGCGCACCCTTGCTTGAGCTTTTACAAGACTAAGCGCCTGTTTATAAAAAGTTTCCACCATTTGCTCCCAATATTTTACACTAAAAAATATTATTTCTTAATTTAATTTTTTAGCAAAATGAAGATATTTAAGCAAGGTTTTTCTAAAATAGCTTGCTGTGGATAAAAGTCAAATTTCGATAATATATACATTCAGCACAAAACTTGACAACTATAACATGAAGCATATAAAAAATTATTAACAAAATTTACATTTAAGAGGTTATGCATGTCTAATATTCGCTCAACTTATACAGACTCTTGCAATTTTTTTGGTAATACAAGCCCTGAAGAATTAGCAAAAACTTATGGAACTCCGCTTTATGTTTACAATGAAAACATGTTGCGCAAACGCTGTAATGAGTTAAAGTCACTAAGTAGTTTATCAAGTTTTAAGGTTAATTATTCAGCAAAAGCTAACACAAATCTAAGTTTATTGAATATAATTAAGGACGAAGGTTGCGTGGTTGATGCCATGAGCCCTGGTGAACTTGTTATGAATCAAAAGGCAGGTTTTACCAACCAAGACATATTATATGTTTGCAACAATATTTCTATAGATGAAATGCAAAATGCTGTAAATAATAAACTTCTTATTAGTGTAGACTCTCTATCGCAATTAGAGTTGCTTGGCAGCATTAATCAAGGTGGCAAGGTGATGGTGCGCTTTAATCCTGGCATTGGGGCAGGTCATCATCAAAAAGTTATTACAGCTGGTAAAGAAACAAAATTTGGTGTTGATCCTGCTACTATGCAAGAAGTATTTGCTATTCTTAAAAAGTATAACCTTACTCTTGCCGGAGTTAATCAACATATTGGTTCGCTTTTTATGGATGCAGATGGATATTTAGAAGCAGTAGAATTTTTATTAACTTTAGCTGAGCACCTACCAGAAAATGCATTAGATACTTTAGAAGTTATTGATTTTGGTGGAGGTTTTGGTATTCCGTATCAAAAATATGCTGGGCAAGCGCGTCTTGACATGCAAGAACTTGGTACAAAATTACATAATATATTAGATAATTGGACCCAAAAAACAGCCTATAAGGGCAAGTTTTTCATTGAGCCTGGTCGCTATATGGTGGCAGAGTGTGGCATTTTACTTGGCAGCGTGCATGTAGTGAAAAATAATGGTGAAAATAAATATGTGGGCACAGATCTTGGCTTCAATGTATTAGCGCGCCCTGTTATGTATGATTCACACCACGATGTAGAGATTTACCGCACAAATGGCAAACCTGATGACAATTGCTTTGAGCAATCTGTTGTGGGTAATATCTGTGAAAGTGGTGATATTTTAGCTAAAAAACGCAGCCTCCCTCGTATAGAACAGGGTGATATACTTGGTATTCTCGATGCAGGGGCTTATGGATATGTGATGTCATCCAACTATAATCAAAGACTGCGTCCAGCCGAAGTTCTCATTGATAAAGATGGCAACCATCGTCTAATACGTAGACGCGAGGGCATAGACGATTTACTTAGCTTATACAATAATGTATAGTATTTTATACATTAGTAATTAGCATACAATTGCCAGAAAATTTTTGTACATTTTCTGGCAATTTTTTTCTAACTTTTATGCAATGTAGCTGAAAATTATTTTTTAAACTACGCAATTTTATAGTGCAATAAAGCAAACTTGTGTTATCAATAATGTAACTTAGGTTCGTCAATATGCAAAACAAAGAGTTAAGCTTTTCTTTCGCCACCATGTGGCAACTAACTTGGCCGCAAATGTTGGTCATGTTATTCTTTTTTTGCATTGGTTTATGTGATGTTTGGGCGGCTGGTCAGGTGAGTAATGATGTGCAAGCCGCTTTTGGAGTTGTTGCGCAAGGTGCAGTATTTTTACAAGTTTTAGCCATAGCTACTGGTAGTGGCGCAACAGCTGCAATTAGCCAATCTTTAGGTGCAAAACGCGAAACAAGGGCTAAGCGTTATGTGGGCATGGTTATATTACTTACTTTGTGCATGGGTGTTGTTGTGGCAATCACTGCATATGCCGGAAAAAACTTATTTTTTGCTTTTTTGCAAACACCTAAAAATATATTACCCATAGCCATATTTTATTGGACCATAATCCTTATCACCATGCCTTTAACCTATGTCTTTTCAACAACTACATCTATTTTTCGTTCCACAAGACAAGTCATTCCGCCTATCTTTGTGGCAGGAACTATGGCAGCAGGTAATTTTTTTGGTAATCTTGGTTTTGGGCTTGGTTACTTTGGTTTACCTGCTTTTGGCTATGTAGGTATTGCTTGGACTACCTTTGTTTGCACAGCTTTTGGAGCCATTTGCAATATATTATTATTGAGCCAGCGTGGTTTTTTTAATTTCAAAAACATTCCACCACTACGATGGATGAAAGCAGGCTTACCCTATTTACTTAAAGTAGCAATACCAGCAGCTGGAAGCCAAATTGTATGGCAAACAGGCTATATCGTTTTATTTGCTGTGGTAGCATCGCTACCCTTCAATAATGTGCATGCTTTGGCTGGGCTTACTGCCGGTATGCGTTTAGAAGCCATACTTTTTTTACCCGGCATGGCTTTTAGCATGACTGCTGCTGTATTGGTAGGTAATAGCCTTGGAGCAAAAAATATTCCCCAAGCCTATCGTCTAGCGCGAATTTTAGTCATTTCTGGTGCAAGTATAATGAGTATTGTTGCTGCCATACTTTGGCCCTTCATACCATACTTAGCAGCAACACTCTCCACAACACCAGAAACTCAAGAAATAACACGCAATTATATGTATTTTAATATTTTTTCTACACCTTTTACTTTAATAAGTATGATACTTGGTGGAGTTATGACCGGAGCTGGTGCCACCAAATATAATCTTATAGTTTATGGCAGTAGTTTTTGGTTAATACGCCTACCTATAGCATGGGTATTTGGGCATTATATTTGGCAAAGTGCATCAGGTGTTTTTCTTGGAATGGTTTTATCACAGGTGGTACAATCTTCCATTATGCTTGTAGTATTATATAAAGTTGACTGGACCAAGTATGCCATGAGTGCTAAGCATAAAAAAACAGTAGCCAAACCATAAATACTATGTAAAAATAAGCCCATATGAATGAATTATTTACACCGATAAGCCTTAATCACAAGGTAGAATATTTACAATACTGGCAAGATATGTCTGAACACTCCATTGACTACAGCTTTGCAAACATTTGGGGTTGGAGCAAATATTATAACTTAAAATGGTCTTTTAGTGATAAACTTTGCTGGCTCAAGCAAGATAGCAATAATAGTCTTTGGGCTCCCGTGGGTGATTGGTCAAATATAGACTGGAAAAAAGAGCATATGCTAAATGCTGGTGCCACCTTGATTCGTGTGCCGGAACGTCTGGTCTTAATTCTTGAAAAAGCACTTGGTCATAGAGTTAAGAAAGAGGAAACACGCGGTCAATGGGAATATTTATATAAATCAGAAGACCTTGCAAAACTACCAGGTAATCGCTTTCATAAAAAACGTAATCACCTAAATGCCTTTAAGAAGGCATATGGTGAACCAAATTATAAGATAATGGACGATTCCATTATGGAAGATGTACTAAGCTTACAAGATAAGTGGTGCCAATGGCATGAATGCACAAACTCAAGAGCACTTCTAGCCGAAAATGAAGCCATAAATAGTGTACTTTCCCATTGGTACGATTTTCCAAACCTCATGGGTGGCGCCATATACGTTGAAGATACTCTTGTAGCATTTAGCGTGGGAGAGCTTTTAGACTCCACGACCTTGGGCGTGCACTATGAAAAAGGACATACAGGCTTTAGAGGAGTATATCAAACCATGAATGCCTGCTTTGTTAGACATGCCGGCGTAAATTGCACTCTTATTAATCGCGCTCAAGACCTTGATGAAGAAGGTTTGCGCCATGCTAAATCTAGTTACTTGCCCATAGATTTTTTAAAAAAATATACATTAACCATTGACCCAGCTTGAAATTAATAAAATGACTACTATTAAAAACAATCAATCATACACGCTCGTTGTTTTGGTATGCTGTTTAGTTTTGCTTACATCATGTGCAAAGCATCCTCCCATTCGTGATGATAGTCCCTTGGCTCAGCGCGGACTTGTAAAAGATTTATATACCTATCCACAAGATTTATCAGTGTATGTTAAAAATTCAGAAAAATTGTTATTAAGCAAAGCTGCACAGCAAGAGCATGATGCGCGTTTTAATCGCATTTACTATAGCCCATGGCGCAAACAAAAAGCAGCTTTGCGCCTAAACGCTTTTAAAAATACTTTTGGCTCTGCCAGAGGTTATAACGGCATTACACCTTGGACCGATGAACAATGGGAACGCATTAAAATAAATTCAGATATCGCTAATTATCCCAATGTAGCACGCCCTGCCATTACCTTATATCAAACTACCTTGCGTGAACTACCCACCTTACAACCACGCTATTCAAAACCAACTCCAAACCCTGCTAAAGCCCCCTTTGATTATTTTCAATACGCAGCCCTGCCCCCTGCCATGCCACTATTTATAACGCAAAAAACACAAGACGGTTTATGGTATTTTGCAGAAAACTCCTTGGCTGCAGGATGGGTACGTGCAGATCATGTTGCCTTTGTGGATGAACAATTTATAACTAACTATACTACAAAAGATTATGCCGCACTCACTAGGGATAAAGTAGACATAAACGATGTTTCAGGTAAAAGGCTTGGGCATGCCCATATGGGGGCAGTTTTTCCCCTAATCAACCATGATGATACAGGCATAACTGTGCTTATGCCTATACGCGGTGCAAATGGAATGGCCAAAATAACCAAGGCTGTTCTTAGTCATGAATATGCCGCTAAAAAACCTCTACCATTGCAAGCTATGCACATCGCGAAGCTTGGCAATGAAATGATAGCTCAGCCCTATGGTTGGGGCGGAACCAATGAATATCGTGATTGTTCTTCCACATTGCATGATCTTTTCACACCATTTGGCATTTGGCTTCCTCGCAATTCACTTGCGCAATATCGTTCTGCCGCCATGCGTCCGCTGAAAAACTTAGATCTTAAAGCTAAGGAAGCAATCATATTAAGTAGCGGTGTTCCATTTATGAGCTTTATATGGATGCCCGGTCACATTGGACTTTACCTTGGTGAATATGAAGGTAAAGCTGTAATGTTTCATAATATTTGGGGTATTAGAATTAATGAAGAAGATCATAATGATAATCGCCATATTATTGGGCGAGCAGTAGTTACCTCACTTGAACCAGGAATTGAGTTAGATAATATAAATGAAAACCAAACCTTGCTTAATCGCATCGGAGGTATATCTACCATTTCTGACACAAGCCCTAACCCTTAATCTTTGTATGCAAAAACATATTTATATTATAGCAAGTTCTGATGCAGGTAAGCGTTTAGACAGCTTTCTTGCTACACATCTTGCTGATATATCACGTGAAAAAATCAAACGCGCCATACAAAATGGAAATTGCTTCATTAACGCAATTGTTGAAAAAAACCCTGCTACACGCTTACAGATAGGTCAAAATATAGAATTTAGCCTAAACGCTGCTCAAGAAAATTTAATCCCAGAAAATGGCGAAGTTGACATTATCTGGCATGATGAACATATAGCTATATGCAACAAACAAGCTGGAATTACTGTGCATCCTTGTCCATCATGCACTTCTGGCACTTATATTCAGCGTCTAGCAAGTCACTTTCCAAGCTTACTTTTGCAAGAAGGTTTACGCCCCGGCATAGTACATAGACTTGATAAAGACACCAGTGGTCTTATGGTCATCGCTTTAAACGAGGGTGCAAGACTTTGCCTTAGCGATGATTTTGCAAATCGCAATGTGCAAAAAAGCTATTTAGCATTGGTGCATGGGGTTATACCTGAGCATGGTGAAATTAAAGACCCTATAGGTCGTCATCCGCATATCAAGGTAAAAATGGCTATTGTGGAAGAAAAATACGGAGGTCGTGAGGCGCATAGCATTTGGAAGCGTTTATATGCCGATGAACAAAAACGTTTTTCCTTGGTAGAAGTTAAAATTTTAACTGGACGCACACATCAAATTCGTGTGCATATGGCACATCTTGGCTTTCCACTTTGGGGTGATCAAGTATATGGTCGTAAACAAAATCTTGCAAATTTAGATTATGTAGCAAAACGTCAAATGCTGCATGCTTGGAAGCTTTGCCTTACGCACCCCGTCTCTAAAAATAAGCTTAGTTTTTGTGTCACACCACCAGACGACATGCTTGAATGCGCACTACAATTGAGTAATAATTTACAAAAAATTATTATTGTTGGTCTGCCCGGTTGTGGAAAATCTACTCTTTTAGAAAAATTTCAGCTACAAGGTATTCCAACTTTTAGTGCAGATGCTACGGTAAAAAAATTATATGCACCAGGAGCTGCTGGTCATAATTATTTTTTAAGTCGCTTTGGTACTATGGTAGTTGCTCACCCTAAGGCAGAAGTTAATCGAGAAGCTTTGCGAAGCATCATGAAAGACAATAACATCAGACAAGAAATCAATAATTACATACATAGCTTAGTATATGACGAAGCACAGCTATTTTGGAATAACTGCCAAAACAATGGTTCAAAATTTGCGGTGGCAGAAATACCACTTTATCTTGAAAATGGTCGACATCATGTTGAAGAAGCTTATATTATTGGTATAGAATGTGATCAAAGCACACGTTATGCGCGTATGCAGTGTAATCGTCAATGGACAGAAGAACAATGCCATAACATGGATAGTTGGCAATGGTCCGAGCCAAAAAAAATGTCTGCTTGTCATGATGTCATCAATAACAGTAAAAACCCTGAAAAACTTGATAATTACGTTCTTAAAACCTTAGAGAAGCTAAAAAAAATACATTACGAAAAGAAAATTCATTTATCAAACCATTTACAAAAACTCTGGCAACAAGTATCGTGATTTTTGACTACAAATTAATTGAACGAATAAGGTAAGAGATTAAAATGGAAATATGTATAGCTTATATGCGTGGAGCTCCAGTAATACTACGTTTAGAAAATAACCTTGTATATATTGATGATGAACTTCAACCCATGAATGGTCTTACCAAGGAACATTTAGAAGATTTTTCAAAATCCATTGCATCTATACCATTTGGACCCGACCATGAAGGGTATAAAGCTTTAATTAATGCTAAGCGTGCAGCATTCTTATCCACATTATTAGGCTATGCTGTGGGTGATGAATGTGTTGATAAAATATCTCACATATTAGATAGCGTGCACTATGATGTATTGGAATATCTAGGAGAGTATGAAGAAGACTAACTTCAGCTAAGTTGTGCAGCGTTTAATCTAAGGAAAGTCCTAAACAGGCTAAAGTGCCAAGTATTAAGCTTTTTTATGTTTATATTTTTTATACTGCCGCAAGAAAAACGTCATGATGCGGCAGTATAAAAAAGGATTTTTTCAGTGTCGACTATCTAGCTTGCGCTTTTAATAAAGACAAAATTCACTTATGATTTAACTCTAAATTTTTTATAACTAAGTTTATATTTACGTAAACGTAAAGCCATAATCCTTTCGGTTAATCCAAGCATCTTTGCAGCATTACCAAGATGCCCCTTGGTTTGCTCCAAGCTTTCAACAATACAGGCATATTCTAGTTCATCAAGGCGATCTTGCAAGCTTATTCCACTAGCTCCATTAGTTGATACTCTGTAATTACAGTGACCTTCATTAAGGTTTGGATGAGCAATTGGGCAATGACTTGAATGTATATTAACCGGTAGATGTTGAGGCAAAATCAGTCCATCATCGCCAACCAATAATGTAGCACGCTCCATAATATTTTGTAACTCACGAGCATTACCAGGCCAGTCATAACGCTGTAGCATATCCACAGCAGTCAATGATAAACGCACATTGGAACGCCCCTGAGTAGCAGCATATTTTTGCATAAAGTGGTTAGCCATAAGGGCAATATCTTCTCTGCGTTCACGCAAAGGGGCCAATGTAATGGGAAAAACATTTAATCGATAATAAAGATCTTTTCTAAAAGTACCCTGCTCCACCATTTGCTCTAAAGAACGATTAGTAGCTGCCACTATACGAATATCTACTTGTTTGGTTTGTGTGCCACCCAAACGCTCAAAACGCCTATCTTGTAAAACACGCAAAAGCTTTGCTTGAATAAGCAAGCTAAGCTCACCAATTTCATCAAGAAAAAGTGTTCCATTATGAGCTAGCTCAAACCTACCACGCCGCACAGCTATGGCTCCGGTAAAAGCACCTTTTTCATGCCCAAATAATTCACTTTCAATAAGATTTTCTGGCAAAGCCGCACAATTCAATGAAACATAGGGTTGATCTGCCCGAGGGCTTGCAGCATGTATGGCTTGGGCAGTAAGTTCTTTACCTGTGCCACTTTCACCACAAATAAGCACTGTTGTACACGAGGCAGCAACTTGCTCAATTTGAGTATAAACTTGCTGCATAGCGTCAGAACTACCCACAAAAGCATGCGGACGTGATGCTGTGTTACTGTTGCTTGCTTTATTGCTAGATATATAACTTTGGCGCACCTTGGCGGCACGCGCAAGCATAGAAGCAATAATTGATAATAGACGGGCATCTTCTTCTAAATCATGTGTGGCAGCAAAAAGCCTATCTACGCTTAATGCTCCAACCACTTGATCATCAAGCTTAATGGGAACACATAAAAAAGATACTTCATCTTTTTGCATATTGCGAGAACGAGTACGATTCAGAAATAATGGTTCGTCAGAAATATGTGAAACCAGCATGGGCTCACCGGTAGCAATTACCTTTCCAGTAACGCCTTCACCAGCTCGATATTGCCCGCGCGCCATTTCAATGGGGTTTAAACCATAGGCAGTTTCAATGTGCATCTTATCACCTTGAGGTGATAACAAAGTTATACTACCACGCATCATGTTAAGATGACGGGCCATAAGCTTTAATGCACCATCTAAGGTGTCTTCAATATGGGCAGAGCTATCTAAAAGTTGGCTTAGCTCAAACAACAAACGCAATTCACGTACATCATCGCTGGGAACAAGAGCAATACGATCTTTTTTTAGATTTTCACCTTGAACATCATCAGGCAACGTACTGTATACAGAGTTTTTTTTAGGTGTCATAAATAATCCTGTGCACTTGAGGTAGTTAAAACCTCAAAACATTAATTCATAGCATAACACTAGCTTTTCTCAAATGCAAGACCAAATTTCACAGAAAACATACAATAGTGTTTAATTTTAAAAGCTAAAATTCATCAATTAATCATGTAATCGGTAAATTTAATTGTAACTTGACCCCACAAAATACACAAAGTATAGTCACAATCAGTGAAAAGAAGGGTAAAATTATCTTTTAAGATTATCATTATTTACAACCATGAGGAATGATATGGAAAAAACTAAGGCAAAAACCAAGAAAAAAACTGAAAAAAAGTCACAAGTATTTTTCACCGATATGCGATGTAAAATTGGCACGAGCTTACAAATGAAGCTTGAAAAACTCATTCGAAAAGCCGGTATTACTAAAATGGATTTAGATGGTAGATTTGTTGCCATAAAAATTCACTTTGGTGAGCCTGGCAATTTATCATTCTTGCGTCCAAACTTTGCTAAGACCGTAGTAGATGTACTGCAAAGCAAGAATGCAAAACCATTTCTAACTGATTGCAATACACTTTATGTGGGTCGGCGCAAAGATGCTCTTGAGCATATTAGTGCCGCTTATGAAAATGGTTATTCGCCCTTTTCTACCGGTTGTCATATTATCATAGGCGATGGCTTAAAAGGCACTGACGACATAGAAATTCCTTTAAAAAACACCACCTATTGCCAAAGCGCACGTATTGGACGAGCAGTTATGGACGCCGATGTATTCATTTCGCTAAGCCACTTTAAAGGACACGAAATGACAGGATTTGGCGGAGCTATTAAAAATATTGGCATGGGCTGTGGCAGCCGTGCTGGAAAAATGCATATGCATTCTGATGGCAAGCCCACAGTTAATGACAAATGCCGTGGCTGTAAAAAATGTAAAAAATTCTGCGCGCATAGTGCTATAAGCTTTAATACAAAGAAAAAAGCCAGTATTGACCATAATAAATGCGTTGGTTGTGGGCGCTGTATGGGAGCATGTAATTACGACGCCATAGATGCACAATTTGACACCAATCCTGATGTGCTAAATTGCCGCATGGCAGAGTATAGCTTAGCTGTGGTACAAGACAGACCACACTTTCATATTAGCATTGTAAACCAAGTTTCACCCTATTGTGACTGCCACGGCGAAAACGATGCCGCAGTTGTACCAGATATTGGCATGTTTGCTAGCTTTGACCCTGTTGCCTTAGATAAAGCCTGCATTGATGCTGTTAATGCAGCTCCTGCCATTGGTGATAGTATTATGACTGAATGTGGCTGTAAACATGGTCAATCTGGTGACCATTTTACCGCAGTACACCCAACCACTAACTGGAGAAGCCAACTGGCCCATGCCGAGAGCATTGGTCTTGGCAGCAGTGATTACGAGCTTATCACTGTCAAATAATATTAATAAAATTAAGATTAAAGTAAAAATCCACTAGCTAAGCTGGTGGATTTTTTACTTTAAATATGTCATATATTATACAATTATAACATCTGCAAATAACCTTGGATAAATACAAAAATAATTATACAAGGCAAAATATAAGTTAAATAAAAGCGTAAATAATTAGGGAATTTCTTACCCTCACCTGTATTTGCTTCTTCTAAAAATTTTGAATATCCCCATCCATAGCGAGAAGTACAAAAGAATAACATAAACAGTGAACCTAGCGGCAATAGGTTTTTACTAATAATAAAGTCTTCTAAGTCTAAAACATTAGTACCCTCACCAAGAGGCTGAAAACTTGACCACTCATTAAAGCCTAAAATACAAGGTAAAACTCCCACAAGAATAGCCACAAGAGTTATCAATGTACTTTTTGCACGTGTAAATTTATACACATCCATAAAGTATGCAATAATACTTTCAAAAACAGCTATAACTGTAGTAAGCGCTGCCATAGACATAAAAATAAAAAAGAGTAATCCCCAAAAGTGACCACCACTCATCTCATTAAAAACATTCGGTAAAGTAATAAATATTAATGCAGGTCCGGCATTTGGCTCAATACCATAGGTAAAACAAGCAGGAAATATAATAAATCCAGCCATAATAGCCACAAAAGTATCTAAGCCAATAATATATGCAGCCTCACCAGTTAAAGTATTTTTTTTGCTTAAATAAGAACCAAAAATCATCATAGAACCAATGCCTACGCTAATGGTAAAAAAAGCTTGATTCATAGCATCATTTAAAAGGTTGAACACACCAACTTTTTCCACCTTGCTCCAGTCAGGCGCAAGATAAAAACTGATACCTTCTGCTGCACCAGAAAGAGTTAATGAGTGTCCAGCAAGCACAATAAGTAAGAAAAGCAAACCTAGCATTAAATATTTTACTACGCGCTCAACCCCCTTTTGCACACCCAAGGAGCAAGCCCCAATACCAAGTAATATTACAAGCACTGTCCAACCATACATAGTCCAAGGATCAGAGAGCATTGATCCAAAAAACTGCCCTACTCCGGCTGGGTCAAGCGGACTAAGCGTGCCAACGCTAGTGTGAAAACAATAAGCAAAAAGCCACGATGCCACAGGAATGTAATACATCATAAGAATAAAAGACCCAAGAGGACCAATCATACTAAACTTGTGCCAAAAGGTGTTCTTTGGCTCAAGAGTATTAAACGCATGCCCCCAGCTATTATTAGATGCACGCCCTATGGCAAATTCCATAATAAGAATGGGTAAACCAACAGATAATAAAAATAAAAAATAAGCTGTCAAAAAAATTGCGCCCCCATATTGCCCAGCAATAAAAGGGAAACGCCAAACATTTCCAAGCCCTATAGCACATCCAGCTGAAACCAATAAAAATCCAATCCGTGAAGCTAGTTGTTCTCTTTGCATAGTTATCCTTATCCCCAAAATGAACTTTAAGAAGTATAAAACCCTTATGTAGTGTTTTTTGTGTACAGTATAAAGTAAATTCTGTCAAAATTATCACCAAAAAAAGAGGAAAAGAAAACATAAACACGGCAATTATATCATTAACATTAAATAGTTATAGGATTTTTTTTCAAATAAGTTTTATCTAAAGCTTTTGTTCCATTGACAGTTGCCATTATTTTATATAATATGTAATGAGTAAAACTAGTTTTTTTGATAAAAGAGTGTAAATATTTGATATATTGCTGCTTTTTTGGCGAATTTTTAATTTCGTGTTACCTACGCTACCTTTGATTTTGGAGCCACGCCATGCAACAAATAGATCTCGCAAAAATTGTATTAGAAAACCTTAATTTTATATGCTATGTAGTTGATTTAAAAACATATGATCTTCTATTTATAAGTAAGCCTTCAAGTGGTGACCTTAGCAGAGTTTTAAAGGGCGATTTCCATAGTAAAAAATGCTACTCCTTCATGCATAATGGTAGAAAACCATGTTCACATTGCCGTAACGCTTTACTTGACTTTGGCAAACGAATCCGAAAGACCATATATGATGAAACTTCAAGAAAAAACTTTATTCAAATTGACACACTTATAGAAATTAACAATAATCCTGCAAAACTAGCTATTATCTATGATCCAAGCATGGAGAAAGAGAGCGCAGAAAGCATAACCAAAAAACTTAGCCTTGAAGAAACTCTAATATCTTGCATCCAAACCCTCATTGAAGATACTGAAACAAGTGATGCCATTCAAACTCTTTTGAGCATAGTTGCAAATTATTATGGTTCAAATCGTGCTTATGTTTTTGAAGTTAATCATAAAAAAACTAATGTATGCAAAATTCATGAGTGGGAATCTGATAATATTAAGCCCTCACCCATAGCTATCAATAATAAACTACCTATAAAACCATTCCAACCCTTATTAGATATTTTCAAAGAAAAAGGTGAATTTGCATTCAAGGCTATAGAACAAGACTTAGCAAATGATAGTATTATTTATAAGTTTTTGCAAAATATTGATGTGCACTCTATTTTGGTTGTACCCCACTCTATTGATGAGAAAATTACATATTTTATGGGTGTAGATAATCCTACAAAAAATACTCACCACTTAGAGTTACTTCATTCTGTTATTCTTTTTGTAGTGGATAAAGTAAAAAAACAAAAAGCTTATAACTATCTTGAATACCTATCATACTCAGACTCACTTACTGGGGTTGGCAACAGAAATAAGTACAATCAAAAATTAAAAGATATAGAACAGAAAAAACCAGAAACACTTGGTTATGTGCATGTTGCATTAAATGGATTAAAAAATATAAATGAAATATATGGTGAATCCTACGGTGATGATATTATAAAGCAAGCTGCTACAGTGTTAAAGCAATTTCTTGGTAATGATCTTTGCCGTTTTGTTGGTAATGAGTTTATTTCATTACACCCAAATATTGCACCTAACGATTTTGAATTAATGGTCAATGGGCTCAAAATTAAATTAGCAGAACATAGTGAATTTTCCATCTCTATTGGTAGTATTTACCAATACAAAAAAATAAATCTGCGTAAAGGGCTTACTCAAGCTTATGATATTATGTACGCAGAAAAACAAAAGTTTTATAAAGCTCAACATAGTGAAGCCATACAAGCAAGGCCTAATGCTATGGAAATTATTTTAGATGAGCTTAAAGCTGGATGTTTTACAGTTTATTTGCAGCCCAAAGTAGACCTACTTACCGAAGACATTTCCTCAGCCGAAGCCTTAGTGCGCAAATTTGATAAGAGTGGAAAACTTATACCACCTGATCGCTTTATCCCAATTTATGAAACCGAAGGTACTATTCGTCATATAGACTTCTTTGTACTTGAAGAAGTATGCAAATTATTACAAAGACTTATCAAAGAGAATAAAGCTCTAAAAATTGCAGTTAACTTTTCAAGAGTTACCTTTATTTCGCCAAATTTATTAGAAGAGATTATTGAAACTTGCGCAAGGTATAATGTACCTCATGAATATATAAAAATTGAAATAACTGAAAGCATTGATAAAATGGATTTCGAATTTTTTGATAATAAACTCAAAAAAATCAAAAATGCAGGTTTTGAAATTTCATTAGATGATTTTGGGGCTAAGCACTCTAATTTACTCATGCTAACCATGACTGAATTTAGCGAAGTCAAAATAGACAAAGGGCTTATTGATTATATTACCCAAAGTGCACAAAATAGAGCCCTAGTAAAAAATATCCTAAAAATGATTTCTGAACTTGGAACTTCCACTTGTGTGGCAGAAGGAATTGAAACCAAAGAACAAAAAGAAATGATTTTAGAATTTGGTTGCACGCATGGTCAAGGATATTTATTTTATCGCCCCATGCCCATTGAGGAATTTCTACTTATTTATGAAATAAACCTAACGCGCGAAAAGCTAAAAAATGCTCTTAACCAAGATATAAACCTTAACTTTACTTTAAGTTATAATGAAATGTCTGCCCTTATTGAAGCTATGCCTTTTTGTGCTACCTTGTTAAATGAAAAATTTGAAGTTTTGTCTTGTAATCAATCAGTTATTGAAACATTTGGCTTAAATTCCAAGGAAGAATTTCTAAGAACATTATTTAAGCTTTCACCAGCATTTCAACCCAATGGTGCTAAATCCGAAGAACTTGCAGTTGAATATATGAAAAAAGCTTATGCACAAGGGCATTTAAAATTCCCATGGGTGCACAAAACTAAACAAGGTAAAGAATTTGCTACCGAAGTTACTTTAAGAAAACTTACAGTAAAAGGCAGTGAAGAGTCACCCTTACTAGCTGGTTTTATAAGAGAAATTAATCCTGAAACTATAGATGACGGAACCTTAGCGTGGGCTAGTCAATATGGTTTTGACAATACTGTTTCTGATAGATCACTTATAAGCGCATTATTAGAAATCACCAGCTCTTTAGTATGGAGTTTTAACTATTCCACAAGGCAAATGATGTTTTTTGGTCATGGATATGAAGGTCTTGGTTTACCTCAAGGTGAATTTCTATTTCCTGAAACACTTTTAGAAAATAATCATGTTTATGAAGAAGACATGGATGATTTTTTGCGTGCTTGCGACAATCTAGCAAAAGGTGAACACAGCCCCTGTGAATTACGCTTTAACCTCCCCGATGGTAGCGCTCGCTATTTTAGGGTTACATATAAAATCATAAAAAACCATGACGGAAAACCCCTTACTGCCATAGGTAAGGTTTTAGACGTGCACGATCAAAAAATTCCCTCGCATCATTCACAAATTGACCACTTAACCAAGTGTTACAATGACATAGCTGCTAGATCGCTCATTGAAGAAGCAATAAAAAATAATCATGAGTCAAATCATGCCCTATTCTTGCTTGATATAGATCAGCTTAAAACCATCAATGAATATCTTGGTCACCCCTTTGGAGATAGTATTTTAATTGAATTGGTGCATAATCTTCAGGCAAACTTTAGAGACGTAGACATTATTGGCCGCATTGGTTGTGATGATTTCATTGTATTCCTAAAAAACACACCCCATATGCATCTTGTTATGGATAAAAAGCATATTCTTGAAAAAATGCTTATCAGAGACTACTCCACTGCTGAACACAATATTGTTATAAATGGTAGCATAAGCATGGCTCTCTACCCACAAAACGGAAAAAGCTTTGATGAATTATTAAAATTTGCAGAAATTAGTATGCGCAAAACAAAAAAAGGTAAAAAGCATCAGTACAACTTCATAGCCAAAACATAATATTGTAAAACACACTCTAAAATTATATTAATTGCATAAAATAAATCTAATAAATTATATAAAAGATAAACCATCTATCAATTACGACATCAAATTTAATCATGCACAAGCTTATATCAAACTAAACCAATTCTTTGTATACAAAAAATTGGTTTGACAATGCAATTCTTAAAAGATATCTTTCTAAAATAATTATAAATTTATATTCTTAATTGTTATGAGCTAAATATGAGTAGACCTAAAAAACAATATATTTCAACAACAACTCTCACCTTGATGACCATAGCCTCAGTGCTTGGTTTGCGTGGCTTTCCCATGATGGCAGAAGAAGGTATTTTTCTATTTGCCTATTTAGCTTTTTCAGCTTTCTTATTCTTACTGCCAGCAGCCTTAGTTTCTGCGGAGCTTGGGAGCACTTTTACTAAAGAAGGAGCCGGAGTTTACACTTGGGTTAAAGAGGCCTTTGGCTCACGTTGTGGCACCATTGCCATATGGATGCAATGGAGTCAAAATATAATTTGGTATCCTGTCATATTAGGATTTGCCTCAGCAAATTTAGCCTACCTTTTTGACCACCCAGAGCTTGCAAAAAGTGGCACATACACAGGAGCTGTAATTTTAATTATATATTGGGCTTCCATATTTATTGAACTTAATGGGGAAAAGCTGGTGCAGATAATTTCAAAATACTCTATTATCTTTGGCATGCTAATTCCAGCGGGTTTATTAATTGTATTTGCACTTTATTGGATTAATCATGGTAATCCCATTGAGTTTTTAGAAACTGCCAAGACTGATATGGTTATGGACAAGCAGAACAATCCACATATAAGATTTTTCCCACACATGCATGGCTTAGGTAGCGTGGCGTTTTTGGCTGGAATTTTAATGTTTTTTACTGGCATTGAAATTCAAGCGGCGCAAGTTAATAAGTTAAAAAATCCGGCTAAAGAGTTTCCCTTTGCCATGATCATTACCACCTTTATTGCTGTCATCATTTCCATTTTGGGGTCATTATCCATAGCAACCATTGTGCCTCATAATGATATTTCACTTACAGCAGCTGTTATGCAAGCCTTTGATATTTTTTGTACTAAATATGATTTACAATTTCTTATTCCTATACTTTCCGTTTGTATTGTTATGGGTGTTATAAGTGCAATTTTATCTTGGCTTGAAGGACCAAGCAGGGCTTTGTTAGCTACGGCAAAGGACGGAGAAATACCCCCAATTTTAGCTAAAACCAATAAAAAAGGTGCACCCATCAGCATATTAATGCTTCAAGCTACTTTAGTTACTTCATCAACATCATTATATTTTTTAATGGATGACGTAAGTGTTGCTTTCTTTATGCTTTCTGCCATGAGTGCCACCTTATACATTATTGTTTATTTGCTCATGTTTGCAACTGTAATTAAACTACGCCATTCTAAACCAGATCTAGCACGTGGTTTTAAAATTCCTGGGGGCATGTTTGGAGTTATTGGCATTGCCGGAACAGGTTTTTTAAGCGTTGCCTTTGCCTTTATTGTAGCGTTTTTCCCACCTACTCAACTACCTATTGGCAACCCTATGCTCTATATAGCTCTTGTAACTATAGGTACCTTTGCATTTTTGGCTATACCACTGGGTATAAGTCTTTGTAAGCGCGAAAGCTGGAAAAATATAGAATAATTTTTACACACGGAAAATTTATGAATGCACAAGAATTAATACAACTCGTCCAATCAGAACTTATGCCAAGTCTTGGTTGTACAGAACCGGTAGCAGTTGGTCTTGCAGTTTCAAACACTTGTATAAAATTAAACAATCCAGCCACGCACATACATTTAAAAGTCAGCTCTAATATTTTTAAAAATGCTTATTTTGTTACTATTCCTGGCACTAATGAATATGGTATTCCACTTGCTGCAACCCTTGGTTTTCTTTTACGCAAAGAAGGAAATACCATGGAAATTTTTGCCGATGTTACTCCCGAACTAATAAAAACTGCCCATAGTTATATAGAAAAAGATTTTGTTAGCATTGAATTTGTTAAAGAAGCACATCTACTTATTGAAGTCACAGCTACCAATGAAACAGAAAGAGCTTACTCTATAACTTATGATAGCCATGATAAAATGGTACATCTTGAAAAAGATGGTCAGGTGCTCATTGATGTTAAAATTGAACTTGAAAGCAAACAAACTTCACGCATTATGGTAATGACTGTGGCTCAATTGGTGAAAATTGCTAAAGAAGTACCCATTGCAGATTTAGAGTTTTTACAAGCTCCCATAGATATGAATGTAGCTGCATCCAATGAAGGGCTTGCCAATGATTATGGAATGAGAATTGGCAAAACATTAAAGAAAATGATGGATGAAAAAGTTGTACCCAATGATTTATTTTATCAAGTAAAAATGCGTGTAGCCGCTGCTGTTGATATGCGCATGGGTGGTGGACCAAAAGCTGCTATGATAATGCTTGGTTCTGGTAATCAAGGTTTTGAATCAAGCTTACCCATAGTAACTACTTGTGAATTCTTAAATCTTGGTAGAGAAAAAATGCTACGCGCTCTTTTTATGTGCTACCTCATTTCTATTCGCATGAAGTATGCAGTTGGTATTTTATCACCCATTTGTAGTGCTTTATTTACTGGTTCTGGAGCCACAGCAGCCATTACTTGGCTTCTCGGGGGAACACAAGCCCAAATGGAAGGAGCCATGCAAAATATGTTTGCAAATCTTTCCGGCATTATGTGTGATGGAGCTAAAGACTCATGCTCATCAAAACTATGTACCTGTGCTGGTGAAGCTGTCCTTGCAGCTCACCTTTCCATGCATGGAAGCGTGCCCAATGCCACCGATGGTATTATTTGCGATCAAGTTGAGCATACCATTGAAAATATAGCCAGAGTTTCGCTAGAAAGCATGAAGGATATTGATATTAACCTTATTGATATTATGGTACACAAAAAGTAATGAAAA
>CAYJKC010000016.1:0-42303 GCA_964370675.1 uncultured Desulfovibrionaceae bacterium
CGTTGGCCCTATTATAAAAAGCCCCGCCGCTACCATTAGTAGCAGTATTGGCTATGAAGGTAGCAGTTATATTACCAATGCTGGCTGTGGAGTTAGTGGCGTTGGCCCTATTATAAAAAGCCCCGCCGCTCTGAAGAGCGGTATTGGCAAAAAAATCTGCGTTAATATTATAGCCACCGGATTTGTCCTCATTATTAATGGCTCCGCCGTTAGTGCCAGGCATACCATAAAAAGCACCGCTGGTGATTTCGGCGATGAGGCCGCTACCTAGACGAAGTTCAGACGGAGTTTGTAAGGGGGTGACATAGTAAGGAGTAGTTACACCATTAACCATAGTGTCAAAGGCAATACTTCCTGCTGGAGCAGTGCCTTGAGCAATAACATAACGCCCATCTACGGTGCGTGGAATAATGGCACCCAAGAGGGCATTAATATCGTTATACGTGGCTTGGTTGGCAGGATTTTTGTATAAAAGACCATGTGTGCCACTACCAGGCAAGTTAATATTGCTTACATAGCTTTTACCCATTTGGGTTGGCTCAAGTAAAAAATGATCCTCAGCATCGGGAACAGTATAACAAACTGTTGAATGATTCTGCGTAACACATTCAATGTGTACAGCCTGCGCTGCACTTGGACTAAGCACAGCACTTGCAAGCACTGCCACAAAACCAGCAGTAATTGCAGCATGCTTTAACAAAGTGCCAAAATTATTTAAGATATTACATTTTTTAAGCACTGCCTTGTAACGGTTAATTAAATTAGTGAGGGCGTTTTTTGATTGCATGGGTATTCCTTTTAAGTATTTTATCAGTTTATAGAACGAACCATGTAAAGATAAAGAAAAAATATTGAAAAAGCAAGAAAGAGACATATTTCAAAAATAAGAGTGGTCCTTACATTGGGAGCAATCCATGCTTTAAAGATGCTTTGCTGTCCACAAAAGTGTTGCCTATCCAGATGCAAACTCCATTCGGGCTTGATACGGTTCTCTTGTTTTTGAGCTTTTGGGGTTTGAAGAAGGCGATGTGTCATCATCAAGAAAACTAACATGCAGCATCTTGCGTAGACACTATCGAGATGGCTGGTGCCTGGTTTGTTGATGTTACTTACACCAAGCTATGGGCAAGCTATGCCAATTGCTAATAAATTGTGGGGATAAATACTTTTGACTCATGCGCCATGGTGCTTTTTCATCAAGTCCTTGGCTGGCATATTTAAGGGTATGCCTACCAAAGCGATTATTAATAGCATCTAATGTAGACATAAGTTGCTCGGTTCGGTTTTGCTTTTCTTCTTGATTGGGGTCAAGCATGCTTAATAAATTACCCTGATATGCGTGAGCATGGCAAATTTCATAAAGCATTATACCAGCCTTGGCATAGGGCGTATCTTCCTTAAAAGCAAGATTTAAGCCCCGCATGGCAGCTTGTATAAATGTCTTGGTGTCGCTTGTGGGGTGGGGTAGGGTAATGTGTATGGTTTTGGCATACTGATTTTGCCCATGCCTTGAGGTACGAATATATACAGCAATGCCACCGGCAAGCAGGTTTTCGTGGCGCAAGCGTGTGGCAGCATTGGCTACAAAACTTGATAGAGCTTCGGATAAATGTTGTTTTGCATAAATTTTTGTCCCAAATGAGCGCGAAGAAACAAGGCTTTTGCGTATGGATGTGAGGGAGTCTTCTGCCACACAAGCTATGCCTCTTAGCTCCATGGCTGTGTGCAATCCCGTGATGCTAAGCTTCTTTTTTAGCCATAAGTTGTCTTGGTCGCGTAAATCTTTAGCTGTATAAATGCCATGCATGCGCAATTTTAGGGCATGACGCCGCCCTATGCCCCAAACTTCATCTACAGCAATTTTAGCAAGTAAAGCATCTTGCTCAATTTTACAGCTTGGAAAGTGAAATATTCCAGTATTTTTTTTAGCTAAATGATTGGCAAGTTTAGCCAAGGTCTTGGTGGGACCAAGCCCGATAGATACAGTTATGCCAGTCCAAGCCAAAATGCGTTCGCGCAGTGCACTTGCCACTTGTTCGGCATTGGCGCGTATTGCACCTGTAAATGGAATGAATGCTTCATCAATGGAATATTGTTCAATGCAGGGGGTAATGCTTTCTGCTGTGTCCATAACTCTTTGTGATATATCACCATATAGAGCATAGTTTGATGAAAAAACTGCTACATTATGTTTTTTTAATAAGGGGCGTGCTTTAAATTCTGGCTCACCCATGGGTATTCCTAGGGCTTTTGCCTCAGCAGAGCGCGCCACAATGCAGCCATCATTATTGGAAAGAACTACAATGGGATGATTTTGCAAATCGGGGCGAAAAATGCGTTCGCATGAGGCATAAAAATTATTGCAATCCATAAGCCCCCAAAGTTGAGGGCTGTGCATATTAAAGTTTGTGGATGACATAGCTTACCACTCCCCAAATATGTACATGCTCACGTTCGGTTATATCTATCTCTTTATAATCCGCATTTTCTGGCATAAGCAAAACCTGACCCTGACGGCGCACAAGCCTTTTCACCGTAAGCTCTCCGTCCACGGCAGCTATGACAATGCGATTGTGGGCGGCCTCTAAGGAGCGGTCTACTATGAGTAAATCACCATCATGTATGCCAGCACCAAGCATGGATTCACCTTGAGCGCGCAAAAAGAAAGTAGCAGCCGCATTATTAACCAAGTAGCGGTGTAAATCTAGTTGTTGGTCAATATAGTCATCGGCAGGTGATGGAAATCCTGCGGAAACAGAAGACATAAATAAAGCAATACCTTCGCGTTCTTCTGGATTTTGATGTGCTGTTCCTACAAAGCTTAAACTAGGACTTAGGGTAATTTGCTTGCTCATGGGTGTAAGATAGCTTGCTATGTAACATAGCGCAAGTTACATAATGGGTAGCGGCACAAAGAACTTTAGTGTGCTAGATAGTAACTAATTGCATCATATTAGAGTTATGTGAGGTCACTTAAAGTTAAATATTTATTTTTTTTGAGCAGCTTCTTTAGCCTCTTGAATGGGTTTTGAAAAAAACTCAGCATAACTATTAAGCACTGCTGTAAAGCCTGCACCATTTAAAAAATCTGGTGTTGCACCAAGTTTGGCAAGCTTTTCTTGCACTTCGGGGTTATTTAGTGCTTCGGCAAAAAGTTCTTCATAGCGTTTTATGATGTGTGCAGGTGTTTTGGGTGGGGCAACAATGCCACAAGCTGAATTATAAACATATTCTGGTCCTAGAATTTCTACAAAAGTTGGCACATCTGGCAAAGTCATGTCGCGTTTGGCTGAACTTACGGCAATGGTTTGCAAATCTTTTTGATGCATATATGCCACAATAGGCATATATCCAACTGTTACATGCTTACCAAGTAGAGCAGCCGTAACAGCTCCGCTACCATCATAAGCCACATATGGTAGGTCCGCACCTGGATAATTATCCATAACCTTGTTATGAAAAAGACGCTGGGCAGTGAAGGAACCCGGACTTGCTAAATTGAACTTACCCTTTTGTTCTTGTGCTTTTTGCATAAGCTCAGCAATGCTAGATATGCCTAAATCTTTGTGTACAACCCAACCCATAGTTAGAGTAATAATTTGACATACATGCTGTAAATCAGTGTATTTAAATCCTACATTTTTATACTCTGGTAAAACTGTAAGCACACTGGTGGATGTAAAGCTAATGGTATAACCATCGGGGCGTGCGCGCAAAACATCAAGCATGGCAGGAGCGCCGCCACCTGTGGGTTTGTTGATAATAACTAAATTAATATCATATGTTTTTTTAAGATAATCACCAATAACGCGCATGACTGGGTCAATGGCACCACCCACATCAAAGGGAATAATGACAGTTATGGGTTTAGTTGGAAAGTCACTTGCTTTGGCAACATTTACAAAAAATAAGCTAAATCCTAAAACTAAGGTGGCAAAAATTTTCATTTTATATCTCTTGTTTTTATCTTAAGTGTTATCGTAAGGTTTATGCATTTTTATGTTTTTTTCCATTGGTTTTTAGCACTTTTAAGCAAAACGATTAAGGCTATCACAAGTATAATACATGATATGGGACTTGTAAAAAATATGGAAAAATCATTGCGCGAAATGGTTAAAGCACGTCGAAAATTGGACTCTGCCAGTGGTGCAAGAATTAAAGATAATAATAAAGGAGATTGGGCTATGTCAAGTTTTAACATAAGGTAGCCTAATATACCAAAAACAAACATGATTACTAAATCAAAACTTGAATGGTTTACCGCATAACTGCCGATGGTGCAAAGCACTAGAACTATGGGCATAAGAATATTTGCAGGTACATTAACAATTTTGCCCATAAAGCGCACTGCCACATAACCTAAACCAAGGATTAAGAAATTAGCAATAAAAAATGCCGTGAAAATGCCTGCCACAGTGCTTTGATGTTGCTCAAAAAGTAATGGACCTGGGGCTAAACCTTGAATCATTAGTGCTCCTAGCATGATGGCAGTAAGCACATCACCGGGCACACCCAAGGTAAGCATGGGAATAAGTGCGCCTCCGGTAACTCCGTTATTAGCACTTTCAGTGGCGGCAATGCCCTCTAAAGAGCCATGCCCAAATAATTCTGGATTTTTGGAAAATCGTTTTGATTCTGCATAGGCAATGAAGGTAGCTGCTGTGGGTCCGGTGGCAGGAATAATGCCAATAATGACCCCAATAAGAGATGAGCGTATTAAGTTGATCTTGTTGGAGTATATTTCTTTAAAATTTAATCTTTTATTGGATACATTGCCTTGTCTTACTATGCTATTTTGTCCTCTAAAAATATGCTCAATACATAGTAAAACTTGCGACACAGCAAAAAGTCCAATTAAGGTGGGGATTAAAGTTATACCATTGATAAGATTATTATTATCAAATGTATTTCTAAAATCGCCAGACACTGGGTCAATGCCAATGCTTGCAAGGTAAAGTCCCACAAAGGTTGCTGCAAGGCCTTTGAGCATATTTCCAGATGATAATGTTGCTACCACACAAAGGGCAAATACAGCTAAGGCAAAATATTCTGCTGGTCCAAATGATGTGGCTATACCAGCAAGTAATGGAGCGCAAAGCACTAAGAAAATAGCACTAAATGTTCCTCCAAAAAATGATGCAAAGGTTGCCATCTCAAGTGCTTTTCGCGATTGTCCCTTGGCTGTGAGGTGCGGCCCTTCAAGCAGAGTGGCAGCAGCAGCAACTGTCCCCGGTGTGCCAAGTAGTATGGCAGAAATAGAGCCCCCATAAATGGCACCGGCATACATACCAAGTAACATAGAAAAAGCCTCCACAGAAGCTAAACCAAAGGTAAGTGGAATGAGTAGAGCAATACCCATGCTAGCTGTGAGCCCAGGAATGCTGCCAAAGATTATGCCAAGCAAAACTCCCATAAAATTTGCCATAAGCGCGTTTAGGCTAAAAGCTATTTGTATGCCAGAAATTATTTCATTCACAATATTATCACTAAAGACTAAGAGTTATGGGAGCATAATATTAAAAAAATGTCCAAAAGAAAGTAGGCAAATTATCACTACCATAACAGCGCCTGCAAAAACTTTATACCATGTTTTTTGCCCTAGAATATACATGGAAATTGTTAAAAATATAAGTGAAGCAATAGTAAATCCACCACCATAGCTTATATTTAATAATGTTGCATAATTACCTATAAAAATCATGCTTATTAAATATAAGGCAAAAAACATAAAGTAAGAGATTGTTTTTATGATAGGTTTTATGTCTTTGTGGATATTTTTTTGTTTTTTTGCACAAAATGAACGAATTAACAGCAAACTTGCACAAAAAGCGCAACCGGCAAGGCTAAGCCATGGTAGTGCTAAAGGTCCTACAAGTTCGTCAGTAATAGGAATGCTGGTGGTTAAAATTCCATAAAGACCTATGCCGCATAAGAGCAGAAGTGCTATGCCCACATATGCATTATTTTGTTCTTTCATTATATTAATTTTATTTACTATATCATGTTATATGCTAAGTATATATTTCTATGGGCATTTATTGCACTTTTTCGTTAAGCTTGACAAAGGTTTCACCAAGATCTGTGCCTTTATAGCTAACTGATTGATCAATATATGTTGGCGCAGCATTAATAATGGCAAGTTTTGCTCCACTTGATAATGCTATGCGTGGAATATCAGCAGCCGGAAATACTGTAAGACTAGTGCCCAAAATCAATAATAAATCTGTTTTTTGAGCATGCATTTCTGACATACTTAAGGCGTGAATAGGCAAGGACTCACCAAAAAATACAATATTTGGTTTGAGAACTCCATTACAGCTTGGACAATGTGGCACTTGCTGTTCCTGTAACATGCTTAAAACTTGCTCAAATTCATATTCTTTTGCACATGCAAGACAAGTGTGAATCATGGGCGAGCCATGCAGCTCAAATACTTCCTTGGATCCTGCTTTTTGATGTAGTATATCAACATTTTGAGTTATTACTGCCTTAACAATACCCTTATCTTCAAGCTTAGCTAAAACTTCATGTACAATATTAGGTATGGCGGCCGTAGCGTATAAAAAATCATGCGAATGCTTATAGTAATAACTTGGGTCAGCACGGAAAGCATGAACATCAAATAGCCTGCTTGCATCAATGTCTTTACGATTATAAAGCCCACCAACTCCACGAAAATCTGGAATGCCAGACAGTGTAGAAATACCAGCACCTGTAAGCACCACACAATGCTTGGCATTAGACATAAGTTCCCAAAGTTGTTCTATATTATTTTTTTGCATAGAAATATCCTCAATTTGTTTAAGCTAGCATAATTAATACTTTTACGCAATTTATTGTACTTGGGGTTCGCATATATTGCTTTGAGCCTTAATTTTATAATTTAAGTATTACATTTTTGATAAATTATTAAGATGATATATTATTATGAAAAAAATAACAAACGCAGGCAGCCAATACTTGAAACTATGATTAAAAATAGTATGGCATATCTTTTGAATTTATTTTCATCAAATTTTCCAAAGAGTTTATGCCCAATATATAGTCCTGCAACCATGCAAGGTAAAAAAAATAAAGCCACCCATACAGTATTTAGCGTTGTAAGCCCTAATTTAACAAAAATTGCCGATGCCCAAATATCTGTTATCAAAAAATAAGCTATAATAGTAGCACGCCCAACCGCTGCACCACTAGGGCTTGAAAAGAAAAGTAAAATAACAGGTGGTCCGCCATTGGCAGAAGCTCCATTAATAATACCTGAGATAATGCCAGTCCCAACTACTTCTAAGGGGGTTAAATGTCGGCTAAGGTAATAACCGCGTAAAAGAATTAAGCTTAAAACAATAACTGTTACATTTATAGCTACTGTCATGGGAATGGGAGAAATAATAACTAAAGAAGCCACTCCAAGTGGTGTTCCAATAAGTACTCCCACAGTAAGCCATTTTAGCATTTTCCAGTGAATATGTTGCCATACAGCAGGTAAATGCACAATGCTTGCCATAATTTCCCATAGCAATATGAAGGAGGTGGCTTTTGCTGGAGGCATAAATTGGGTCATGGTAACAACTAAGGCTAAGGAAAATCCAAAGCCAGTCATGCCACGTAAAATTGCTCCAAAAAAAACAATTATTCCCAGCGTATATAGTTCTATCAAAGAGATATCAAGCTCTGCAAGTAAATAAACTAATAAAGGGGATAAATCCATTTTTGTTTTGGGCTTAGTTTAATTTTGAAGTTGTTATATTAAAATGCATTACTTGTCGTAGTATTTGATAAACTATTAACTGTTTTTATATGAATTTAAAAAGATTGTATTGTTGAATGAATTTGTTTCATATGCAGATTATTATGCATTTGATGGAAAACTTTACTTTAATCAGCATAAAGCCTGAACTTGCGAAGCATTGTTTTATCATTATTTTTTTTGCAAATATCCATAACAGTCCAGTTATCTTTATCTCTTGCATGTACGTTAGCATTATATTCTAGTAGTACTTCAACCATATCTAAATGTCCTTCAGCATAGGCAATCATAAGAGCAGTTTTACCTACTTCACTTTTTGAAAATAGTCGCAAAATCTTATTTTCGTCAAAGTCTTCTAATGGGTAGTCTATATCTACACCTTTTTCAAGCAAGGCCTTAACAACGCTTTTTAAGTTTTCTTTTACAGAGAGCAAGAAAAATGGGTATTCTCTGTCGTAACCTGAAGGAACTATATTTAAATCATCAACAAAGCTGGTTTTTTTTATAATGTTATAAAGCATGCGCTCATGTCTTTTGTGAAAAACAAAATGATAAACATCTTGTTTTTCAAGCTTATTGCTGGCAAGAAACTCCATCATTTGCCTTGTGGTCATGGTGGAAATTTCTTTAGATTTAGAAAGCAATATATTATATATTTGTTTTCTTTTGTTATATTCGTCACGAGTCCTTAGGTGGGCTGAAAATATAAACTTGGTGTTGGTACTAATATTTGATTCTGATAGCACATAGTCAAAAATATCTTCTCTCTTATGATTTTTTACTTTTAAGTCTACCTTATCAAGTAAGTAGTGCACAGAAAAATAGTCACGATTTTTAATGGCAAGCATTAATGGAGTATATGAACCAGTGGCATCAAAGGAGTTAATATCTGCTTTATGCTTAATTAATAAGCTTAATATTTTGTGATGTCCATTTAATATAGAGTAGTGGATGGGGGTATGATTTTTTAAATCACAAATATTTAAGTCAGCTTTTGCTTTAATTAATAGTCTAGCTATTTCGTAGTGACCATATTTACATGCAAGTAAAAGTCCAGATTCATTATTATTATTAATAAGCAAAACCATAGAGTCAGATTTATTTAAAAAATCCTTAATTAGTGGTAGGTTACCCACAGTGCAAGCCTTAAAAAAATCAGCTGGTGTTCTTTCAACTGCCTGTTTTTTCTTAGGCTTTTCATCTAACTCAAAGTCTTCTATAATCATTGTATGAATCCAAGGCTAATGATTATTTGTGTAAAGCGCATAACTATGTTCTTCATTTGAACAAATACTAGAAATAGTGTTAAACCAATTTAAGCGGTAGCGCAAGTAGTTTTGTATACACTTATTTGAAAAAGTAAATTTTTTGAGTGATATGCTTGATTTGACTACGTAATTTTTAGGTGTTGACATATAATATTTTTAAAGTATATTTTTTACATGCATAAAACTCAGGAAATATCTACCTGTTTTGGGTCCACACATAAGCCAGCTCTATTAAGTATGGGTTTAGTTTGTGTGGATTTGTTTGCATATAATCTCGGATTTACCTGACGCCCAAACTATGGGGGGCAGGTTGTCCTTTGGTCTTTAGCTTGATAGCTAATTTTATTTATCTTATCTTCTAAAAATCCAAATCTTCCCCCTTATTATCCGTACTTTGTGTGCGGTTTTTTTGTTTATTTTGTCAGAAACAATTAATGAAGGGTGACTCATGAAAGATCAATCTGTAAATATTAAAGCAATTAGAGATCGCGCTGAGAAATATTATCGTGATGGTGATTTTTATTGCTCAGAAGCCGTACTAAAAACTATTAAGGATGCTTTTGATGCACCCTTTGATGATGAAATTATTAAACTTGCATCAGGCTTTCCTGTGGGAATGGGTGTTGGTTGCGCTTGTGGCGCGGTTAATGGTGGTGTTATGGCGCTAGGTATGTTTTTTGGGCGTAGCGAAGCCAAAAACAAAGACGTTAAAAAAAACATGAAGTTAGCCAAGGAGTTACAAAAAAAATTTCAATCTGTACGCAAGGTTACTTGTTGTAAAATTCTTACTAAAGGCATGTGGCCTGGTTCATCTAAACACCTTGAGCATTGCATAGGTATTACCGGTGAGGTGACGGCTATGGCAGCTGAAATTATTGCTCGTGAATTAGGATATAATATTCAAAAATCATAAATAAACTATTAAAACATTCAAATGGAGTAAAAAATGTATAAATCAACTTTAAGAATTTTTTGTTTGGCATTATGTCTTTGTGTAAGCCCAATATTAGCCATGGCTGAAACAGTCGATATAACAAGTGTTGAAGCTGCAGAAATGCTTAAAACTCCGGTGGAAAATAGAGTTCTTCTTGATGTGCGCACCCCCAAAGAATATAATACTGAACATATTGAAGGTTCGCAAATGATTGATGTAAAAGGTGATGATTTTAAAGAAAAAGTAGCTAAACTTGATAAAAATGCCCCACATATTGTATTTTGTGTAAGTGGTAATCGTAGTGGTAAAGCTGCTAAAATTATGCAGGATATGGGTTTTACTAATGTAAAACATATGAAGGATGGCATGAATGGTTGGAAGTCTAATAACCTTGGAATGATTGTAAAAAATTAACCCCCTAAAAACACTGCCAAGTATATAGAAAGAAAACCCTTGTGCTTGGCAGTGCCATATAAGCACCATGTTCATCTTTGAGTTTTTATTATCTGGTAGTTTATTAAATTGCTTTTTTGTTCATGAAGATTTAAAATAGAACAAATTATGGAGGGTACTCATGGATTTACAAGAAGTAAAAAATAGTATGGAAAAAAGAGGCTTTAACGTTACAATTTTTGCAACTGCTCAAGATGCGGCTACATATATCACCGATAGTGTTAAAAATACATCTGTGGGAAGTGGCGGCAGTATGACTTTGGAAGCTCTTAATATTTACGACACGTTATGTGAAAGTAATTCTGTTTATTGGCGTAGTAAATGTAAAACTGATGAAGATAACCTCAATGCCATTCTTGCACCTGTTTATTTAACAAGTGCCAATGCAGTTACTGAAGATGGTGCATTAATTAATATAGATGCTTCTGCCAACCGTATTGCTGCCTCAAGTTATGGTAAAGAGCGCCTTATTTATGTTATTGGTACCAATAAAATTGCACCAAGTAAGCATGAGGCCATGAGCAGGGCAAGAAATATTGCTGCCCCGTTAAATGCTAAAAGGCTAAACAAAAAAACTCCTTGCGCTGTAAAAGCAGATAAATGTTATGACTGTAATAGTCCAGAAAGAATTTGTAATATTATCAGCATTACTGAAAGAAAACCAGGTACAGTAAAAACTCTAGAGGTGCTCATTGTAGAGCAAGATTTAGGTTTTTAGACGAAAAAAATAATAAAATCTTTATTATTTAATTGCTACTCTCACGCTTACTATATAACAGTAAGCGTAAGAGTGCTGACAAAATCAGTACGACCGATAAATCAAGAGCAAGTGGAGCTTTGTTTCGTCGTTAAGCTATTTATTTTTATGCATTATTGCCAAGTAAGCTTCGTTTGCTTAGGCGGCACAAACACCCCATAAGGGGGTTTGTCATCATTCAAACGCTAACTATAATATAGTAGGCGTTTAATAATGATGAACAAAGACCATTTGTTAAATATGAAATGGGGTCTATGATTTTAATTTAATACGACATCCCCTTGTTTTCAAAGAGGTATATTATGTATGAATTGGTGCAATTAACTGATACTTGTTATTATATTGAATGTCCATCAAAGATTGGTTTGGTGCGCTTAAATGATCATGATGTGTGCCTTATTGATAGCGGTAATAATAAGGAAACAGGTCGAAAAATTCGTCAAATCCTAGATGCGCATAAATGGAATTTGACTGCCATTTATAATACTCACGCTAATGCAGATCATATTGGTGGTAATAAATATTTACAAGCCCAAACAAAATGTAAAATATATGCACCGCCCATTAATGCTGTTTTTACAAATTATCCTATTTTAGAATCATCATTTCTTTATGGAGCTTATCCACCAAAAGACCTGCGCAATAGGTTTTTATTGGCAGATGCTAGTGATGCTGATGTTTTAAGCCATGATATCATGCCGCAAGGTTTAAGCTATATAGAATTAGCTGGACATTATTTCGATATGGTCGGTTATGAAAGCGCAGATGGGGTAATATATTTGGCTGATTGTTTACTTAGTGAAGATATTTTAGATAAATATAAAGTGGGCTTTATGTATGATGTGAAACAATATCTTGCTACTTTAGAAAAAGTAAAGGGCATGCAGGCTAAGTATTTTGTGCCATCGCATAGCAAGGTAGAAGATGATATTGTTGCATTAGCCCAATATAACATAGATAAAGTGCATGAAGTAGCTGAAAAGATTTGCACAACTTGTGCCTCACCTTTGAATTTTGAAGCTATACTGCAAACCTTATTCAAAGATTACAATCTCAAAATGAGCTTTGACCAATATGTATTGGTGGGCACTTCAGTACGTGCCCTTTTATCTTGGTTAAAAAGTATGGAAAAAGTTGAAGTTATTTTTGATGATAGCATGCTACTTTGGAAAGCCGTTTAATAATCATTAAAATCACCTTAAAGTAGGGGCACTTTAAGCTTTATGGTTTAAAATAAACGTGCTTGTAGCTCTTTAAATAATGCCTCTCTTAAAGGGCTTGGAGCACTGCCTTCGCGCTCAATATAATAAAACATACGATCAAAAACCATATCTTCAATAGGCACAGCAAATAGTGACCCTTCACCAAGCTCATGCTCCACTACCAGTGGAGATAGGCAAGAAAGCGTGCCTTTATTGCACAAAATATGCTTTATAGCATCAGTATGCGCAAGTTCTAGGGATTTTTCTGGGCGCAGACCAAGAGGGGTAATGTGGCGCAAAAATGTTTCGCGTGTGCCGGAGCCTTCCTCGCGTAATAACCATAAATATGGCATCAACTCTTGTATGGTGCGCGGTTTGCTGGCAAGCTCTTGGTCCGTAGTTACCACCACTAGTTCTTCTTTGCCAAGTGGAGTAATTGTTAAATGTATAGCATTAACGTCACCCTCCACAAAACCAGCGTCCAATAGTCCATTTTCTACTTTTTGAACAATTTCACCTGTATTACCCGATAAACAATCCAGCTCCACATGGGGGTAGCGGATTTTCATATCATACAATATTTGAGGGATTACCCAATTAGCTAGGGTAACGGAAGCTCCAACATCTAATCTACCAAGTAGTTCATCGGTGGATAAAAGGGATAATACGTTGGTTAATTGGTGGTATATAGGGGCAAGGCGTTTTTCTAATAGGCGCCCTTTTTCATTTAGGCGAATGCCACGTCCTACACGATCAAATACTTCTACTCCAATGTCTGACTCAAATTCGCGCAAAGCACTAGAAACAGCCGCTTGAGAAATAAACATGCGATGCGCTACATCACGCATATTGGGCGTGCGGGCTAAGGCTAAAAAAACTTCCATATATCTTAATGTCATGTAAAACTCCGATCCTAAGGCATAATCTGTTGTTTACAGGTAGCTAAGCTTAATTGTTGTATTTGTGGGGTATTATATACTTTATGCTTTTGTTGTGCAAATACAAACAAAGTGTTTTGCTAGGTTTTTAGAAAATAAAAAAACTCCACCAAAAAGTTGATGGAGTTTTGGCAAGCGGATATTATACTTACTTATCTTGGCAGTATAGATATTGGCCAATGGAAGACATAAGAAATGTAAAAGTAGTAATAAATGCAATTATTAATGTAACCTTAGTTTGTAAGTCCATGATAAACCTCTTTAATAAAAATGTTAAAAATTTTACTGCCTGTATGGCGTGTAACAAATGCTCTGGTTTAAGTTTATATGTGCTGGCAAGAAATAACACAAACGATTAAAATTGATTAAACCAATAAAGTCACTTTATCATTTCAGATAGCGAGTAAAGGCTTAAAAATATTTTGTGGTAATACAGTAGATCTTAACTGTTATGTAATGCTTCAAGTTTATTTAATATTTGGCTGGGAGCTAAGTGGGTGATTTTTAAATCTGTGCAGGCATTGGCACTGGCAATACAAAGCTCATGGTTTTGCAAGCTATGCCAATATAAAAACCATGTTTGGTTATTGATGCTGTGTTCACCATTGCAAATGGGTAAGACATTAAAGCTTGATGGATTGAGATTAAAGCCGCATCCTACTGCCTTCATAATGCTTTCCTTGGCAGTCCAAAGTTTAAAAAAAGCTTGTGGGCTCTCATTTTCTTTAAGCCAGATTATTTCTTGTGCCGTAAAACATTTTGCAGCTATATCCTTATTATATCTATGTGTGTTTTCTACATCAATTCCAATGGCATGGGTAGAAGTGGCTAAGACAACATAGTCGCCTGCATGGGAGATATTAAAGCATAAATCATGTTCAAAATATGGTTTTCCATAAATATTATAAAGTGGTGGCTTATTGTGTCCTAAGGTAAAGTAGAGCAGCAGACCACCCACAAGACAGCGTAATTTATCCTTTGGTTGCATATAGCGTTCAAACTTTTGCTTTCTATCTGCATTAAGGAATTGTAGCCCTTCAAAATTATGCCATTGTGTTATATTACAACAAAGTATTTTCATAGTTAAGAAATATCATTAGCTTTAATTTTGTGCAAGATAATGCATTTATTTAATTTTTTCAACGGCATGTCTTTTCTGTCTCTTAGATTGTAACAATACTTTACACTGTGTAAAAAATGTGCAAAAATATCTAATTCATTTTTATAACATTATAAATTTATATAATAAAAGGAAAGCCATTATGAATATTGGTCCATGGACGCATGATGAATTTATGGAAGAAGCACGAAAGTTTCACGGTTATCCAGCACCAGGGCTGATTATTGGCGGCTATATGGTGGAAATGGCAAGGCGTGCCTTGCCTGAAGGTGTATTATTTGATGCCATAAGTGAAACTGGTCAATGTTTGCCTGATGCTGTGCAGTTGTTAACTCCTTGTACTGTAGGCAATGGCTGGATGCGTATTCATAATTTTGGTCTTTATGCTTTAAGTTTGTTTAATAAGCATACTGGTGCTGGTGTGCGTGTGCATTTGGATGTGGAAAAACTTGGACCATATCCTGAAATACGCTCTTGGTTTTTGAAAGAAAAGCCTAAGGCTGAGCAAGATACTGAGCGTTTACAACAAGAAATACGCGATGCTGCAGATAGTATTTTAACTCTTCGCGAAGTTCAAGTTTTACCTCAAGCATTGGGGCATAAGGGCAAGGGTGGTATCATTCGTTGTCCGCTATGTGGTGAGTGGCATCCTGCTGCATTTGGTGGTATTTGTCGCTCTTGCCAAGGGGAATCTCCTTATGATGTAGGTCCTGGTTTTTCCTTTAAAGGACCAGAGCTTGTGCCTGTGCCGGTAGAAAAGGCCGTTGGTCAGCACGCTTTGCATGATATGACTCAAATTATTCCTGGTGAAGTTAAGGAAGCCGCCTTCCATGCTGGACAGGTTTTAGATATAGGCGATGTATGCCGCTTGCAACATATGGGGCGCAGTAATGTTTATACAGCTGAAAATGCTCCCAATGTTGATGAATGGATACATGAAGATGCTGTAGTGCAAGAATTTGCTAAGCTTATGCCTGGTCGAGGTATTGTGACTGAAGGTCCGCCGCGTGAAGGTAAGATAAATTTCAAAGCCGCTAGAGATGGCTTATTATGGGTTGATGAGGATCGTTTAGAGCGCTTTAATCTTATACCGGATGTTATGTGTGCCACAAGGCATAGCATGGGAATTATTAAGGAAGGTACACGTTTGGCTGGTAGCCGTGCCATACCATTATACCTTGCTAAGCAATTACTCATAAAGGCAGTAGCAACCCTTGAAGAAGGTCCGCTATTTGAAGTACTGCCCATGCGTCAAGGTAAGATTGGCATTCTTGTAACTGGAACAGAGGTATTTAGTGGTTTAATTCAAGATAAATTTGAGCCAATTATCACTCAAAAAGCAGAGGCTCTTAATTGCAGTGTAGTAAAAACATGTATTGTGCCTGATGATGCGACACAAATAACCAATGCTGTGCATGAGCTTATTGCTGCTGGGGCGGATCTTATTGTGAGCACTGCTGGTATGTCTGTTGACCCTGATGATGTAACTAGAAAAGCTTTGGTTGACGCAGGTTTAACTGATATACTTTTTGGCCTGCCAGTTTTACCGGGTACTATGACCTTGGTGGGGCGCATTGGTAATGTGCAAGTAGTGGGAGCTCCAGCTTGCGCGTTATTTTATAAAACCACTGGGGTGGACTTTATCTTACCTCGCCTTTTAGCAGGGCAAAAAATTACTCGCCTTGACCTAGCAAAGCTAGGGCATGGTGGGCTTTGCATGGAGTGTAAGAGTTGTTCTTATCCAAAATGTCCTTTCGGTAGATAATTTTTAGGTGCTATATTAATACTTATGACTGATTGTACTTCTGATGAAAACACACAGAGCGTGCGCCCTTTTCCGCGCACGCTCTATGTGTCTTTGTGGTTTCCGCTTTCTTCTGAAACATTTGTTTTTTATGAAGTTGATGCTTTATATAAACGTAATTTACCTGTTTCAGTTATAACTCTTTATGCTAAAAAATTAAAGAACCTTGCTCCGCATATTCAAAATACATCAATTCCTATAGAGCATTTTGGTATTGCCAGTTTGGGACGCATTTTAGGGGCATTATGGCGCAGTTTTAGGCGCGAACCTAAGCTTTGTGTGTCGATTTTAAAGGATATATTTTTTAGGCGCTGGCGTGATTTAGAAATGCGTGGCGAAAATGCTTGGGCTTGCTTAGCCGGGTTTTACTTGGCAGAACGTTGCAAGGTTTTAGGCATTGAGCATATTCATGCAGCATGGGGCAATGGTCCAGCTACTGCTGCCTATGTGGTTAATAAGCTTTTGGACATACCATTTTCTTTTACGGCAAGAGCTGGTGATGTGCGCCCTCCTGATGGTTTTTTACAAGAAAAATTAGAAGCTTGTGCTTTTGCAAGAGCTGATTCTTCTTTTAATATTCCACATATGGCTTCTTTTTTACCTGTATCTGAGCATGACAAATTACACTTGGTTTATAATATGGCAACCCTACCTACACGTGATGAAGCTAAGGTTGCTATGCAAGCACCTTATAAGGTTCTTGCCATAGGGCGTTTGATAGAAACCAAGGGATTTCACTATCTTATTGAAGCTGTATCCATGCTTGTACAAGATGGTTTTGATATTAGGCTTAGCATTGCCGGCTCTGGACCATGGATGGAAAAGTTAAAGCAATACATTGCAAAAAATAATGTGCAAGATTATGTAGAAATGCTTGGATTTGTCACTCATGATAAAATTTCACAATCATTACTTGCTAGTGATATCTTAGTAATGCCAAGCGTTGTGGAGCTTGGTGTGGATAATTCTGATGGGCTACCTACAGTAGTTATTGAGGCCATGTGTCATAAAGTTCCGGTGATTGGTACTGATGTTGCCAGTATGAGCGATGTTGTTATAGATGGAGAAACTGGTTATTTAATACCAGAGCGTGATACTAAGGCCTTGGCTTTCGCCATGCAAAAACTTATGCAAGATAGGGCTAATGCGCTGCATATGGCAAATAATGCTAAAGCATTGGTTGATAAATTATTTGACGGCAAGAAAAATATAGACCGTATGTGCGAGCTTTTTTGTTCTTATACAAAGTAATTTTGAATATTTATAATGGTTACTGCCTAAGTAGAATAAGACCTGTCATGGGTGGAAGATAGAGCATAATACTTTGCATATTTATGCCAGAACTTGGCACAGAAAAATGCTCTGTGCCGTGGGCGTCTACATTACCATGCCCTCCAAAGATAATGCGATCTGTGCTTAAAATTTCTATATACTTACCAGGTGTTACAAATACTTCTAATTGATCTTGGCTTTGCAATTCATGAAAATTAAAGACCATCAATAAATTACCGCGCTCAAAGGCTAGGGTTTTATTTTGTTCATGAATATGACGAAAGATAACTTGAGATGAAAAAGCATCTATATGTTTTTGTACAATTTCTGTCATACAAGATTTATCAAAAGCTGCAAGATGGGCATAACGTAAATTAGGGTCAGAGGATAAATACCACTGCCTATGCCCATATCCATCTTCATCAAGCCATTCAGGGTGACCAAATTCTGCACCCATAAAATTAAGATAACCATAATGTGCTGTGCATAAAGTAATCATACGCATGAGCTTATATAACGCAATTGCGCGAGATACTTCCCAGCTTTGCTCAAAAATGCTCATATGCGTATACATGGTATCTCCCATAATGCGCCAAATCATGGCATCTTTACCATTGATGCATTGGTCGTGACATTCCACATAGCTTATGGTTTTGT
Organism: uncultured Desulfovibrionaceae bacterium; assembly: GCA_964370675.1. Lineage (GTDB taxonomy): Bacteria > Desulfobacterota > Desulfovibrionia > Desulfovibrionales > Desulfovibrionaceae > CAYJAD01. The sequence goes on from CAYJKC010000016.1 coordinate 18,153, forward strand.
CATATGGGCGATGATTGGTCATTTCATGCCAAAGTGTTCCCATATCTCGTTTATCTTCTTCCTTAATAAACTTACCCCAAAAATCAGGAATACCCATGGCAAAGCGGTAGTCAAAATCAAAACCACCTTTAATAGGGTCAGATGTTAGCCCTGGCATACCACTAAATTCTTCGGCAATGCTTTCAGCATCTGGTCGTATTTCATGAATTAAGCTATTGGCAAGGGATAAGTATAATTGACCATCCACATCAGCACGCGTTAAACCATCCTTACCATAGAAGCAACGCCCCACATGATTAAAATCATCGGCATGCCCATGATCGTTATAAAGCATATTACCAACAGCATCAAAGCGAAAACCATCAATCTTAAATTCTTCTAGCCAATAACGGCAGTTAGAAAGCAAAAAGCGTCTTGTCATTTCTTGGCTATAATCAAAGGATAATGTACCCCATTGATTAGTTTTTTCAGAAAAGAAAAAACTTGAACCATCATAATTACCAATGCCTTGTTCTGTATTAGGTGAAGTATGGCTATGGGCAATATCTAAGATGATGCGCAAGCCATAGCCATGAGCAGTATCGACTAAACGTTTGAAATCATGCGCAGTGCCAAAGCGTGATGATGTAGCAAAGTATGATGAAACTTGATATCCATATGATTTATAAAGCGGATGTTCAAGAACGCCCATAAGTTGCACATGTGTGTAACCATCATCTTTAATACGCGGTAAGATTTGTGTAGTAAATTCTTCAAAGCTGCCAATGCTTTGAGTGCTATTTATTGATGCACTGGCTTTTTTTGCATCTTGTGCCATACCAATGTGTGCTTCATAAATGCGTGGAAATATAGCTCTTGGTGGTATATCATGTTGCCAAACATATTCTTTTTTGGGGTACCAATGCCTAGCGCACCATTGGGTCTTGATTTGTTCATTTTGTAAAACCCATTTTGCCATGGCTGGTACGCGTCGCTCAACCTGTTTTAAATGTGGGCTTTCTATACAAAGCTCCATATATGTACCATGTTCAAGAGCATGCAAAGGAATTTGCAATTCCCACCAACCTTGCCACTCATCACCTTGCATGGGCTTAAATGCATGATGGGCCCAGCGTTGAAATTTAAGCTTGTCAGTGGTTAGCCAAAGAGCAGTCGCATTTGGCATATATTCGCGTAAAAGCCAGTAATCATTGTTTTGTTCATTTTTTATGCGCTGAATACCCCAATATTCATGTAAATTTGCATAGTTATATAGTGATTTAAAATTTTTAATTATTTTGTTCTTTTCATTGAAAAAATTTTGGGAGCGTTCTAAAAAAAATGTAGCGTAGGGTATAAGCTCCATATCTTCTAAAGGACCGGTTGGATAATGGTCAAGATCAAGGTATATTGGGACAGAAGTAAAAACTTCTTGGTTATTCAAACGCACATAAAAACTAATATCTTGTGGGCCACTAAACCCACCCCATATAAGGCAACGTGATAGAAGATGCTGTGAAAAAGCAATTAAAAAATGGGACTTTGGGGGAAGAATAGTGCCCTGGAATTGCTCTTGTGGAATGTCTAGTTGATGCACTTGTTGTTTGTGCTTGTTTGCCACCCAGATATGATCTAAGGTGCAAGCATTTTTACTTTTATTTTCTATTAATACATATACATAACCATAACTATCAGGCAGTTTATGGTTTATATAGCTACCTAAACCATAGAGAATAGGGTAGTTTATAAACCTTGGGTCATCGTGTTGACCTAAAAATGTACTGATAGTTATGGTCATTATATTATCAAATCCTATTGAAAAAGAGTACGTTCTTCTAGCAATTTGGAGAAAATCTGCGTGCCTTCTTTCGCATAACCTTGCTCCACAAACATGGCATATGTTTTTTCTGCTAGGGCTAGTCCTGGTAGATTTAGGTTCATGACTTTGCATTGTTCAATGCAAAGTTTAAGATCTTTAAGAAAATGCTCTACAAAAAATCCCGGTGCGTAATTTTTTTGGATAATACGCGGACCAATATTGGTCATGGCAGCACTGCCAGCAGCTCCTGCTTTAACAGCTTCAAGCCATTTTTCTACATCTAAGCCAGCCTCCTGCACAAAGGCAATGGATTCACAAAGACTAAACATAACCCCAGCAATGGCCACTTGATTGCCAAGTTTAGCAATTTGCCCAGTGCCAGCATCTCCAAAGTGTAATATTCTTTGACCCATTACTTCAAAATAAGGAAGTACCTTATCAAAAGCACTTTTTTCACCACCGACAAAGATAGACAAAGTAGCATTTTTTGCGCCAATATCGCCACCTGTTACTGGAGCATCAAGGCTAAAGCAACCTTTTTGGGCAGCTTCCTTAGCAATGGTTTGGGCTAGGCTTGGGCTTGAGGTGGTCATATCACAAAGTATGCCCCCTTCTTTTAAACCCTTTAATGCACCTTGTTCACCAAGTATAACCTCTTCTACATCAGAAGGAAAGCCCACTATGGAAAAAACAATATCTGCATTACTTGCAGCATCTAAGGGGCTTTTTGCCCAAGTGGCACCCATTTCTAATAATGGTGCAGCTTTTTTTTCAGTGCGGGTAAAAACACTTAATTCATGCCCAGCTTTGCAAAGGTGTCCTGCCATAGCACAACCCATAATTCCTGTACCTATCCATGCTAATTTCATCATCAACTCCTATTTATTTAAAATGTCTTTTTTAAGCTGTTCAACAGTAATATTTTTAAAGTTTTTTTGCCGCACAGATTGAAGATGCTTATTAAACAATTGCACATTGCTATTTAACTTTTGACTAAATTTATCACCCTTCATAAGTTCTGACTGTACTATTTTAAGTGCTTGGTCAAATATTTTCTGATTAATATTTTGAGTGTCTTCAATCTTAGATTTGTAAAAATGTAAAGATTGAGCAAGGCCAAGCTCAAGGTCTTTTATGCCGGACTGAGCCTTACTTATAGTATTATCAATGCTTGCGAGTTTGGCTTTATCCTTAGTACTTTTTTTTAAGATTTCAGTATTATTTAGAGTGTTTTGTACAATAGCAATTCGACTGTTAAAATTGCGCACTGTTTCTATCATAAAGGCTGCTGTGCGCACTTCAGAGGTGGCAGCAAGCATTTGCTGTCGCTCAAGAGCAATATTATTATCCTTAATAAGATTGCGTAAATTTTGATAGTTTTTTCTCTCCACATCATCATTGGTATTAGCTAAAAGGCGGTCTAACTCACTTAACGGATTTTTTGAGTTATCTATGAGTAATGAGCTGTTTTTGCCGGCATGCTTCCATTCGTTTTGTAAAACATCGGACCTTTGCCCACCAGGGGTGTTTAAGCCTGAAAGCACTAAACGAAAACCTAAGTCTTTTGCATGTAATGGTCCGTCAATATTAAAAAAAGCCACTTCATCTCGTCTGCCGGGTAATATTTCTGCAGTAGTTGAAAGATAGCTTCCACCCTTGCGTACAAACCCACCAGCAGAACCATGCAAACGCCCTCCAAGGGAGAAACGAAACATGTCCATAACCATTTCTGCAGCGTTGCCAGCAGTATCGTATATGCCTAGTGGGTTACTTTTTTTACTACCAATACGTGCAGCATTTTCTTCAATGCGCATAGCATTTTCTGGTCTAAAAACAGAAAAATCTGTATAATTTTCGCCTTCTTTAAGAGGAAAAAAATCTAGCTCACGCAATTGTTGGCTAGTGCTAGTATGACCACCTCTGGCTGCATATTCCCATTCAACTTCAGTTGGAAGGCGCAAAAAACCAATATTGCGCTTATCTCCCACAAATTGAGGCAGACGTTTAGGATAGTTTTTTAAAAGCCATTCATTGTATTTTTGGCTAAAACTTACAGCATCATACCAAGAAATGTTGGTTTTTGGACGAATATTTTCTGCACTTGGCTCAGGGCAACTTTCTTGCATAATAGAGTCCCATTGCAAACCAGTAGTTTCATACTTGCCAATAAAATAATAAAATAAATGACCTTTAGGAGCAAAACCTTGCCATGTTGGAGGCAAATCTGCATAAGCAAAGGGGGCTGATATAGAAGCAGTGTAGCGGCTATCATAATAACCACGTTGCTCATTTACAGCATCATCTTGACCTAGACGAGTGGTCATATCCCATAAAAAACCTTGGGCTGGTACTGCCACGGTTGTTAAAACCATTTGCAAATTGCAAGGCATGGGCAATATTATGTCATTTTTTGCAGGGTTTGGATTATAGGCTTCTTCAATGCTTGCACTACCTTTCACTTTTAAGGCTGCGTAAGCATAGTCGTATACCATGAAACAGCTAACTATGCTTAAGTACATTATGCAGATAAATTTAAGTATATTTATATTATATTTCACGTATTACCTCCGAAGGTTCTACTTTTGCTGCTTGAATGGCTGGTAATAAAGTTGCCAAAAAAGACAAAATTAAAACTATACCAACACCCCATATAAAATGGTTAGCTGGCAGAGATGATATTTCTTCAACACCCTGTAAACTTTGTGCAAAAAGTTTATCAATGCTAAGAGCTGTTATAAAATATAATACTAATGCTAAAATGCTGCCAATAATGGCTGTGAGTAAATTTTGAAATAAGGGAAAGGTCATAATATTTGCACTGCTATAACCCATAAGGCGCAAAATTCCTAAATATCGCTCTTTGCGGCGCACAGCTGCTAAAGCATTGCTACTGGTGGATGCCACAAAGCCAAGAGCCGCCGCTGTCCCAATAAGCCCAAATATTAAACTAAGCGATGTATCAAGATTGCGCACAGTGGCAATTTGTTCTGCTTGAGTATATACTTCGATGGATTGTTTAGCAAAAAAGTCGCGTAAAGTCGTTACGGCATCAAGGTCTTTAGCATAAAGCCTAAAGGCTGAGTAAATGCGCTCTGTATTTGGTAAATCTTCACCGTTAAAACCATTAAGTTCTGTTAAACGAGAATCTGGTTTTGGTTTTCGCCCATCCCTAAAATCCTCTGTAGCTTCAAGCAGTTCAAGAGGTACAAAGGCTACAGCCTTACTTTGAGCTTCTAGTGGCAAAACGTCTAGCACAAATAATTTGACAAAAGCTTTTTCTACCTGACCATGATTAACACGCTCAACCATGCCCTGTAAAAAAGATTGTGCTTTTACGTTTAATTTGCGCGCAGCATCCGCCGAAAGAATGATGCCAAAGCTATCTTCTGGAATTTTTATGTCTTTTGCGGTTATATAGCGATTAATAAGAGTATCATTTTGAGCTGTTGGTTCTAAAGAAACAGTAAGGCGCTTTAAAAGACTTGCTTCTCCTTCAAGGGCAAGACTCATGGTGGAAGCTATGGCTCTAGTGCGTGGTAAAACAAAACCAACATGAGGATTTTTAGCAAATTCTTTAATTTGACTTTGACTATAGCTACCACTACCTATGGGAATAACTTCTAAGTTTCGTGGGTCATTTTTTAAACGCTCAGTCATGGTATTAATAACTCCAAATTTAACACCATATAAGACCAAGATAGGTGCTAATACAGCTGCTAAAGAAAGAATTGCACATAGCGAAAGGAGTCGCTCGTGACAATAATCATGCAAGGCTAAGCGGCAAGCTTTTAAGAACATTTCAACATGCCTCCATATTTAGCTTAGCTATGATTTGATTATCTTGGCGTTTTAAGTCTGTGCTTATAAGGTTAAAGCCCATATCCTTACACATGCTTGGTGAGTGGCTAACCATAATAATACTAATACCTTGTTCTTGAGCTAATTTAGTAAATAATTCTAAAACTATTTTTGCATTTAATGGGTCCAAAGAGGCTACAGGTTCATCTGCTAAAATAAGCCGTGGCTCATGCACAAGAGCTCTTGCAATGGCAAACCTCTGACGCTCACCCACAGACATTTGATGAGGTTTTTTTGTTAGTAAGTGTGTGATATCTAATGTATCTGTGAAATATTGCATATGTTTTGTTGCTTTTGCATTGTCGCAGGCAAGTAAGATGTTGTCTTCTCCATTTAAAAATGGCAAAAGACCTCCAGTTTGTAAAACATATCCAATGTATTTATGACGCAACTTGGCAAGCTTATTTTGACTATAATCTTGCCAAAGTGCAAGCATGTCAATTTGTTCACCTTCAGGGTTAAATGTAAAATGTGAATAAATTTCTTCATCTTGAGGCGGAATATAATCCGGGCGCAAAATAGCAGACATAAGATCTAGGGCAGTACTTTTTCCACATCCGCTTGATCCTACTAAAGCAATCATATCTCCTGCAAGCAGATTAAAATTTTCTATATGCAGAGTAAAACCACTTTGGCGTTTTTTAAAAATATTTTTAATAGAAATAATATGTTGCATGAAATTTTAACTTTTAATTAATTTTCCAAAGCTTAGTAAAATTTTATTAAAACGCCTATGGTAGCATGCTAAGAGGCACACGATACATCCAATCGCCGGCATTGCTTGCCCCAAAACTTTCCCAATTGCTACGATCCTTGTCATACTCTTCATAGCGCGCAAGCCTAGACTTTAATCTATTAATAAAGGTTGTTTGCTGACCAATGCTCATGCGATACCAATCTTCCTCGCGCAGAAGCATTATATCACTTTTATAGGGTAATCCTTCTAAAAATTCTGATAATACGCCAAGTTCTGATAAGTTTTTGCCTTGAGATATGGGGCTGTTTGGGTCACGTGCTGCTCTTGTGGAGGCAGATAAAATGCCTTGAAAAAAGTCGCGCGCATCAGTTTTTTTGGTGCGTTCAGCATTATCAATAATAATGCTTAGTTGTTGGCTTAAATCATTTAATTGATTCTTTGTAAGTAATACTGCAACCTCAACCGTAGGTATTTGAGTCCCCTTAGCAAGTTGTTGCAAGTCCATATCTGCTATCCAAGAGTCAATAACAGATGGTGCACGATTTTCATTAACCTTTCCTAAATATTCAAGTTGCATGGCATAGCCAAGGGCAGCTGCCATTTGTGTTGCTTCTTGTTCAGGGGATAGTTTTGTGTTGGACGCATTTTGAGGCTCATCCTTGGGTTTAGTTATAAGTTTGCCATCTAACGTCATTTTGACCATGTTTACAATGCCAGAAGTTAATGCTTTAGAAACTTGCGCAAAATGTTTTGCCCCTTCTTCTGGTGTATTAGCTGGCACGGCTTGATAGTTAGAGCGATTATCAGAAAGTTTGGTTAGCGTGCGGTATGCCTCTTCTGCTTGAACATGGTTTTTTTGGCCCTTAGGTGATTTAATATGCAAGGCAGAAATCCAAACCCCCTTGGCTCTTGCATAATCACCAAGTTCAGGCATATCCATTTTTATGGTGGCATATTGATCGGTTGAAGGTATAGGACCAGCGTCAGAAATAACTATAAGCATGCGCGTTGCAAAATCATTCCAGCTAAGTTCATCAAGTGCAGTCTTAATACCAGCAGGTGAATTTTCAGCAAAAGTATGGGTGGATTTGGTGGCTTCTTGTACTTTAGCTAATTCTGTTTCAAGTAGGGTTCGATTATCAGCAGTAACAAAATCGCTAATGACCTTGCTTTCATATTCTGTGTCTGGGCTTGATTTAAGATTATTTCTAAAAGCCACAATGCCAAATGCCACATCATCATTAAGCTTATCTTGTTGGAGTTGGTCGTATATGCCTTTAATAACATTAAGGCTTTGATCTATATAGGGCTTCATAGAAATAGTAGTATCAATAACAAAGGCAATAGCTGTGCGTGGTTTTAATTTTTCTTTCTCTTGCTCCTCATGACCTGGGTCAATGGATGCAACTTCTAAAAATTTAACTCCTTCAAAGGGATCGGTCATATTAAGTATGGGCATTAAATAAAATCGCTCATTAGAAATAGCACCCTTGGCATCAGATGGCTCTGTAGCAACAATGGGGTAATTGGATAAATCTTTATTGTCAGTAATATTAGCATGAATATCAAGCAGTTGATTTTCCATATCTTGAGCTGTACAAAGTGTATTTAAGTCTTGCTCGGTGCGGAAAAAAAGTAAGGGGTCACGCCCACTGCGCGGAGTTAAAAGCAAGGTTAGGGATTGATTCCAAGCTGTGGTACTGTTTGCATTTATCCAACCTATGGTTGGACCACCTACTGGTCCAATTTCAAGCCAAGTTTCGTCTAAGTTATTAGCATCATTTTTTTTGGCAAACACATAGTATACGGAAAAAGGTTTCACATCATCCATAGTAATATTTGCTTTAAGATCAGCCTCTTGGTAAATTTTTGCTTGGGGGTGAGTTATAATGCGCTGATATAAAGTTTTTTTACCTTCTTGAAGCAATGGCGTTGCTGCAAAACTTAGGCTTGAAAACAAGGTTGTAAAAGCAAGGGCACAAAATAGAATAAAACGCATAATTACTCCAAATTATTATTTAAATCTTCTTTAATATGTTCATTGTCATTGGTAGTATTAGTAAACCATTTGGTATAAATTCCATCGATTTCTTTATCTTCTTTTAGTTTGTTTATGGCACTACTAACCACATCACGTAAATCATTGCGATCTTTGTCAAAAACATAACCATAATTTCTTTCAGCTATTTCTTGCTCTAATATACGTAAATTTTTGTTTTCTTTTACTAAATAATGCAGTTCTGGTAAACTATCTATAATAGCTTCAATAACACCCTCATTAAGCATATCCACAAGGGTTTTAGCATCGCTTAATGCATAGATAATACTGCTTTTATAATGCTCAAAGGCATAGTCTTCGGCTTCACTGCCTTTGACCACCCCAATAATGCCGTATTGTAAATTGGCTGTATCTTCAATGGGGCTTTCTTTTAATACCAAAGCATGCAAGTTTGCACTTAAATGCGAGGTTGAAAATAAAAACCACCTACTTCTGCTATTTGTAATAGTTATATTAGAGAGCAACATGTCACATTGTGCATTATCTAATGCAGCAAACGAAGCAGCTACATCACTTCTATGTAAGGTAACAGTATAAGGTAACTGCATTTTTTCAAGTATATCTAGGTCAAAACCTTTAAGCTCATCATCACTATCTATAAAGGCAAAGGGTGCGTTGTTTGGCACAACGCAAACAGTAATATCACTACTTGCAAAGGCTAGACTTTGCAATAAATGTATAAATAAAAAAATATAAATAAAACGCATAATTACAACCCTTTTGTTTTGTTTGTATAGTTTTATTTTAATCTATTTCCACCTAGTTAGCAAGTCATGCGCAGTTTTATCACCATTACTAGCAGCTTGCTTGGCCCAAGTTTTAAGTTGATCTAAGTGTTTTGTCGCATCACTTACTCCAGCAGCTAAGGCTTTGGTATACCATGCATAGGCTTCATTAGCATCGGCTTCAATGCTGCCCTTGGGTTCCGTATTACTTGGATCATAATATTTTGCTACCATTAGCATGGCTTCAGGTATATTTTTTTGTGCTGCATCTTCTAATAACAAAAACAAAGCATCTAAATTTTCTGCACTGGGCTCCTTTTGTGATTGGATTTGCAGGCTTTGGGCTAGGTCTAAACTAGCTTGACCTTGATTATCTTGACGCAAAAAATCACGTGCTTGTTGCATGGGGCTTAGGGTTTTAGCAGTGTTTGCACCAGTAGCTTGATTGTTTACCTCAGGAGTAGAAGTGTCTGTTTTATCCTGTTCTTCAGGCTTAGCTTCTTCAGGCTTAGCGTCTTCGGATTTAATTTCTGGTTCAGCAGGTGCTTGTTCGTTAGAAGTAGGGCTACTTTCTTGGGTATTTGTAGTGGGGTTTTGAGGTGCTTGATCTTGATTTTTCAAATACCACCAAATACCACCAGCTAAAAGTATCAATATAAGTAAGACAGTTATAATCATTGGCATGGGGTTTTTTTTCTGCACTGGTGTTATTTCTGGCAGTGGTTCTTGCATGGGAGATAGTTCTTCTGGTGTTTGTACTGGTTCTGGTATTGGTTCAGGCTCAAGCTCAGGTGTGGGTTCTGGTTTTACTTCTGTAAATCCAAGACCTTGACCTCCGTGCATGGATGAATAAACAATATTTTCGATAACCAATGACTGGCTTATTGGATCTTGTTCGTCATGCTTAATAATTATTTTGTATGTATCAAGTGCGTCTAAATGGTCTACAATGCTTGCATCTATTGAGAGACGTAAAGTATTAGAATCACAATCCCAGTTATTAGCTTGCAAGAAAATTTCAGAATTTTGCCAACCACTGGGGGTGAGGCAAAGTCCATCTGAAGCGCGATAAAGGGCAAAACTTGGTTCAGTATTACAATTAACTTGGGCTATGCTAATAATACCATATCCCGCACCTAAACTAGTGTCCGCAGTAAAATGTGCAGCCATAATAATCCTTTTTAAAATTATATATTTTTTAAGCTAATAAATTTTATATATTACTAAGATCAAATTGCTCTAAAATTTTTGTGAGCTTGTTGTTTTGTTCATGGTTAAATGTTGTATCGCCATCAAAGTCAACATTTGCAAATAAATTATGCACAAGGGCTCGTGACCAATCAACAAACCATAATTTATCATATGGCTTTTCATCTTCGCCAATATTTGGTGGTGTAGCTGCTTCTGGTAATGGATTAAAGAGCACAAAGGTTTTTTCTTGCATGATTATGGTTCTTTTGATTTCATCATTGTATCTTGGGTCAAAGCCTAGCCAGTCAATGAAAGCATTAATGGCACTTGCTGCAATGCTGACTTGTTTCCATACAAGGCGTTCCTTGGCTAAGTTTCCATAGCGTGAAATTTGACGTTGGTCTGCGGCTATTTTTTTAGCAATGTGAAGGCGGTTTATGCAAGTTGCTAGTTCGTGCACAAAAAGTCCTAATTCACGCTCGGGAAAGTTGAAATATCTTTGAGCATTATGACTGGCAGCTAAATTGTGCATTTGTTCAATCCAATATTCAATAACTAAATTAGTAAAACGCTCTGCCTCATCCTTATGTGCTGTTGATGTAGTATTATTTTCATGCGTGGGTGGAGCATCGCCAAAAACATCTTGGAATAGTTCCTCTGCTTGAAAGCGTGTTCCGACTATGGCACTATTAGGCTCTGCTTCTTGCAAGCGTTTTTGTTCTGCATTAAAATAAATGTCATATAAATCATGGTCGTGCACTTGTAATGCACGCAAAAATTCTCCAAAGCGTTGAGCTTCGGCCACTTTAGAAATAATGGCAATAAGGTTTCTAGCAAGAGCATCTTTGCGTTTTCTTTCTTCTTCTTTATTATCACTTTTCCAATGCGCGCTTAACGCAGTACGAATGCGTTCTAAACTTTGAGTAAGGGTTATGCCAATTTGACGGCGTTTAAGTGCAGGGTTGCATAATGGGCGCAAGACCTTACGTAAAAGCTCCACACCTCCATCGTTTAAGGTCATAGCTGCATCCCATACTTCTTTGGGCTTAGCCACATGATCTTTTACTAGTGGAGAATTTAAAAATGCAGCTTTTACTTGCTCTACATATGCTTCTTGTTCTTTGCGAATGCTAACTTCTTTATCTTGATCAAATTCAAAAATAGCTTCACAACGAAAATTAGGATTTCTCAATAAAAATACATTATTAAATGGATTAACTCCATCCCAATTACTTGGCCAATCATCATTTTTACCAAAGAAATCAAGTAGTGATGATTGCAAACGTGTGCTCCAACGAGTTTCAACTGATGGAGTGCCTTTTTTCTTTTCAAATTCCATATCCATCTTGGTTAGGATAAAGAAAAGCGATGGACCATTTTCATCATTGGCTTTGGCGCGTCTTTGAGGGCTTTCGCCATGAGTTGAGGCTATCCATTGTTGCACAGCCTTTGGTAGGTCTTGCACTTCTTGATTACCTGGTCCAATGCAAAGGAGCATGCTGGTTAATTCTTTTTCTGCACAATATCTTTCAAATAAATAAGCTACTTTACCACGCAGGAAAAGATTTTCAAGCATACCTTGCCTAGTTAATTCTTTGCTTACATCTTCAAGCTTTAAGCGTGAACGATACCCTGGAAAGTCAAGCAAGTCAGTATGATCAAAAAAGTCATCTGGTTTTTCACGCATATAAATGGTGATTTCAGCAGTTAAGGCTGTAATTATAGAACGCGGCAATTGTGTGACTTGATTATTGCTGCCCATAATGGGTAACATGTCAGTATTATTTGTATTTGCACTGGCAAGATCTTTTAATAAAGCCACATCAATAATACTTAAATCTCTTGGAATAAGAGCTTCGAGGGGGCAATGGGCTTCTGTGGCATTGCCTAATTGTTCTAGTGCATTACATAGTATAAGATATAAATCGGTAAATTCTTGTATATTATCCCAAATAAGAGCAAAAAGCTTAGCTCTGCCTTGTAAATTAAGTTTTGGGGCAAGTTCAATGGCCCTTTGCCAAAAAATACGTTGCAAAAGTTGCACCCTTGGGCGTGAAGCAAAGTTGGTATATATATATTCGCGTAAATCTTCTACATCATCACTATTAATGCTTTGGGCTTGACTGGTGCTTTGGGGTTCAATATTTATAAGTTCAGTAAGTATAGCTTCTTGGTTTGGTGTTTCCTTGTGTTCGCAATCGGCATAATAAGTATTGGCAAGCACGCGCACCACATCACATTCTGTTAATAAGCGCAGGCGTATGGGGTAGCCTTGAGGCAAGTTAGGCAGCGGGGTAGTGGTAAAACGAGTTACAAGACCGGTTGATTCCTTACCTCCCGCAGGATTAATTTCAGTTATAAAATCGTGACTAATGCCATTAAAATCTGCCATAAGTGCGCCTTGGCTATCCTTGGCCAAAGCTGAAATTAAATATGATTTTCCAGATTGACTAGGACCAAACACACCTACACACATTTTGCGCAAAGCTGCCACTTCGCATTTTTTATAAATGCGCCCAGCACGGCGTAATTCTGCATTTAAGCTTTCAAACTCAGAGCCCACATTTTCGCGATTATGGCTAATCCATTCAAGGGCTTGTTTTGTATTTTCTTGCAAAGCCTGACAAGTGCTTGCCAGTTGCATATCTTCTTGTAGCATATATTCTCCTAACAAATTTTACTAGGGCTAAGTCATGTTAATTATACCGGTATCTAACCAATAGCCTTCATCAATTTGCATAGTTTGCAAGCGAATTTCAAGGTCACTTGTTTTTACATTGGCGCCTTGATTATCAATAATATTTACAATGCTAAATTCGCCTTCATCACGCTCATCTTGAGTGGTGTAGATATCATCTTCCATAGGTGCAACATAGAGGCTAATGCTTACTTGATATGGCGTGCGCCCAGCAGCACGGCTGCGTGCTTCTTCACTACTAAAATCTAGCAAATGATAGCGCGTGGTTGGCCAGCGTTCTGCATCAATTTGGCGATAACCTATGGGTAATAAAGTACTAAATGCAATCGTATGCTCATGTTCAATGGCTTCGATGTTATTTATGTCTACATTAAACCAAATTTTGGGCTTTAAGAGCTTGCCTGTAGTATCAAGCTCTCCTATATAGCGAGCCGTAGATGAAAGTCGTAATTTATTAACATCAAAGGAAAAACTCTCTAAATGACCTTCGGCTAAAGCACATAGAATTGCTCCCACTACAACTGTGGTTTTGGGGTCTGTAATGCAGCCTTTGGCATCGGCAAAAGGATACCAGTTGCCCACATGATATTCACGCATGGGAATTATTCTATCTGGTAATACAGGCATTTTTGCAAGCACAGGTGCTATAATACCGCTCCACGCACTGGGGCGACCGGTTAAAAGTAGCACGTCGCAATCATACATATGCACAGCTTCACAAAGTGTTGCAAGGGCAGTACCTAAAGTTGTGCGAATGGTATTTTCAATGGCAGCAGGATTAATGCGGAACTCTACATCAAGTAAGGAAAAACTTGCTCCTGCTGGCAAATGCTTTTGAACATTTTCTTCTATATTATTAATAACCTGAACTTGGGGTAGGGGGTGGAAAAAGTTTTTTGGCAAATTTATGCCATCAAGAAAGTGAAATGCATTAGCATTATTAATGTTTTCGTGTTCTTCAGAAGAAGACTTTTTCTCAAAAAAATCACCAAGGCGGCAACTGAAAATATTGGATGTGTTAAATTTTTTTTGAGCTTTGTCTTGGTTTATAATTTCGCAAAGGCTAAGCATACCAAGGGCTAGGGGTACGGCTATTTGGCGTACAAAGCGTGCGCGTAAGTTGCGAGCTTCCTTAGATATACCAATGGCATCCCTGCCCACAAGTTGTTCTATAATAGCACGAGGTTGGGCAACTCCGGCTTGGCTTAGTGCTTTAGTTATATCATGTATAATATGTTGAGAAATCATATCGCGTAGAACTTCATCTCCGGCAATGTTAAAGCCGTCACGAAACTCCATATGAGGAACAATTCTAGCGGTTTCACTTTTAGCACTTGAAAGCTCATAAGTGGTTATGGATAAATCCATAGTGCCACCGCCTGTGTCTATGGAGGCTATGCGCATGCAGGGTTTATCAGCATATTTTAAGCGTTTTTTACCAAGTAGTTCAAATAGATGATGCGCATCACCATGATATTTTACTGCTAATTCGTTGTAAATATATACCAATTGAGAGCAGCTTGCTTCATCCCAATCGCAACGCACTTGTGGACTTGTGCGATAATCTGACGGTGCCGATTGAACCTTTGCCTTAACCCCAACGTAGTAAGTGGACCAGCCAAGGGCCTCCCAAACCACACGCACAGCCCAAGCCACCCAGCGTTTAAATATGCGCCTTTCTGCTACGGGCATGGCTGTTGGGACAGTAAAAATTATACGCCTCAAACGTCGTGGCATATTTGGTAGTTCACGTCTTGCTCTTGTGGAAGGTGCGTTTATGGTTACAAGAGCTTGGCTAATAATTTCTCCCACCATAAAGAGCATAAGGGATGAACGGGTAAAGAGAGATTCAAAGGCTGGTTCTCTTTCTTGCTTTCTTAACTGAGAGGAACGCTTAAATAAGGGGTCATCAAAGCAGCTTAAAGGTGTTCCTTCGCGGTTAATTTGCCTTGCAAATAAGCCGCGTGTCACCATGGGTTCACGAGAACCTCCTGTATTAAAACGCCAGCTTTGCTGCCATGGGCGCTCATCCCATAGATATCGTTTAGGACTAGACATGCCGGTAGTGCCTTCTGCACATATGGTATGTGTTGCAAGGCGTGCAGCTTCTGGTCCTATGCGCACAGCAGAAGGCCAAGTAAATGCCGGCAAACGCCTACCGGAACGACGACTTAAAGCATCATTACCAAATTGGGCCTCGGCAAATTCTATACGGGTTTCAAAAGGTTCACTATATATATTTTCTGGTTTACTAATGTCACGCAATTCTAATAAATAGCTATCATTTAAATTTGTTATGCGCTGGGGCAGGGTTTCAACCAAGATGCCAGTTGTGCGTGAATTACCAATATCTAAGATAAGGTCAACCTCAACAGGTTGGTCACGCTCTGGGTTTATAACTTGGACCCTCAAACCTTGAATGGCAAAGCGAATAACCTCAAGCCAAGTTAAATAAGCTGCTAAATGTTCCAATACATTATCGTTATCATCTCGCCAAGAACCACGCCCACGATGTCTTTTGCTACGGTAATTATCATATATATTAAGCAACCACTCATCGACCCAAGGGGCATTTAAAAACCATGCATTGTCACGTACATGATGAGCTAAACCAAACATACCATGGGCAGAAACATCGCGTGGGCATAGGGCATGGTAATGTTCTGTGTTATTTGTATTATTACTACCTTGTTGATCTGGTGGCAATTCAATATTAGTGTCAAAAACAATGGTTAAATGTAAAGATACATCATCTTTTTGGCTTAATCTTGCCCTTGCCCAGTTAGATGGACCGCATTCAAAGCGCTCTCCACCATCTGGCCAATTTTGTTCGCGCGTGCGCAAAAAAGGTAGTGGAATCCACTCATTTTGCCATATTTCAAGAACACGACGTATATCCATATCATATGCATAATCGCAAATATCACCGGTAATTTGGTCAACGAAGTTATCTGCATCTTGTTCTAAGCAACGCAAATAATGTGCATAACGACCAGAAGCGCCTTGGTCTGCTCTTTTTTCCTCACGAAAATAGCGACGTATGCGCGGAAGGTCAGCAATGTTAACACTAAAATCTAAAAACTGCGGGCAACCACCCGGTATAATACTTACAGCTGTATTTTTCATATTACTTCCTATAAAAACCTGCATCCCAAGAGCTTGATCTGCCGCCCTTTTCCTTACCTTTGCAGAAAGTGGAATTATCATTGCCTTTGCATTGTACATTTTGTGGCACATAGGCATTGCCATCGGGGCAGCGCGCCTGCACACTATCCATCACTAAGGTTCCATTATTATCAAAGTGGGCTTGAACACCACCAGAACAAACAGAACCATCATCTTGACGCACAAGGCGACGACCTTGACCATTTTTGTCAAAGCAATATTCAGCTATAATGGGTCTGCGTGTACGTGAATTATAAAGTCCGGTTTCACTGCGCCAGCAACCTTCAAGAAAGCTTACATCATTTTTAGCTCGAGCATCTTCAGGAATTTTTAATGGATCATCCTTCTTAGGTTTAGGCTCAGGCTTTGGTTCTGGCTTAGGTTCTGGTTTTGGCTCAGGCTTTGGTTCTGGCTTAGGTTCTGGTTTTGGTTCTGGCTTTGGTTCTTCCTTGGGAGTCATAGCAATAAATGGTTCTTGTATGGGATCTTCTTTAGGTTGCTCTACAATCATAGGAGGTTCTGTCATGGCTTCTTGCTTTGGTGTTTCTACCACGGGTGGTTCTTCTACTACAGGTGGTACTGGTTTAGCAGGTTCAATGGGCTTACAAAGCTCTGCTTTTTCTTGTAATAATGCATAAAGTGCAGCTAATTCGTTGTTTAAGGTGTTTTCTTTAGCTTTTGCTTGATTTAACTCTGGATGTTCTGTGGCTATGGGTAGGCATGAAGCAGGTAAATTAAATGGAATAAGCCCAAGCGCACTGAGTAGTAAGAGTAGTAAAAGCAAGAGTAATAGCAATGGCAAAAGCCAACCAAGGCAACCAGAGCCAGATTGTGCAGGGAGAGGTGCTGCCACTTGATTTGTCATAGGTATAGCTGTGGCAACGGCTCCAAGACGGGTTAAGTCTTGAGGTTGTGCGCCCACAGTACCTGGTGCAAAACCCCAATTAACCACTATGGGTTGATTATCAATTACCCAAATATCATCTTCATTGGGATGTTGCAAAGCTAGTTTTAAAATTTCGCCAGAAAGAGCATGTTGCCCATCACTACTAGTTGCTAGGCTGTTTGCTTTAGTGCTGATATCTTGAGCTAAAGTATTTATATTTTGTAAGACATTAGTGCGTTCTTCTGGAGTAAGTGCACTTAGTGGCTTTGGCACTGTATCGCCTTGCATGCAAGCATACCAGTCAACGCTGTCACCACTATGTACTGGCTCTGCTAAGAGGGCTTTGTGAGCTGACCCTAATTGGGTGAGCATGGCATTTATTTGATGATAGCAATCGGTGGCAAAAATTCCTTGATTTGCTAAGGGACGCATGAGGCTACGCTTGGTGGTAATAATAAATGCGCCAGCCATAACTACTCCTTAGAGGCAAGGGTAAAGGGTATATTGTGGGATTGTAAAAAATTTACAATATCCTTACTCACTATGGCAATGCTTGATTGGCGATATGATTTTTTGTCTAGGCTTATATATGTATTAATACCAACTACATTACCATTTTCATTGACCAATGGGCCACCACTATTGCCATGTGATACAACAGCAGTGTGAAAAATAATAGGTGGGGTTTGGTCTTGCACTACGCTAACTGATCCTTCAGAATAAACTACCTCTGGAGCGGATACTGCTTCTCCTTTTAATAAAGCTCTAAAGTTAGGGTCAATATCTGTTACAGCACCGGGAAATCCCCATGCGCTAATTTTTTGTGTTCTTGCCACATCTAAATCAAAATGCAGTGGGGCAATGCTTTTAATAGGTACTTGTAGTACTGCATAATCTCTGCCTTTAGTGTTGCTAACTGCTAAAATTTTTGCACTACTTACAAGCTCTGTAAATTTGCCAATAACGTAAATTTTATCTTGCTTGCCTTGGGCTACATGGGCATTGGTTAAAATTATACCTGGTGCAATGAAAAAGCCTGTGCCTGTTTTCATGCCATTAGAACTATCATTAATTATTAATACAGTAGCTTGCTCGATATTTTGAGCTATAGGCAAAGCATTGTTGGTGGAATTATTAGGTACAGTGCTAGATGGTTCTTTTGTGTTTGGATCACTTGCTTTAGGTGGTGGTGCTTCTGCTTCTGTTTTTTTAGGAGTTGTATCAACATTCTTTGTTTTTTGAGTGGGCGCAGGAGCAATATTAGGGGAAATTGAAGGGGGTGTTTGCAGTAAAATTGCTCCTTCAGTTCCTAAAAACTCTTTAATTATGCATGGATCTTGATTAAGCATATCACGCAAAATTTTAAGCTTTGCTTCAATATTTGCATTTTCGTTTAATTGCACTTGCAAACGCTCTTGCATGGCAGCTTCTAAAGCAAGATTTGCTTGCCATTGTTTCCAAAAAATCCATGCTAACAGAGCCAATAATAGCAAAACAATTAGAGCACTCCAAAACCATGGTTTTGCATACCATGAGCTAGCATTTTCCTGCGCTTGTGACTCATGGTGTTGAGGGTCTTTTGGTGCGTTGTTTTTTGCTTCTTGGTCTTGCGACATATTTATGTATCCATAATGTTAGAAAAATTATCCGTTAAGCGCAGCCTCAAGAATGCGGTCATTATTTTGAATTTGGGCATCTAAATCCTGCTTAGTTGAGTCTAAATCCTTTTTTGTAGCTTGCCATTTTTTTGTACTTGTGGCTGCTTTTTGCACCTCTTGATTTTGTTTTTTGGGTGTAGCCTGAGGCTTTCTTGTAGGTTTTTCAGACGCATAAACAGGGTCGTACACATTGGTTTCTTCTGCCATAATTTGTTTGTATTGAGCATCTTTTTCATGCATATTATTGGAAGTTACCCTTAAAATGCGCGATGTTTCTTCAAGTCCGGCACGAATTTCATCATAACGATTGGTAAGCTCAATTTTGCTAATTTTGCCTGCTCGTGCATCATTAACAGCTCGCTTAAACTCTCTATCATAACACTTGGCAGCAATTTTTGCTGCGGCATTGGCTCTGCTCATTTGGGCTGTTTCTGCATCAAGTTGCCCGGCATATCGTGCAAAAAATTCTCTGTCACGCTTTTTAGCCTCTGATGTACCATAGGCATGGCCACCAACTGCACCAACAGCACCACCGGCTGCTGCTCCAACAACAGCACCCTCAGTTTTGCCAGTAGAAAGACCGCCAATGAGTGCCCCAAGTAAAGCCCCGACCGCAGCTCCGGTCATGGTGCTGTCATCAACATTTCTTTCATCAATGCGCAAATCATTAATAGGTCTATAGCAAGCAGGGTAATAACTTACGTCTGTGGTTTGTGCACCATATTTACTGGCACAGCCGTTTAAAAATAAGCTACAAATCACTGTCAAAATGCATATATAGGTATTAGGTTTGAATGTCATGTATACCTCAAAAAACTTTTTATATACCACTCATAGCATGGTTTAAGTATTAATTTCTTATACTGCAAGCTGGGCTTAGGGGCAAGCGTGATTTTGCTTAGAATTGGCAGTTTTACAAAGTTTTTACGCTGTATCCATTTGATTATATTAATATAATATTTTTTATAAAAATCTCTAAATTTTTTATATATAATATCTATATAATTGCATGTATTAGATGCTATACTATAATAATCTACTATCAAGCTATAAGATGTAATAAATATAGTATTTAGCATAGAGAAAATGCTGACAACTTTTGTTTATTTTGTTAAAAAGTGACATGTTTAAAAGCTATGCACAAGTAATAAATTTTTTAGATGAGCTTGATCCATATGCAATGGATTTTGGTTTAGAGCGTATGGAGCAAGCTTTGCGCGTTTTAAATTTAACCAATATTATTTGTCCGGTGGTGCAGATTGTGGGAACCAATGGCAAAGGGTCTACCGCTACTTTTTTGCAAAGCATAGCAAGGGCGCATGGAGTGAGCTGTGGTTTATACACTTCCCCTTATTTTTTATCTGTGCGCGAGTGCATTTTACTTAATGGTCAAGCAGTGGATGAAGCAAGCTTTGTTACATTCGTAAACGATATCTATAAGCAGCTAGGAAAGCTTACTTATTTTGAATTTATTACAGTTTTAGCTGTATATGCATTTGTGCAAAATAAAGTAGATTTTATTATTTTAGAAGCTGGACTTGGTGGCAAGCTTGATGCAACCACGGCCATCACTAAGGATATTATTTGTGTGAGTTCTATTGCTATGGACCATGAGGCTATTTTAGGTTCAAGTTTAAGTGCTATAGCTTTACAAAAAGCTTTAGCCATAAGTTTTGGTATTAATGTCTATTGTGTAGAACAAGATAATAAAGTTCTTAATATCTTCAAGCAAGTAGCAAGTGAAAAAAATGCAAAGCTTATGCTTAGTACGCAAAATTTACCAAAAAATGTAGAGCTTGGTCTTAAAGGCGCTCATCAAGAAGATAATGCCATGCTTGCGCTTGAAGCGTGGCAAGATGTGGCATTGCGTTTAGCTTGTGACAATAATGAGCTAAAAATTATCCAAGGTTTAGAGCAGGCATTCTTAGCAGGGCGATTTCAATATATTGAAACAAAAGAAAAAACTTTGCCAGCTTATATTTTGCTTGATGGGGCTCACAATGCTCAAGGTCTTGAAAAATTATGTTTTTCATTGTTGCAAGATGCCATTATTCCCAGTTGTATAATTTTTTCATGCCTTGCGGATAAAAATATTCAAGCTATAATACCAATGCTTGCTAAATTACATAATATTTCTCAAAAATGTCCACTAATAATTGTGGGTTTACAGAGTAATAAACGTGCTTTATCTTCAGCTGAGCTTGAGGATATAAAGTTAAAACTTGACCCTGCTAGGCAAAAAGCAATCTATACTATGCCAAGTCTGCAACAGGCTTTAGATTTTGCAAGCGAAGACCTTAAAAATATGAAGCAAAATCCAGTTCTTATTTGTGGTTCGCTTTATTTATTGGGTGAATTTTATAAAATGTATCCTCATTATATGCTGCAGAATAAAAACGGTAATCTTAATTATGTATCATAAGGTGTGAATGATGAATCAACTTTTTCGTGCTTTACCTTCGGTAGATGCTTGCCTCATAGCCTTAGAAAAAGAATATAATAAAACTCAAAGCTTACCATTGCTTAAACAAGAGAGTGAGTTAGATAATTGCCCCAATTATCCGCGCCCACCAAGACCTATGTTGCGAGATGCTGTGGTGGAATTTTTAGATCTTGTGCGTACTGATATAAAAAATGGTAAGGAAGATAATGCCGATAATTTAACTTTAAAGGCCCTTTGGTCACGCCTTGTGCCCTATGTTGTTGAAGCTACAAAACCACGTTTATGTCAAGTTATAAACGCAACAGGTGTGGTAATTCACACCAATATGGGGCGTTCAGTTTTAGCAGATGCCGCAGCTAAGGCTGTGGCCAATGCTGCTGCCAATTATACTAATCTTGAGTTGGACCTTAATACTGGGGGGCGTGGTAGCCGTCAAAGTTTGGTTGAAAAGTTGCTGTGCAAAGTGACTGGAGCTGAGTCTGCCATGGTTGTTAACAATAATGCTTGCGCGGTTTTATTAGTTTTAGATGAGCTTTGTAAGGGTGGTGAGGTTATTGTTTCGCGTGGGCAATTGGTAGAAATTGGCGGTTCTTTTCGCATCCCCGATGTATTAAAGCGTAGTGGTGCTGTTTTATGTGAAGTGGGAACCACAAATCGCACACATATAAAGGATTATGTGGAAAATATTAATGAAAATACCGTAGCCTTATTGCGCGTACATACGTCTAACTATCGTGTTGTGGGTTTTCATAAACAAGTAAGCCTAGAAGAAATGGTGAGTATTGGTACAGAATATGGCTTACCAGTGATTGAAGATCTTGGTAGTGGTTCCTTGGTGGATTTAAGCCCTTATGGTTTACCTGATGAACCAACAGTACAAGCTGCCATAAAGGCTGGAACTGACGTAGTTACTTTTTCAGGTGATAAGGTGCTTGGAGGTCCTCAAGCTGGTATTATAGTTGGTAGAAAAGATTTATTAGATCGTATGCGCATTAATCCGCTACACCGTGCTTTGCGCTGTGATAAATTTACTTTATCAGCCCTTGAAGCCACTTTGCGCATTTACACTGATCTTGAGCATGCCTTAAAAGAAATTCCAACTTTGCGCATGATTACTGCTTCTGCACAAGAATTAGCCAAACGCGCCAAGCAAATACAGGCTAAGTTAAGCAAGGCTTTAACAAAGGATATAAATATATCTCTTATGGATGGAGTATCGCGTGTGGGAGGTGGTGCTTTTCCTGAGCGTGATTTACCAACCACATTAATTTGTTTAAAACCGTCAAATATGTCAGCAACTAAGCTTAAAGAAAAGCTTTTATGTACTAACCCGCCACTTATTGGACGTTTAGAAGAAGATTGTTTTTGTCTTGACCCTAGAACTTTGTTTGATGCTGATATTGCCTTGGTAATTGATGTCTTAAATTATGCTTTAAATAATTCTAGAACTAAATAAAATATAAGGAATTAATATGAAAAAGACTGATCAAAACTTAGAATACAAACCAAAATCTTGCTGGGAGCAATATGCAAGCTCAAGCAGTGGGCAAAAGTCTGTTATGAAACTTGCCACACGTTATATTGATTTTTTAAGCCGTTGCAAGACCGAGCGTGAAACCATTAATTATGCATTAGAACGCCTTGCCGCTCATGGTTTTGTTGAGGGTGTGCATAAGGACAAAGCTTTGCAAAGTTTTAGGAATAAAGCTCTCTTGGTTGTTAAGCGCGGTACCTTGCCCTTAAGCTCTGGTATTCATTTAATTAGTGCTCATGCCGATACACCACGCCTTGATTTTAAGCAAAGACCCTTTATTGAACAACCAGGTGTTGCCCAAGCAAAAACTCATTATTATGGTGGTATACGCAAATATCAATGGTTGGCGCGACCCTTGGCATTGCATGGTGTTGTAGTGCGTGAGGATGGTAAAAGCATAAATATTACCATTGGTGAAGATGCATCAGATCCTGTTTTTAGTATTTCAGACTTATTGCCGCATTTAGCCCAAAAGCATGTTACACAAACCATAGCCGACGGTTTTGAGGCAGAAAAGTTAAATATTATCTTGGGGCATAGTCCACATATTTCAGCTAAAAATGCTAAGAAAGATGCGGCGGTTAAAGATCCTATTAAACATAAATTATTACAAATTTTATATGATAAATATAATCTTAACGAAGAAGATTTTATTTCTGCAGAGCTTCAAGCTGTGCCTGCTGGTCCTGCGCGCTTTGTAGGTTTTGATAAAGCCATGGTTGGTGGTTATGGACATGACGATCGCATTTGCGTTTTTACAGCTCTTGAGGCTTTTTTAAATACAAAAAATAATCAGCATACTACGGCATTAATTCTTTGGGATAAAGAAGAAATTGGCTCAGATGGAGCGACCGGTGCTAATTCGCGCTTTTTTGAATTTGCACTAGATGATTGCCGTGAAGCTTGGGAAAAACAAACTAAACTTGGGCATATCTTGTTAAATAGCCGAGCTATTTCTGCTGATGTGCAAGCCGCCATTGACCCCGATTGGCAAGAAGTTCATGAAAAACAAAATGCCGCCCAACTTGGCTTTGGACCATGTTTTTCGAAGTTTACTGGTTCACGCGGTAAATATGGTGCCAATGATGCTGATGCTGAATTTGTGGGCTTTGTGCGTAATATATTAAATAAAAACTCCATTCCTTGGCAAATGGCTGAGTGTGGCAAGGTAGATCTTGGCGGTGGTGGTACAGTTGCTTTGTTTTTAGCAAGTTATGGTATGAATGTTATTGATTGTGGTCCTGCTGTATTATCTATGCATAGCCCTTTTGAATTGGCAAGTTGTGTTGATATTTTTGCCACAACACTTGCGTATACTGCATTTTATGAGGCATAGCCGCCAACTCTTGAAAAGAGTTTGTAACTATTGAGTAAGAATCCACCAAAAAGCCCCAAGTGTTAATGAACACTTGGGGCTTTTAGAGTGCTGACAAAGTCAG